>CAZNKO010000023.1:0-2020 GCA_964573855.1 uncultured Gammaproteobacteria bacterium | reverse complement strand
CCTCGCTCCCAGCCGGTCTCACGCTCTACTGGGTGGCGATCAATGCAATTTCGATTGTCCAGCAATTTTTCGTCTTTCACAAAAAAGTGAAGCCGGCGTGATTCGCTGTAAAATAGCCGAGATCCTCGATACCTCTTTTCTTCGGTCTGCATTCGCAGACAACTCTGAAAAGAGGCATCTCCGGTCTCGGCTATTTTTATACACAGGATATGCAAAGAGCATTTTGGCCGTGTGTTAAGATGCGCTCGTATGCCCCGTACTACAACCTCGACATTTTCTGAATGTTTATGCTGAAAAGAAATCTCCAAACCATTCAGGACCGCCATTTCCTTGCCAAACGGCTAGAAACACATTTTATTAAGTCGAGGTTGTAGTACGGGGTATGGAGTTTTCGAGCGAACTCGACCGTGCGATCGTAAGGACCCTGTGCTGGTTTGCGGTCTTTGAGTATCCGCTTACAATTTTTGAGCTTTGGAAATGGCTTTGGTCGCCTGGCCGAACGTATACGTTTGCGGAGGTGCATGAGGCTCTTGAAAAAGATGCCTGGCTCCGTGAACGCGTGGATGCGCAGGATGGATTCGTGGCTCTGCGAGGTTCATCCGGAGTCGCGGAGCAGATGCGGCTCCGCCGTGAACGGTTTGTGGACGCCGCGCGGAAGTTTGGAAAATTGAAACGCGCGGCGCGTTGGCTTGCGGCGCTCCCGTTTGTGCGTGCGGTCGCGGCCGTGAACACGCTTGCTTGGTGGCACACGCGCCCGAATTCCGACATTGATATTTTTGTGGTGGCGCGTCCCGGGGCGGTCTGGTCTGCGCGCCTGTGGGGTGTCTTACCGTTTGCGCTTTTCGGTGCGCGGCCCGGGGAGCGCTCGGTGGATCCGTTTTGTTTCAGTTTTTTTGCGTCCGCGGGCGCGCTCGATCTCGCCTCGCTGCGCTTGCCGGAAGGGGATCCGTATCTTGCCTATTGGATCGCGTCTGCCGTTCCCGTCCTCGACAAAGATGGAGTGATGCAGCGGTTGCTTGGAGCGAATCCGTGGGTGCGGGAAACGCTGCCGAACGCTTTCTCACGCGAACCGCATCCCGAACACCAACCGTCATCTGTTCTCGACATCGGCCATGTCTTGCCCTCGGGCGGCTGGTTTGAGACTCTCGCGCGGCGGCTTCAGCATAAAAAACTTCCGATGAAAATCCGCGCCATGGCGAACTTGGATACCCGTGTGGTCGTGAATGATCGGTGGCTCAAATTCCACGACAATGATCGGCGGGACGAATATCGGAAAAAGTGGAATGATTTACAGATGCAGTATGTCGCGTAATTCCCCTCCTAAATTAGGAGGGGTTAGGGGAGGTAGCCTTGCAAACCATTTTCTTCTTGCCGCGGTTTTTCTCCTCCCGTGGCAGACGCGGTGGATTTATTCAGAGCTCACGATCGGGGGGGACATCTGGGAGTACGGGAAATTGAGTGTGTATGCCGTTGAACTTCTGGTTTTGGCGGCTTTTCTATTTCGCGGCCGGCCAAGACTATCTTCAGATTCACGCTCCCTCGTTTGGCCAGCTTTAACGCTCGCGGTTCTTGCTCTCATCTTCTCGATCGTCTCGGTTGATCTCACGTTAAGTTTCGCAAGCTGGATCCATCTCGCAACCGCGGTTCTCCTCTTTATTCTTATTCTTGATGAGCGAACGAAGCCGCAACAGATTGCGTGGGCATTCGTGCTTTCGCTCGTCATCCCATCGATCCTCGGTTGGTATCAGATTCTCTCCGGCACGAGCCCGGCTTCGACTTGGCTTGGGCTTGCCTCGCACGCCGCTCCGGTCCTGGGCGACTCTGTGGTCGAAACCGTGAGTGGCCGCGTCCTTCGAGCGTACGGCCCCTTCCCGCATCCAAATATGTTTGGCGGGTTTCTCGTGGTCGGGTTATTTTTTCTCGCTTGGCTCGCGCGATTCCATCGCTACGAGCGTTATCGCTTTTGGACGCTCGGTCTTACGGTTTTGTTCGCCGCGACGCTCCTGATCACATTTTCGCG
>CAZNKO010000022.1:2476-14890 GCA_964573855.1 uncultured Gammaproteobacteria bacterium | reverse complement strand
GTCGACTCTACAAGCTCCTAACGGAATTTGGTGGCAGAAGTTAGATATTCCCCTAGTTTATTACGAAATTTTTCAAGATATTGAAGAAGCGATTGTTCGGGAGAAGCAAATCAAAGGATGGGTGCGAAAAAAGAAGATTGTCTTAATTGAAGCTGTGAATCCGAAATGGGCAGACGTTAGCGATACATTATAAAGAGATCCTTCGCTACGCTCAGGATGACACACAACTTGTCATTCTGAGGGAGCAGAGCGACCGAAGAATCCCTAGGGATCCTTCCCCCGCCGTTGGCGGGGTCAGGATGACAAAGATCTATGGCACGATTACCCAAAGCCAAAAAATCGTACGGACAAAATTTTCTCGCGGATCGCGGTGTTTTGAAAAAAATCATCGCCGCCGCGGAACTCGAACCCGGCGAGATGGTTCTCGAAATTGGCCCAGGCACCGGGATCCTCACGGAGGCGCTCTTGAACGCCGGCGCGAACGTCGTGGCCGTCGAAGCGGATCCCGAACTTGCGGCATTGATGCGAAAAAATTTCGGCAACCGGATCACTCTGGTTGAAGGCGATGTGATGAATCTCTCGAGAGATCCTTCCCCGCCAACATCTGCGAAGTTGTGGCGGGTCAGGATGACGGATGGAGGATTCAAAATCGTCGCAAATATCCCTTATAACATTACTTCAGCACTGCTCGAAAAATTCCTCACGAACGATCCACGCCCCTCTCGCATGGTCCTCATGGTGCAGAGGGAAGTGGCGGATCGGATCACCGCGAAGCCCGGGGAGATGAGCGTCCTTGCGGTGATGTGCCAGCTGTACGCGAGCTGTAAAAAGATCGCGAATGTCTCCGCGGGAGCGTTTCGCCCGACTCCAAAGGTGGATTCCGCAATCCTCCGTCTCGATGTAAGGCCTCTCCCCCTTTTCAAGGGGGAGTTAGAGGGGGTTACCGTCGACCCCGAAACCATAATCGCCCTCGCCAAGGCCGGATTTGCTTCTCGTCGAAAGCAGTTGCATGGCAATTTGGCCCGCGCAGGCTTCGGAAAGAGCGAAAAAATCAAAGAAACACTGGCGGATCTCGGCCTTCGACCGGATATTCGTGCCGAAGACCTCTCGTTGGATGATTGGGTGCGACTCTATCGTCACATGTCACCCTGAGGGAGCAGAGCGACCGAAGGGTCTCTCGTGGAGATCCTTCCCCCGCCGTTGGCGGGGTCAGGATGACAGAGAATCCGCTACCCCCTCCTAGCACTTTTTGCTATAATGGCCTCGCGCGTTATGGACGTTCCTGCTTCGACAAAACCGCGTTCAGGCCTCTCTCCAGAACAAAAGGCCGCTTTTGTTCTTTTGCTATTTTTGGGGCTCGCCGGAGTCTTTTTCGGATTTCAATCTTTTGGAGCAAATTTGCGTCGGCCGTTTGAGGAGCAGATCGCCCGCGCCCCGGCCGGCTACCTCACCCTCGAGGAGCAGGAGGCCGAGGAGATGGCCGCGCTCAAAACGCGCGACTCGGACGGGGACGGGCTCACGGACTACGACGAACAGTTCGTGTACAAGACGAGCGCGTATCTCCAAGACTCGGATTCGGACGGGTTTGATGACAAGACAGAAATTTTTTCCGGCAATGATCCAAACTGTCCGGTCGGAAAAACGTGCGGCGGAGTTGCATCTCCAGAGGCCCCTGCGGAAACCAACCTCCTCGGAAATCTTGGCGCCCCCTCGGCGTCCCCGCCCCTTCTTTCCAGCGGGGCGACGTTCCAGACCGAACAGGACATCGCGGATTTTCTCCTCGCGCTTCCCGTTGAGCAGATTCGAGAATTTTTGAAACAGACTGGAATTCCGGAGGCGGACTTGGGTAAACTTTCAGACGATGAGTTAAAGCAATTATTTGCCGATGCTGTTGATGCGGCCCTGAAGGAAGGGAAGTTGAAGAGTATTTTACAGGCGAACCCGCCAATGTCGCCCTAATATGCGGTTCCACCGTCTACGCACACGCAGATGGATCAGCCTTGCTCTTTTCGGCTGGCTGTCGTTTGCGTCGGTGTTCGGAATACTTTCTGTTCCACGGGAGGCACAGGCGCAAGCAAGAGGTTGGCTGTACATGGCTACTCAAACAGCAATATCCAGCGCTCTCTCTGCTTGTTTTGCATCACCAGGCCCGCCGTGCTTTGCCGCTGGAGCCCTGGAGACGTTGAGAATCACAGTTAAGGAAGTCCTCACACCCGCTTGGGAGTTCGCGGCCACGACGATGTTGATGGATCTGCTCACGACAGTCACCAATCGTTTGGCGTATGACGCCGCTGTGGCGATAACCGGGGGCGGGCCAGGCCAGACGTCGCTCATTTATAGTGAAGACCCAGTGCAGGCCTGGTCAATGTTTGGGATGGATGTTGCAGGAGAGCTTGTTGGTGGTCTGAGCGACATGGTCGAAAAAGATTTTGGAACCCGTTTTAATCTCTGTAAACCATCCGGTGCCATCACCTTTTCTTTAGCGTTAGGGATTCAGCAGACGTATAAGCCGCCCGGCGCCCCAAAGTGTGATTTAACAAAATTTAAGGAGAATTGGTCTTCATTTGTCAGTAATATTTATCAGAATGATCCAAACCCGACGCAAAGAATCCTCAAGGATATCGGCGGGGCGTTCAGACCCGGTCAGAATGAATTAAGCATTGCGGTCGGTTTAAATCTTGGGGTTCTTGAGGAGATTTCCCGGAAAAAATCTATCCAATTTGCGCACTATCTTTCTCAAAGCGGGTTTAAGAATGTGACAGATACTGTGACAGGACAAGTGAGAACTCCCGCGGCGATCTTGCAGGACAAGTTTAAGGCAGATGTCATCAGATCGGAAGAGAATACGAAACTAGTCCGGGCACAGGCTAGTTTAGATAATCCGGATATCTGGCTTCAGCTCTTATGGTCGGCTGGTTCAACGTTCTTGAATACGGCACTCTCCAGAACCGTGCAGAATGTGTACACAGGTTTTTTTGAGCCGACCGCGCCACCGGATCCATTCCGGTTTGAGTCCCCATCCAGCGCCGGACTTGCACAGACGAAACAAAAGTTTTCCGGCCTCTTGGCAGTCAATCCGGTTTCAACCACTAATTATAATGCTCTGACGGAGTTTTCCGTCTGCCTGATCGGTAATATTTTTGTGCGGGGAGTGAACAATTGTGTGATGGATACTGCGTTTGCTTCAGCCGTCACGCGCTCCGCCGCCGGGACGCCTCTCAGCGTGCAGGAGGCCGTGAAGGAAGGGTACTTGCGCGGCGATTTTCCGCTCATCCCGCCCACGGACAATGCGCGCAACCAAGATCCGCTCTGTTACACGTACGGGTACTGCTACGGCAATTTGGTGAAGCTCCGCAAGGCGCGCGTCATTCCGGTCGGGTGGGAATTGGCCGCGCAGAAAAACAACGCGTCCGATCCGAAGACGCTGAAGCAGATCATGGACGATTTTGAGAATCGCAACTCGCCGTGGTATCACCTCATTGACCCAAATTGGGTGTTGAAATATCCGGAAACGCAATGCCGCGCCATCATGAGCGGGGAGACGCTTGCTACCGCCTCGAGCGGCGGGCGCGCCGCCGTGTGCGTGGACACGCCAAGCTGTGTCGCGGAAAACAATGACGGCACCTGCAAGGGCGCGTACGGCTACTGCGTCCGCGAGAAAAACGTCTGGCGCTTCAAGGGCGATGCCTGCCCCGAGCAATATGTCACGTGTTTGGATTTCCGGAACACCTTTACGAACAAGAGCGCGAGCTGGCTCTTGAACACCGTGGACTATGGCATCTGCAGCGGACAGAATGCCGGCTGCCGGTGGTATCAGGCCGGAAAGACCCCTGACACGAAAGGAACAGAAACCAATCGGAGCGATGATACTTATGATTGGCTCCTGCCAGACGCGACGTACACGGTCGCGTCCCATGACACCGCAACCGGCGAGCGCGTTTATTTCAACAATAACGCCACGCAATGTTCGGCCGCGGAGGCTGGATGCTCGCGCGTTTATAAAGCCGGGACCGTGCTTCGTCTAAACGCGCTTGCGAACCCAAGTTTTGAGGATAATGACGACGGGGACACGAAACCTGACTTCTGGCTCGGATCCTCGAGCCCGGGGGCGTTGGCACAGCACGGTTCTGTCTCGGTGAAAAATCCAGCAGGATTCTCCCAAGAGCGGATTCTTCTCACCCCGTTCGCGTTTTACACGTTCAGCGTTTATGCCAAGGCAGATGGCGGAACGCCTGTGAATAGCACGGTGCGTGTGAGCTTGGTGGACGCAAGCTCCGGAAGAGCCTCGGATGTTGATCTTCGCAATCGTTCTTTTTCCAGTGTTCCGGACGGATCGTGCGCGCCGATTGATAAGGATAACAACGGGATTCCGGATGGATACTCCATCACCATCGGGAATCCACCCGAGTTTCAACGTTATACCTGTACGTTCACAACGGCTGACAAACCGACGTTCGCCCGGGTTGAATTGAATGGAATAAACATTCTTTATGACGCGGTCCAGCTTGAGGCCGGAGAAAACGCTTCCGCCTTCACGATCGGCTACAATGCGCCATCGCCCGAGACCGCGTATCTCCGGCCCCCGCCCGCGTACCTGAATTGCACAGGCGCTGCGACGGATCCGAAGGAATGTGCGAATTACACGCAAGTCTGCGCCGCCCAAGACATTGGCTGCAACCGCTACACGCCGGAGAACGGCGGCCCGCCAGTGCCGGCCACGGTTTCGGCCGTGGACCGCTGCCCTGCCGCGTGTGTGGGTTATACAACGTACAAACAGGAAGCCGCAAAATATGAGCCAGAAGAGTTTCCACTCTACTTTATCGCGTCCAAAGCCGTCGCATGCTCGGCACAGAACGTCGGCTGTGATAGTTTTACAAATCTCGACACGGTCGCCCGCGGCGGGGAAGGGATCGAACATTATTCCGATCTCCGCGCCTGCACGACCCCGGAGGGAGCTCTCGGAAACAGCGCCACGTATTTCACGTGGGAAGGGTCGGATGTCCAAGGGTATCAATTGCGCACGTGGCAGCTTCTCAAATCCGATGGGGCAGCACCCTGCACAAAATGGGCAATTAACCCGTCCGGCGGGAATGAAAACCGGTTGAATTTGGTGTGTACAGACGATGGCGGCGCTGATCTCTCCGATGATGCCTGCGACGCGCATGAAGATATTTTTACGAATCCGGATTGTCGCGAATTTTACGACAGCGCCGGAGCGATCCATTACCGCCGGTTCTCGCAGACCGTTTCCGTGAACGCCGAATGCCATCCGTACCGCAAGACGCAGACGACACAGACGGCATGTCGCGAAACCGGCGGCCACTGGACCGCCGCGGGCGAGTGCCGGTACTTCGGCCTTCCGTCCGAGAGTATTTCTTGTCCCGCCTCCGCGGATGGCTGCCGCGAATACACGGGCGGGGCCGGGCGGAACGCGAGCGTTATTTTGTCGGAAGATTTTGAAGTTCCAACCTCGGTTAGCGATTTCACCGCGACGTCTGGAGCAACGGCCATCTACAGCAGTGAATCTACGGCAAGCGGAGGACATTCCATGCGAGTGGCTGTTCCGACAGCAAATTACACGAGCTATACGGGCGGTGTTGAGGCGAGCTTTGATAAGCTCGGCGCGAACGTCGTGCCGGGCAAGACGTTTGTCCTGAACTTGTGGGCTAAGGGATCCGGGCCCGTGCAGATCACCTTCAAAGATTCGGGCGCGAATGGAGCCGTTCATGATTTGGTGAATCCGCTTTCGACTCCGGAATCGCCGGACGAGCTGGCGCTTGAAGGCGGCTGGCGGCCATACACCTTGGGGCCGGTTGATACCTCGGGTTCAGCCTTCAGCGCGTTCGGCAAAGACACGGTCTTTAGCATCAAAGCGAAATCCGCGAACGCCATTTTCTACGTGGACAATCTGCGTCTCACGCAAACCGAGGAGAACATCACCCTCATCAAAAATTCCTGGGTGGTGCCCGCCTCTTGTGACGCCACACCGACCGGGGTTGCCTCCCCGCAGTATTACCTTGGTTGTCAGGCCTACACGGACAAGGATGCGAAGCGCGAGACGTTGTATCAATTTACGCGGCTCTGTTCGGACAAGGTGATCGGCTGTCAGCAGTTTTATTCCACCCAAAATTCCAATGCCCCTACCGGCGCCGCGTATAACATTCGCTGTGAAAATACGCCCGCTGAAGCGCCGGTGAACGTGACGCAGAACACGGCCTGTGTCGTGGATGGAAAAACGTACTGCACGATCTCGGTTGGCCGGAGTTATTGCGTCTCAAGCATTCCAAACGGAAGTTCCTCGGTTGGGCTTCCGTCCTCCTTTCCGTATCCCCCGACCGGGAGCTCCTTCCGTCTCGCTCTCGGGCCCGAGGCTATCATCGTGCCAAACGACGCGCCAATGTATCTTGTCGACAACGGCACGACCTCCTGCCAGGCCGCAAGTGTCGGGTGCCAGGAAGTCGGGACGCCGAAGTATGCGCAGGACAAAAAGACCGTGACGAGCTTCACCTCTTCCTATTATCTCAACACGCCGGATTCTTACGACAATATCCTCTGCGAAAATGAGGAGTTGTTCTGCGAGGAATGGGCCTCAACCAAAGACGGTAATTATTATTTCAAAGATCCGATTGACCAGCAGTGCGAGTATAAGACGAACGTAAAAATTGCGGGCAAGACGTATTACGGCTGGTTCCGGAAGGGGACGAGTGCCGCGGAGCCATGCTACTGGGAGGACTCTGCATCTGGCACGAACCGGAATGGTCGTTATGATCTTGGAGAAGAAAAGAATATTAAAGGTGGTGAGGAATTTGGGATTTGGAAAAACGGAGACACGTTCGATGCAAATAACAACGGCGTGATCGACCCAAGCGAGGTGCGCTATGAAGGCTGGGCCGGCGCGTGCGAGCGTCAGTACGACCGCTGTACCGCGTTCATTGATCCGACAGACACGCGCGAAGGCCTCTCGCCCTCCGGGACGCAGTATAGTTTCGTGAACAATGAGTCGCTCTCGGACAGCCGCCAGGCGCAGAGTTCGACCCCGTGCAACGGGCAGGTAAGCCAGAAGCAGGGCTGTGCGCTCTTCCAGAACACCAACATCCTGAACCTCACCTTTGCGGCCGAGCCGAGTTATGTGCTCTCCACGCACGCGGACGTGCTCCGCGGCGACGAGCGGTTCGCGCTCGAGGAGCCGATCGATTGTTCGAAACCCGAAAGCGAAACAACGATCCGTCGCACGGACGGCACCTCGGTCGATCTCTGCAACCGCCGGTGCAAGTACACGATCGGCGCTGGCAAAAAGCTCGTCATAGGGAACGCGATCCAAGCGTCTGGGTCTGCGGACGCCTACCTCGGCTCCTGTCTCGTGAATGAGGACTGCGCGCCGCAGAAGGCGAGCGACGCCCAGACGTACATCGGCACATGCGTGGACATCCCCTCGCTCCGCCATCAGAACGATACGAACAGCGTTATCAAAGTTCGCCGCGACCGCGAGTGCGCCGAGTGGCTGGCCTGCAAGTCCTCGAAGGCGTCGTGGAATACGAACACGAACAAGTACGAGCAGATTTGCGAAGGGGTGGATTTGTGTTCGCGCTACAGCGCCTCCGGAGGTTCTGCCGCCTGCTCGCAATGGAGCAGGCGGGACGCCGTCCTATTGTCGGAACAGGCTTATGCGAAGCGCGACGTGTCCTGGAGCGGATTGGAATATTCCGGATATTCGATCCCGAACGTTTTGCCGGTTGAACTTTTGGATCAGGTGAATGTGGCCGCACCGACCGCGCCGGCGGAAATTCGGCTGGCGTATGTCGCAGGGCTGTGTGAATTGCCGACGCCTGCACCAGATATTCCGCCGGAATGTAAGATTGGGTTCTGCCGAGACGGGAAACAGAGCTGCTCGAAGGATATAGACTGTTTGGGCACGGACAAATGTGTCATTGGGTATTGTCAGAATATTGTTCAGTCAAATACGGGTGGGCTCTGCGCTCGTGATGTTGATTGCCCCGCGAACTTTAAGTGTGATCTTCTGGGACGCTGTGTTGATCGCGTGTTGCCCGATCCCGGCGCCGCAACATGCGACAGCAGTCTGCAATGTTCAGGCGGCGGCACCTGCCAGTTTGCCGCGACCACGATGATCGGCTCCTGCATCAATTCCCGTTGCTTGACCGACATCCAGGGCCGAAAGTTTGCGCCAGAAAACGCCGTGGATATCGCGTGCCGCGGCTACCCCGAAGCGGATTCCCCGTTCCCGAGCGGAGGGGATAAGAGCGTTGTGACAAAGTGGGTGAGTGGGGAACCGACCCCGAAAAATAAAGGAGATCGCCCGAGCGTTTACAAAGGCGGGTTCCAGAATGTGAAAACGTTTGCGCCCGTGAAGACAAGCGCCGGTGTCGTCGAGGTGTCTGGCAAGCCCATTGATTCGTGTCGTTATATTAAAACGAAATACGGTTCCGGGGCCGAGCAGAGATATTATCCATTAGGCACCTCCACTTCAGAAGGAATAGATGCGGCCGGGGGGTTGGGCGGAATTTGCCTGGGAGGAGATAAGGCCGGCGCCGAATGTACAGATGACGCAGGTTGTCAGGTCAGAGACAACCAGGGGAACCTTACGAGCAGTTCCGGAACCTGCGCGCGGTTGAGCGGTCAAGAGACGATGTACGGCTGGGTTGGGTATTGTCTTGAAAAAGACAGCTCGACCCAGATTTACGGGAGTCAAAATGACCGCGCCTGTTTGACATGGCTTCCCATTGACCAGTTGCGCGGCCAAACCGACCTCAATGGCAAACTTGTCCAAGCCGGCTTCCCGCCGCAAGATCTTTTTTACTGCGCAGATATTGACGTCTCTTACGATGTATGGACTTCGGACGTCGCATGTCTTGAGGGGCATTGGCCAAAATGCGATGCGGGGAATTTTGGTCAACCAAATTTTGATGCAGAAACATGGAGGGCAGAAAATTCGAAAATTGATGATATTTCACATCTCCCCAACAATATCCCCAACATTCGTTGTCCAGCGTATCATTTTGCGATTGTTGGGACTTGCGGTGAAGATAAGGGACCACAAGGATACTGTACGGGTATGATCATGGTAGACGATGAATTTCCTTATTTCTGTGTACCGGAGTTGGCCTATAAAGAAGGTACAGAAACTCGCTGTCTCCGGCCTGGGGCAAGCGGACAGATGAATACGGACGTGAATGTAGCGGTTTCCGTGGGAAATTCAAACGATGGCACGGAAATGTTTGTCATTCCAACAGCGAATTTTAATGGAGCCAAGAATTTCTACAAGGATTGTCGGCGTTTTGGTATCTCCAGTCAATTATATTCTGAAATGGGCTATGTAAAATTGCTACTGGACGCAAGTCCCCGGTCGTTAGTTAGAGATGGGGAGATTGCTGAATGGAAGGTGCAAACCGATCCGTATCTCATGTGCGGCAGTTTGGTTCAGGTATCGGATGATGACTTGACAAATCCATTGAATCAAGCCGGTTCACTTCGGGTCTACAATCAAGCATGGACCGATCGCCTGCAGAAACAAAGCAATTATACAACAGCCAATCCCGGCGGCTTTGTATCCTATAAGCAGTCGGATATGAATCCGCCATTCGGCGTCTCCTTATCTCCGGAGGTATTCCGTCAACAAGGGTTCAGTACTCGGGGGCGGCCGATCAGCATCGCCGCGTGCCAACAGATGGTGGATCTCTATACTGGAGAGTCAGGTAGACCCCAAGTCCCAGGCAACCAGTATCCAATGGGACGTGATGCATGCTCGGCTCCAGAGACAGAGACAGAATATTCAAAACCGGAGTTTTTGGCGCGTGCATATCAAGATGTCTATTTGGGGTGTAATCCTCCGCCAAGAAACGAAGTCGCCCCGTGTTTCCCAAACTTTGAGCGAATGGTGGTTAAGCGCAAACCTAATCCTGTGGAGGGCGCCAAGGATATGCTTCGGCAGATTTTCGCCCGTTCGTTTGGGCTCGAATCTTGGAACTCAGTGTTGAACACGAAATTGAATTGGGCGGCATACCTTGCAAATCCAGCCGGTTGTGATAGTAAAGGGGGTTGTTACCTATCATCACCGCTGAACACGAATTGGCAGTGGGCGGAGGCGGCGTATGAGGGTGATAAAGTTTCTAGGGATCCAGAGGATCCTAAAGCTAAAGAAGGTATACCGACAGCGCCAGTAGTTCTCTCGGTTGGCGAGTGTATCAACGGGCTTTGTCAGGAACAAAATCCTGGTACATTCAGCGTGAACGAACAGGATGGAGTGGATGACAATGGCATTGTGACCGGTGCAGACGGGCAGTTGCGTGCGACCGTTTCCTTCTTTACGTACGCCAATAAAAACCAGATGCCGATTCGGAAGGTGATTGTGGATTGGGGGGATGGGGACAGGGGTCAAGCCGCCACGGAGAAGTGGCCGCGCACGAGTCAGGGCGGGTCAAATGCCGACGACAACTTCTATAAGAATCAGCGCGGGGCCGATGCGGGAAAGAAGCCGATTTGCGGTACTGACAAAGAGGGTTGGGGGACTGACCCGCAGGCCTGCGATAGCTCGTACGTGAGCTTCATCCACGACTACACGTGTTCAGGGGAGGATGTGGCGACATTGCCGGAATGCGAAGTGGAAAACGGCCGTCTCATCAATTCGCCGTGTACGGGCGGTGATTTGACGGTTCAAGGCGCGGCCGGGAAGTGTGTCTTCCAGCCGCGGGTGCATGTGATGGACAATTGGGGTTGGTGCACCGGGACGTGTATCGGAGGCACGGATGGGACACCCGGGTGCTTTGATGGGAGTCAAATAAGTGGGGCATCGCGAGATAATCAATGCGACATTGTAAATTGTCCTGGCGGTAGCCTTTGTGGAACGAATGGTAGTGCAACGAATCAGGGTGACAAGTTAGTTAATCCATGGACAAATTTCAAAGGATACGTGATTGTCGAGCCTCCAGGATACAAGCCGCAATAAACCTCCTTGTTGTCATCCTGAGCGCAGCGAAGGATCTCTCGTCATTGCGAGACCGTTCATCAGAACGGTCGAAGCAATCCCTTCCAACCAACACCGAACTTGTCAGTCGTCAGTCGAACGGCGAACATCGGCCGTCAGTCGCCACCGAACCTTTCCTAATAAAAAAAACGCCGGTGGAACACATTGCTGTGTCCACCGGCTTTTACGTCCCTGCCCCGTCCGCCGGGTTACTGGACGAGTAGAGCGTCTCCCGAGGCTTCCATGACTCCGTTTCTCCACTGTTCGAAGTGGATGGTGGTCAGGTCGCCAGAGATCGAGCCTTTTTCCGAGAGCTCCTCGGTACAGGCCCGATCGAACGAGGTAATGGTGAGGAAGGGCGAACAGCCGATCCCTGTCAACACCACCTTGTCCGTTCCCGCGTCGATCGTGGCGCGCACGTTCGTGAACGTCCCGATCGTGCCTCGGTACGTCCGGCCGCCAGGATCGATGCCGCCCTCGCCCTCGCCCCAGCGCGCCTCGTACGTCTTTCCCGTCTCGAGCGAGAAGGTCTTTGTGACGTACAAGCTGTTTGCTGGCTCGAAGGTCACGTAGACCAATCGCGTAGCCGAGATGTGACGGTAGAGGTACGGATCCGTCACCGCCTTGCTGATGACCACTTGGCACTCCGTGGCCTGTTCGCACTCGGCCAGCAGTTCGCACGGACGCGGCGGGTCCTGGAACTGACACGCCGTCATGATCCTGACTTTCCCCACCAGCCCTTCCGCAGGCGAGAAGGCCTTCACGGTCGCCGTGAAGTCCGTCTGACCGCCGTCTCCGCCGTCGGGCGGGCAGGTGCTGTCCGCCTTGGAAGGCTCACAGCCGCCGTCAGTCCCGCCGTCGGGCGGATCCGTCGGACCACCGCAGTTGGCGCTGAGCATCATCGTCGCGGCGAGCGCGACGATTCCGAACTTGTTCGTCGTCATCGTAGTGCTCCTTTCTTTCTCCCCGTGCTTTGCGCGACGGATACGCCCCCGGAATGGGGATTGGCAGGCCCCGCACCAAAGCTCGGCTTCGCCTCGCGTTGGTACGGGGTAAAAGTTTAAAGTGCGCAGGCCTGGTTTCTCCTCATGTTGCAGGCCCTTCTGGCTCTATTAAGCCACATTTTCAGCTTTCTGTCAAGCTGTATTGCTACAGGAACAACGGGGGTAATGATATAGTGGATCCACAAAGTTCGCTGTTATGAAATTACGCTTTTTGATCAATCCTTATTATCTGTTGCTTCATTCCATACAAAAAGCAAGGAAGGGAAAGCCGTTTCCGGCCTGGTCGAAATTAGTGAAAGAGAATGACACAGCCAGCCAACTGCTTCGAGACCCGCTGCAGGCAATGACGGTGGTTAAAGATAAGAGGGAGTTCCGTCGAATATTTCAAATGACGGAAAAGCGCATAAACAGACTTTTGACGACGCAGGAGTT
>CAZNKO010000022.1:0-2466 GCA_964573855.1 uncultured Gammaproteobacteria bacterium | reverse complement strand
GAAACCGAGCACTATCAGGAATGGGTGGAGACGGAGTGGAAGAAAAATGCAGACCGTGTCCTTCAGACCCTTTCTGACATCACCGGCCTTTCGTTTCCCGATCAAACCATGACCGTGTTCATGACGCACCCGACTCTTTCAAACGGAATGAATATTCCAGAGCAACGCGTGATTTGTTGGGGTCACTCGGAAGATTGGCGGCATTACACCGTCGTGTATCTTTGTCACGAAATGCTTCACATATTTGCGCATCGAAAATATACGGATGAACACGTGATGCACGCCATTATTGAATTGGCGGTGGATAACGAACTCAGAATACGTCTGAACGGCCGTGGGCAATATTTTCAAGAAGGAAGATATGTCGTTGGACATCCTGCCCTGTACAAACTTGAGAAACGCCTGTTGCCATTTTGGAAAAAATATCTCAAAGGAAAATTGAAGGTAAAAAATTTGATCAGTTTTGAAAGATGGGTGACCGCCCTCCCTCTGTCAAGAAAAAACCACCGTTCTTCAAGATAAACGGTGGGGTGGCTGTCACGTTGAGCCGTGGCGTCCAAAGATGTCCGGTCTGCATGGATTGCAGGCGGGAGCGCATTCCGGTCCGCACGGTTTACTCGCCGGTGGGCAGACGGCTGGAGAGCAGAGATTGGGCGGACACCCCGTGAGGCGTGCTTCCTGGGCGCGCACCCTTTCTCTAAACGTCCCGAGTTTTGCATTGGCGATGGTGTCGGACAAACCGTTCTTTTTTACGTTCCCGAGAGGATAGAACGAAGAGAAGACGCACGGGAACGCGTTGCCGTCCGGATCAACGCAGAGCTTCCCCTTCCAGCAAGAACCGCACAGTTCCTGGAACGGTTCGCCTACAGGAACCAATCCATGACCACGGCCAATACCGCGGACCCTGTCGACGCCGACGGAGGAGACGCCGATCTCCTTCAGCATCTCTATCGTTGTTCTTGTCTCGTCGGCATTCGCGGCCATCTTGATGATGCCCACTCGGACAGGGATGCCCAGCTCGAGCGATCTACGAATGGCGTGAACTGTTTTTTCGAAACTGCCCTTACGCTGCGTGACGTCATCATGCACTCCAGCTCGAGAGGCGTAGAGGGAGAATGCGAGATGTACTTCGGCGGCACGGAGCGTCTCCAGGAGACGTTCATTGAGCCGCGTGCCGTTGGTGTATACTTCGAGGAAATCGAATCCGACAGCTTTGGCATCGACGATGAGCTGTGGTAGATGCGGTGAGATGGTCGGCTCTCCGCCGATAAACTGCACCGCCCGGCAGCCGAGCTCGTATCCTTCCTTCAGCAGACGTCGCCAATCTTCCATCCCCATCTCTCCTGTGAGATGTACCGACGGACCGGCATCCGCGTAGCAGTGGACGCACTGCAGATTGCACGCCCGCGTTATTTCGAGCCAGAGGAAATCCAGAGCCGTTTTCCAGTTCGTGTTTCCCGGTTCTTCTTTCACGACTGTCGCAGACATTTTTTCTCCTTCGCGAGGGAAAAAGTTTTTGAAAGATCTGAGGAGACAGTAACGATTTCGTATATATTTGTCAATATTGTCGTAATGGTTCAATAGCTTGGCACCACCCATTCATTTCGTTTTTTGAATTTTTGTAAATCTGTAAAAATTTCTTATGAATCTCAAAAATCAGTAAAGATCACAAAATACATCAGCGACCACTTTTGTCCCGATCGGGACAAAAGTGGTCATCGTTTGATTCCAAGAAAAACGTGCACCCACTTTTGGATTTTTAATTGTTCAATCAATTGCGACAGGTTAGTTACGACATCCTTCGGCGTGACCCAGACGCTCAATTGCAACTGTTTGAACCCTGCTTGTTTCAGGAATCGACGGAAAGCTTTCCGGAGCGTTTTCACATCTTCCGGAATGTCAAAGACGACGACGCATACCCAACCTTCACTCAACGTATTCGCTTGTGTGATGATGCGATCCTTCAGCGCTTCGACACGGCCATCAGCGGTAAGACGCGCTTCCGCATTTTTTCCGGTTCGCAGGATTTTGAGCAGTCCCATCTCCACAAGTTTGCGCTGAGAACGGAGTTCACGCGCCCGTTCTTGTTGGCGCCATTTTGCGGCTGCGTCTTTTTGAAACGCACGTATCCCTGTGCCCGTTGGAACGTGTCGAACAATCGATCCCTTTTCTAATCGTTCGATGCTACGGGTGAGTTTTTGAAGATGCCAACGTGTGGCGGTTAACTTGCTCTGCATACCGGAAATGTCCCGATCGGGACAAAAGTGGTTATGATGAATTTAGATATTTGTGAGAGGCGAACGAGAATGATCCAGAAGAAAAAACAACTCCCTCGTCGCGGGGGAGTTGTTTGAATGTTAAAGACAGAATAGCTGAAAAACAGTTTTTTGTCAAAACGTGCTGTGCGGCTATGTAACACGGGAGTGATATTTTCCTCTTCGCGGGGAATGAATTTTTCCGCCTCGG
>CAZNKO010000021.1:14609-15011 GCA_964573855.1 uncultured Gammaproteobacteria bacterium | reverse complement strand
GCGCGTCGGCGGTTGGGAAACAGCCACCGTGAGCGAGGAGGTATCCGCCTCCATTTCGTTTCCGACGAGATCCGTGCCCGGAATGATGTCCGTGCCGACCGTGAGATCGTCGTTGTTTGCATCACGCGCCGAAATCGTGGAGACATCGAGGGTCGCCGTAACGCCCTCTGCATCACCCACATCATACGGGCTTGTGCTTCCCTTGAAGTCCACGAGGAGCTGCAGGTCAAGGGACTGGCCTGCGGCCATGTTCCAGTCGTCCGGGAACGTCACATCGTCCGCCTCATCGCTAAACGTGGCGTCAAATTCTTCCGGACCTGCCACCGTTCCGCCGGTTGCCTTGTTCACGAGGCGGAAGCTCTGGAAGTTTGCGTCTGTGGTGGCGGTGCCGTCACAGTCATC
>CAZNKO010000021.1:8513-14599 GCA_964573855.1 uncultured Gammaproteobacteria bacterium | reverse complement strand
CAGATGACATCAAAGCCCATTTCACGGATCTGGACGGCGTTCTGGCTCGTGATCGTAAGATTCATGAGCACGACGCCCGTCTGATCCGGCCGCACCTTAGTTTTCGACGGACCGTTGAAGGCGATCGTGAGTTTGCCGCCTTGAATCGTCGAGAACGAACAGTCGTCTGTCGATGCAACACAGGTGCCGCCGGTCTCGTCGTAGTCGGTTTTGGTTACCGCGACGCCGAAGCTGTACTTGTCGCCGGTCGCGTTCAGATCCGAGTTTTCCTCCAGCGCGACTTTAATCGTGTCGTTGTCCTGCCCACCGACATCCGCGTACATGATGAAGATTTTGTCTGCACCCTGTGCAATCTCGAACGGTTTGCTGAAGACGAACATGACTTTGTCAGAAGACTCCGCGACCCCCGTTGCCTGAAGCACATCATTTTGCTTCAGCTGGTAATTCGCGTGATCCGTGGCATCACGGACGTCAAGTCGGAGGCTGTTCAATTTCAGACCCTCCGTCGAGCTGGCGGTGATTTTGAATTGCGCAACCTCGGCTCCCTTCTTGCCCAGAATGGGGTCCACGATGGAGCCGTTCTTTGCAATCGTCGCTGTTCCCACATCCGTCGCAGAGGTGGTCATGGTCGCTCCGCGAACCGGGAAAGCACCCCCGACCGTGGCACTACCCACGACGGCAGAGGCGCTCGCGAGCTCGAACTGGACCGTGTCCCCGCCCGTGGGATTGTTCGCCATGTCCACCACGACCGAAAGAGTCTTGGTCTGACCGGCCGCGAGACTCAAATTGAGTCCCGAAAACGTCGCCTCGCGAGAAGAGCTGTTGACCGAGCGTCCGTTCGTCAAACGCTTTGCCCCTTCATAGAGGTAGACGTTGCTCACGGTGCTCGTCGCACCGACGCCGCCTTGCTTGAGGGTGACTTGATTCACCGTTGCGGTGCCGGAGCTGGCCGCCAGGTTAAATTTCAGGAAGGTAATGCTCGTTGCCTGGGACGGCACCGTCATCGCGACCGGAGAATCCGACGCGAGAGAGACGGTCAGCCCGCCCGTCGTCGCGACCTCGGCGGTCTGCGCCGTGTTGACAAGAGTCGCTTCCTGGGCCGTCAGATCCGAACCGGCTGCAATGCCGGCGAGGTTGACACCCGTGCCATCGAGCAGGTTGCGCGTCTGGTAGCGGTTCGCCGAAAAACCGGCGCTCGAAACCAGGCGCTTCTGCGCATTCCAAATAAGATAATTCGTGCCGTCGCTCGCCTTCACGAGAGCGCCATTGTAGGCATTCGCGGCGCTGGTAAGAGAAGCACCCACCGTGTAGTCAACGAAGAACACGTCCGGAACGTCATCGATGAACTGGTTCCAGTCGCTGCCCGCAAGGCCGGAGGCTGCCGCTTCGGTTTCAATCCAGCGGAGCTGGCCGCTTGGGGTCACGGCGTACGTCTTCGGGTCAGACTGGATCTTCACCCAGTGCGATCCGGGACGATAAAGGACATTGCCGCCGAGCGGAAGCGCGGCCAAGGCACTGTCGGAAAGAGTTTGTACACCCGAGAAATCAGAGTACCACGTGAGGTACGTTTTCTCGTTCGGGAAGGCGTAGCGCTTGCCGTCCGACGCGTAGTAATACAGCGTCGAGAGCGTCGTCCCCTTGACGAGGTCGCCGGCCGAGGCCGCGCGGGCCGTCAAAGGAGCCACAAACGCCGAAAAGCCGATGGACCACAGGATGGTCGCAGCAGCCACGGCGATCGTGAGCGCTCGCTTTCCCATTCGCAATGAATCTTGCATAAGTTGGGTTTGTCGAACCTTTCGATTAATTCTAACGGCGATGAGTCCCCGCACCTTTTCCAACAACGGTCGTTCAGGCCTGCAAAGGCGGAAGGCGAAGCCGACTTCGTCTCCGGACGTGCAGGACAATACGTTCGTTGAAAGAAAAGGTGCGGGGTCGACCTTTCAACCCATCACGCATTAATAAGGGAACTACGGGGAATTTTCCCCGATCCCGACCACGGGAAATCCGTGATCGAGATCGAGGGCCAACCTCGGTTGGCCCTGCCCCACTTATTCGATCTGTGCTGTGCTCACCGTGATCTCCACTTCTGCGACAACTTCTTCTGCGGTATCCAACACGTCGGAGACATGTTCCAGGACATCAAACGCTGTTCGATACCCGCCGGCCGCAAACACGTCCATGGCATCTGCCACTTCCCCGGGCTGGACCTGGACATCAAACCGCGTGGCTCGAATTTTTCCTAACATGCGCTCTTGCGATTCTCCTTGTTTCATCTTTCCCACAGCCATCTCCGTTGTGAGGAGACGACCGAGCACGGACGCAGAACGTTTCGTGATATCCTGCAGCCGATTCTTGAATGTCTGCTGCAGAGCTTCCCTGCTTCCCCCATCCCCGGCCGCCTCTTGGGCCTTGACCAGCACCTGCACCGCCTCCTCACCGCTCTGTTCCGCGACCTGTTGCGCTTCCTTGACATCCGGCTTGACGCTTTCCGAAACATTTCCTTCTGCCTGGGAAAGATAGTTTTTAAACTCGTCCGTTTTTTGATCCAATGTGACGGCGACCCCGACCACTTGAGAGGCTGGCACGTGCTTCAATTCCGCTTGAGCGGATGCCACCTGCGTTTTGAAGTCAGCGAAAGCAGCCTTGGTGCGCACATCCTTTCCCTCTTTATTGGAAGAAGAAATCGAAGCGGCTTCCTGGAGCCTACGCCCCGCAAACTCGGAATGGAGCCGCACCCGCCGACCGGCATTTGCCGCAAAGGTGAGCTGGACGCGCTCGGTCGCAAGTTTCACGGGATAGAGCACGTCGCCCGGCACGCTATCAAACGACGCGTTCACGGTCGCAATCCATCCGCCAAAAATAATCGCGAAAATCGAAACCCCGGCCGCAAGCGGCTGAAGAGAAATCTCATGAACGCGCCATGCGATGTACTGCAGATAATCTCCAAACGTGTAAGGACGGACCGGTTGAGAAGCCGATCCGATACGCGACGCGATGAATTCCCAATTCGCTCGCAAACGGGAACCATCCGGATCTCCCCCGAGTTCCGGCGCGTCTTTCACACGATTCAGAAGTTGCATCAGTTTCTGTTCGGTCATAGATCTTTGGCTAACTCTTTGAGTCGTTTCACCGCCCGATGAATCCTCACGGCGATCGCATTCACGCTTTTTTCCATTCGTTTTGCAATCTCTGGCAATGACATCTCCTCAAAAAATCGCAGTTGAACAACGAGCCTGTCGTCCTCCGACAATTGAGCGAGGAGTCGTTTCGCCATCCTGACGTCCAGGTCATATTCGACCCCCTCGATCATCCCCTCGGCTCCCGCCGCGCTGACCTCGCCGCTTTCCCCCGTCTCTTCTACCAGAGGAACGGTCATCTTTCTTTTTCCGTAAAAATCCGCCACGAGCGATTTCGCAATCTTGAACAGGAGCCCGGAAACGTGCTCGACCTTCGTGACGGTCGCATAATTCCAGAAACGCAGAAATGTGTGTGAATGTACGTCGTTTGCATCCTGGACGGTCGGGAGTCGCAGGGTCAAAAAACGCAGTAGCCCCGGCGCGTACTCTTTGTACAACTCGTTAAAGGCCTCGCCGTCTTTAAACGCGCGAATGCGGAAAAGAAGGAATTGTTCGCGTTGACGAGACACAATAGATGACCGGCATCAATATCGCTTATTACCCGAGACGAAATTGCATTGCATTATGGCTAAATAGAGAGAAAAAATCAATGCCTCCGCCCCTGTTCTTGACTTTATCCACAAAATTTGGCTACTCTGGTGTAGACAAATATGCCTATCAACGCGATCATCCGTTTATCCGTTTCCGAAGCCGCCAGGCTTTTTGGGGTAAGCCAGCGCACCGTGCGCCGGGCCATTGCCGCAGGCGAGGTTACTTATGTGGTGGTACAAGGGCGGTATAAGATAAACTTCGAATCCCTGCTCCGATGGTCGCAAAAAAGCACCACGATCCGCAACAAACGGGACCGGCAGGGCTTGGGGCAATACGTCGGCCAGTGGAAGATGAAAAATAAACTTTATTCGCCGAATCCGAAGGTGCTGGAGGAAGATACGGCGGAGCAAAAACATGCGTAAGACATTTCCCCAACGGATAGGAGGCGCCGCTCTTGCAGCGTCTTTTATTTTGTCGATCCTCTTCTCCCCTCTCCGCGCCGTCGCGCTGACCGATGGAAATAAATTCGTCCGGACCGCCAATGCGTACTTGTCGGGACCAACCATCAACGATCCAAAAACCATGGAGGCCCTCGCCGCCTTTGACCTCATCGTCCTCCCGGCGGAAGCGCAAATCTTCAGCCCAAACTTTTTTCCCGAAGTCCGGAGGCGCAATCCGGATGTCGTGCTCCTCGCGTACGTGCCGACCGTGAGTTGGAACCACCTCTATTGGACCGATCCTCTTCATGCCAAACTGAAGCGCGGCATCGACCCCTCCTGGTGGCTCAAAGACGGAAGCGGCGCTCAAAAATCCGTGTGGCCGAACACGTCGGCCCTGAATCTGAACAGCGGGTGGGTCAATCATCTTGCCGCGTACGTGAGCGACGAGATCCTTTCGACCGGGCTCTGGGATGGCGTCTTCTATGATGAGGTGCAGGACTCGATCGATTGGGTGGGCGCTGTCGACACGGACATGAATGGAAAAAATGACGATCCAAGAGAGGCAAACGCGCGATGGGAACAAGGATTCGCCACGCTCTTCAAGACGACCCGCGACCGCATCGGGACCGCAAAACTCATGGTTATCAACGGAAGCTCGAAATCCGCCTTTGCCCCCTCGGTGAACGGCCGGATGTTCGAAACCTTCCCTTCCACCGGCAACGGTGTCGCGGCCTGGTCGGCGCTGACCCGCGAGTATTTGAAGTATGAAAAAACGGTCGGCTACCTCCCCGTGAACATCGTCAATGTCAATACGGAAAACTCCGGCAACCGCACGCACTACCAAAAAATGCGCTTCGGCATCGCGACCACCTTGCTCGGGAACGGATACTTCGGGTTTGACCATGGCACGCTAAGCCACGGACAGCTCTGGACCTATGATGAGTACCAGGCCCAGCTTGGCGCGCCAAAAACAGAGGCCCAGGCCCTGTCCGCAAATGTGTGGGAACGCGACTTTGAAAATGGGAAGATCGTCTTGAACGGAAACGCGTCTGCACAAACCGTTCGACTGGACGGGGAATATGAAAAACTTCATGGCGTGCAGGACCCTGCGGTCAATGACGGTTCTATTGTGTCGAGCGTGACCCTGAACGGCCAAGACGGAATCATCCTCTTGCGCCCGATCGATCAGCTCCAGGATGCCGCGTTTTTGAACGGTTCGTTCGTGCGCGTGTTTAATCTGAAAGGAGAAACGAAACGGACGGGATTTTTTGCCTACGACAGCGCCTATCGCGGCGGGTCGCGCGTCATCTATACCGATGTCACAGGCGATGGGATGCGGGACACGGTGGTGGCGGACCAGACGTTCGTGACGGTCTACGGAAGCGACGGTGTGCAGCTCACGCGCTTCGCCCCGTATGGGGAAAGATACAAAATCGGAGTGAACATCGCGGTCGGCGATACGGACCGCGACGGAAAAAAAGAAATCGTGACGGGAACAAGCAAGGGCGGCGGGCCGCATGTCAAAGTGTACCGCGCGGACGGATCAGGGCTCGTCAGCGAATTTTTTGCCTATGACGCGAAATTTTTCGGCGGCGTCCGCGTGGCGCTTGGGGACCTTGATGGCGACGGGACGGATGAAATTGTTGCTGGGGCAGGCTCGGGCGGAGGCCCGCATGTGCGAATCTTCCGCGCGGACGGGAAACTTTTGAACGCGGGATTCTTTGCCTACGACCAGCGGTTCCGCGGCGGCGTGTTCGTGGCCGCGGGGGATGTGGATGGAGACGGAGTGGATGAAATCGTCACGGGTCCAGGGGTCGGCGGCGGGCCGCACGTGAAGGTCTTTACGAAAGACGGGAAACTGAAAGCCCAATTCTTCACGTTCGATAAGAGAGACAACAAAGGTGCCGAGGTCGTTGCGACCGACATTGATGGGGATGGAATCGCGGAAATCATCGGTTTAACAACCGACGTATTTACG
>CAZNKO010000021.1:2190-8413 GCA_964573855.1 uncultured Gammaproteobacteria bacterium | reverse complement strand
TCGCCTGCGATTCCGTTGGCAAACCGGATTCCGTGGTCGGCCGGACGGTCTGTATCATCGCCCATCCTGGCAAGATGGCGATTTTCCCCTTCGTGCGCTGGTTTGAAAAGCGTTACCTCGGACGCTATCGCTTCGCTCGGTTGACCTTCAGTTTTGATCTGTTTTTGATCGGCCTTGCCTTGGGACTCGCGGTGACCGGTCTCGTTTTTTTCCTCTATAAACCAACGGACTTCAGCGACAAAATTTATTTTGAAGCGACGGTTGCGCCGCGTGAAGTCGTTTCCGGCGCCTCTTCAACGCTCATTATCCGTTACACGAACGGCACAGGTGAGGAACTCCGAAACGCCCGACTTACGCTAGGATTCCCCGCTCACTTTGAGTTACAAGAAATCGCGGGCGACGTACCGATCATAGATCAAAGCGCGGATCTTGGGACGATTCCGGTTGCTGGCAGTGGGTCCATCCGAGTGCGCGGCATTATGTTCGGCGACGTGGGGGGCAAACAGACGTTCCGGAGCCTCCTCACGTTCACGCGTGGCGAAAAAAATATTGGGGGGCAAAAAATCAGCTTCCATACGTTCTCGCCGGTCCGCTCGACCTTGGCGCTCGCGGCCCTTCTCCCCTCCCGCCTCGTCGCCTTCCAGCAGGTGGAAGGAACCCTCACGTATCACAACACTGGTGAAATTGATTTTCCGGAGATCACGGTTGAGCCCAAATGGCCGACCGGGTTTCGTCTCACCAAAAGCTCTGCCCCGCTTCGCAATGGCGCTTGGGAGTTGCCCGCGATCACGGCTGGAAAATTCGGGACGCTGACGTTTGAAGGGATCCTCGGCGATTCCGGAAAAGAGGTGACATTCGTCTTCTCCCCTTCCTTTACCTTTGGCGAGACGCGTTACGCCCAAGAAGACTTGGTCTACGCGCGTGAAATCGTGCCCCCGCCGCTCAAGGTGAGCCACAGCATTGATCAAGAGACCCTGCGGCCTGGCGGATCCGTGACAGCAACCATTGCGTACGAAAATGTGGGGGCGTGGCCGCTTAAAAACGTGGTGATCGGGTTTGAATCCGACAGTCCATTTTTCCGGTCTCGACAATTTACCGTGGACGCCAAGCGGATCCCCGCGCTCGCGGAGATAGCCCCGGGCGCGCGCGGCACCGTTACGGTCTCGGCTCCGCTTCGCTCCTCCATCCTCCAAAGTGAAACAACAGAATACGAGAATATCAAAATCCGCACTCATGCGATTGGAACTTACCGCCTGCCAAATCCTGAAACGGGGTCCTTTGAAAACATGCCGGTCGTGACAAGCCGCGGAGCGGAAATCGCCTCAACGCTCATTTCCCCATTCGTGCTTGAGTCATTCGCGCGCTACACGGCGCCAAGCGGCGATCAGCTCGGTCGAGGGCCTCTGCCGCCTGTGGTTGGCCTTGAAACGAAATATTGGGTGTTCTGGAATATCCGTGGGACGACCAATCGCCTTGAGAACGTAAAGATCGAAGGCGACCTTGGACCCAACGTCCGATTCACCGGCCGCCAAACGGTATCACAGAATGAAGGGGTCACATTTGATCCTGGAAGCGGAACACTCCGATGGAACGCCCCCGCGATCGAACCTACTCTCTCTCCCGAAAGCCGCATCGTCGGCATTGCCTTTGAGGTCGGTATCACACCGACCGTGGATCAGGTCGGAAAAATCCCCGTCCTCTTAACGCGTGTCAATGCCACGGGAACCGATGCGGTGACGGGAGCGTTTGTCTCCGCCGCAGGCGCCGAGGTCACCACAAATCTCCCGAACGACGCCCGCGCCGCCGGAAAAGCGGTCGTGGAACCGTAATGAGTAGAAAGTAGAAGGTAGATGGTAGAGGGGATATTCCCTTCTACTTTTTACTTTCTACATCATCCCATTGACAAAATCTCCAATTTTTGCTAAGGTAGGCGGTTCGTATGCCCCGTTAGAAGTCGTATGTATTACTCTGACATCTCACAAGATTCACGCGGCAGCAGGAGCTCTAGTGGTTTATTCACAAATTGGAGAAAAAATTTTCAATTTTTTCTCCGAGACTTCTAACGGGGTATGAAGATCGCGATGATCGGACAAAAGGGCATTCCCGCGCGCTCGGGCGGAGTGGACCGGCATGTGGAAGAGCTCTCGGCAGAACTCGTAAAACACGGACACGAGGTCCTGGTCTTTTGCCGTCCTTGGCATACCTGGCCCGTGCACGACCGCCGCGGCATCCGGTGCATTGCCACCCCCTGCATCCGCACTAAACATCTCGATACCATTTCCCATACCCTGACGTCCATCCTCCGCGCCGCCTGGGAAAACGCGGATGTCTTCCATTTCCACGGCGTGGGCCCGGCACTCCTTGCCTGGCTTCCGCGGCTCCTGCGGCCATCTGCGAAAGTGGTCGTCACCTTCCACAGCATGGACCGCGCCCACCAAAAATGGGGATGGATCTCCCGCCGTATGCTTCAGTTCGGAGAATGGATGGCGTGCCGTATCCCGGATGCGACCATCACGGTTTCCCGCGCCCTCTCCCGCTATTGCCGCGACGCGTATGGAAAAGAGTCGATCTACATCCCGAACGGAACCCATCTTCCTCTCACCCACGTGAATCTGAAGCCGCTCGATGCCTTCGGACTGAAACCAAACGAATATCTCTTGATGTGTTCGCGTTTGATCAAGGTGAAAGGAGCTCATACATTGATCGAAGCCTGGAAAAAGCTCCGTGTCTCACGTTCGGCACTCGTGGCTCCGAAAAAACTCGTGATGGTGGGCGACGGCTCGTTGAGCGACCGGTATGTGCAAAAGCTTCAGAGGCTCGCGAGCCCGGATTCTTCGATTCTTTTCACAGGACTCCAAACCGGCAAGACGCTTGAGGCTCTGTTCGCCGGCAGTTATGCCATGATCCATCCATCCGAGTTGGAAGGATTGTCCATTGCCGTCCTTGAAGCCATGAGCTATGGCAAGTGCGTCCTCGCGTCAAATATTCCTGAAAATGCAGAGCTCATGGAAACGCAGGGCCTGCAATTTCGGGTCGGGAATGCGGAAGATCTTGCGGGAAATATCGCTATGATGCTGGAGCAGCCGGAACTTGTTCAGGCGGTCGGCCGCGAAGCGCGCGACTTTGTCGCCCAGCGCTATGACTGGAACGATATCGGAGAACAGACCGCGTTCTTGTACGAATCCCTCTCGTTTATCCCCCATTTGAAAGAAGCTCGGTCGTAACGAGCGTCTCGTAAGCCCTGAGGAGGCGCGCCCAGTGGTGCCGGATGTGAAACGTCGTCTCCACGGCCTGGCGCGCCTCCCGCCCGAGCCGGACACGAAAATCTTCATCATAGGCGAGCCGTGCCACGGCCTCTGCCCATCCTTGGAGATCTACGGGGGAAACTAAGAGACCTGTCCGATGGTCCTCCACCACTTCCGGCATGCCGCCCACATGGCTTCCAATGACCGGCTTTCCCGCGGCCATGGCTTCCAAAGCGGTGAGCGGAAAATTTTCATGCCACCGAGACGGAATCAGGATGGCACGCGACCCGCGATAAAGATCAAACAGCGCTTCTCCGCTCCGAAATCCGGTGAACTCCACATTCGACAATCCATGGCCGAGCTCATGCAGACGCTCTTCCTCCGGTCCGCGACCGACGATCTTGAACGGAAGATCCGGCAAGACCCTGGCCAGCGCCAAGACCGTCTCGATCCCCTTTTCCGGGCTCAAACGGCCGACGGAGAGAAAATACCCGTCGTGATCAAAACGAGGCCGAATAAAGGAAGGGTCAATGCCATGATGATTCGTCTCGATCCTCCCCGCGGGAAATCCTCCCGCAATCATCCGCCGGCGCATGAACTCCGATGGTGTCTGGAAACGATCCACGAAGCGCTCATACGTGCGGAGTCGTCGATGGAATTTATACATCGCAACCTGGGCAAAACTTGCGGCGTAGGAATTTTTATGGAAGCGCGAAAGGGTGCCGCGCACAAGGCCGACCCGGCTCCAATCCGGCCCGCATCCCTCCGCCCACAGGCCATAGTGCGGGGAAACCAAATGATAATCATGCACGGTCATGAGGACCGGAATTTTTTTATCCGCGAGCGCATGAAGAATGGAGGGCGAAAGTTGGGTGTAAATGTTGTGGACGTGACAGAGATCCGGGTGCGTGTCGGCGATGAGGGTCGCCATATTGCGGCGCGCCTCAAGGGAATACAGCATGCGGCCCAAGGTGCGAAGACCCTCAAAACCGAGCCGCGCCCGTTCGGTCTCAACAAAAGAGGGAAAATAGCGCGCAAAAGGCGTCGGGGCGTTTTCCGGATGCTGCATCGCAAAGGGGATCACCCGATGCCCTTCCTGCTCTAATCGTCTGCTGATATCAAACACGTATCGATCCGCTCCCCCGCGAAGATAATAATACTTGTTCGCCTGAATGATGGTCATACCCGTTCCGGGGTCATACCGTCTCTCGCTTGCGTTGCGAGAGAAGCACAAGAAAGCCCGCGTACAGCCAGAGATAAAATGCCGTCGTTCGAATTTCCAAAATGGTCGAAAGGAACGCATTGAATGTCACGGCGATGAGCAGGGCGGCAAACCCGATGGCGATCGCCCGATCCGTGGGGTCGCGGCTTTCGCGATACACCCGGAGAGCCAATCGAAAGAGGGCCAGAAACATCCACCCGTAAAAAAAGACGCCAAGGGTCCCCGTTTCCCCCCAGAGTGAAAACCAGTTGTTATCAATAAATCCCCCGGTGCCGAAAACGCCAAAGGGGAGGCCGAGCTGTTCATAAACACGGGCGTTTCCCAAGGCCCCGACGGCTCCGCCCCCGAATTGTCCGGGACCGAAACCGAAAATCGGAGAGGCGGGAATCACAACGAGCGGAGTTTGGATAAGCCAAAACACGCGGCCGAGGCCGTAGTATTCCCCTCTCCAACGCGTCGCGCTGAACGTCTCATAAAACCGCTCCACGACCGTCTGCCCGGGGGTTTCGGTAATGAATCGGACACGGAGGCCGGAAAGCGCGAGGTAACCCACGGCGATGAGGAGAAAAGACACGAAGGCCGTGAGGACGCGGCGGTCGCGGCGAATGGCAAGAGCGATGAAAAGAAAACCGAAGAGAAACCCAAACCAGGACGCGCGAGAAAAAGTCAGAAGGAGCGCGGGAACCCCCAGCGCGAACATCCACCAGAGTTCTCTTCGGTGTTTGCGGATCGCGGGTTCATACAAAAATCCGACACCCAACAGCAAAAAGAGATAGAGAAAATTCCCGAGTCGGTCATAGCGCCCGAGCGTCCCGAATGAGCGCGACCCCGGATCCCAAAACTGCTCCGTCCCTTCGGTCAGCGTGATTTCCCCAAAGGTCCGCGGCTCGGAGGGAAGGAGAAGCTCATCGAGAGGAGCCCCGATCACAACTTGGGCAAGTCCGAGCGCGGACTCGAGAACGACAATCGCAAACATGGCGTAAGTGAGGCGGCGTAAGAAAGAGGCGGGGGGGGCGAGATAGACGACGACAAAAAATATCAAAATGAAGCGCAGAATCTGGCGAGCGCCGAGAGCGGCGATGGGGACGGGGACAAAATTGATGAGCGCCGAGGCCGCAAGCACGATCAAAAAAAGAACAAAAGGGAGATCGAGGGGGGTTGGGGTGCGTTTGGCTTTTCCGGAGAGCAGCCGCCAAAGAGTCACGAGCGCAAGCAAGTAGACGAGCCCTTCGGAAAAATAACGGGCGAAGACGTAAATGTCGTTCGGAATGAATTTGAGGAGGAACGGCTCAAACGGAAGATAGACCGCGAGAAAGACGATCGTCCACTGGGGACGGAAAACCGTTACAAGGAAAAACGCCACGGCGCAGACGAGCGCGAGGATCGCGGTCGCGGAAAAAAATGACTGCGCGATGAGGAGAAGCGCGAGAACGGCCAAAACACCTATGGACAGAGGAGTAACATGTTCTTCTGTCCAGGTGCGGAAGGCGCGCAGAGTGGCCATAGTGGGCTTATTTTACCACAAAAGACCCGCCTTCGCCCCGTCTCTGGAGGGGCTTCGGCGGGTTATCGTTATTCTCTGCTGAAAAGAGGGGGATAAAAAACGGCGACCGTCTGAACTCTCTTTCGAGAATCCAGTCGGTCGCCGACGTGGTTGGCTTTAGGCCGAACGATTGGCCATCAGCCGCGACTCACGGACAGCCGTTGTCGATGGCGCCGTTGCAGTCGTCGTCCAGCCCGTTGCCGCACTCCTCCG
>CAZNKO010000021.1:1089-2180 GCA_964573855.1 uncultured Gammaproteobacteria bacterium | reverse complement strand
CGAGCCGTCCGCGAGACAACGCATCGCCCCGCGCGAGCACTCTCCAAGCAGGCCCGTGGAACAGAGGATGAACGATCCGGGTTCACAGGCACAACCCTCATCCACCTGCCCGTTGCAGTTGTCATCCAGCCAGTTGCCGCAGAGCTCCAACACCGGACCGATGGTCGGCTCGCAGACGCCGGAGTAGCCCGAGCCGTCCGCGAGACAGGCCATGACCCCGCGGGCGCACTGACCGAGGAGACCGGTGGAGCAGAGGATGAGCGAATCCGCCGTACAGGCGCATCCGTTGTCCACCACCCCGTCGCAGTCGTTGTCGAGACCGTCCCCGCAAACTTCAGGCGAAGACAGCAGGACGACCGGCTCGCAGATGCCCGTCGGGCCGTTGCCCAGAAGATCACAGTGCATGATCCCTGGCCCGCAGATCCCCGAACGACCGGTATCGCAGACGTAGAGGAGGTCGTCGGGCGTGCAAGCACACCCTTCATCCACCACCCCGTCGCAGTCGTTGTCGAGACCGTCCCCGCAGGCTTCGGGTTCAGGCGCCAGCAACGGCTCGCACACCTGCGTGTAACCGCTGCCATTGTCCAGACAAGACATCCCTCCGTAGGCACACTGGCCGAGGAGGCCCGTGGTGCAAATGAGGAACGTTCCGGCCGTGCAGACACACCCTTCGTTCGCCGTCCCGTCGCAGTCCTCGTCCTTGTTCCCCGAGTCGCAGACCTCGGTGTCCGGACCGGTGTCGCCGAGGCAGTCGCCCCAGCGTCCCTGTGCGTCGCAGGTTTGCAGACCCTTCACGCACTCGCCGACGTCCGACCCGCACTTCAGGGTGTCTCCGGGAGTGCAGGTGCACCCGTCGTTGACGATCCCGTTGCAGTCGTTGTCGACGCGATCCGTGCAGACCTCCGGTGCAGGCATGGTAGCGCCGACACAGGATCCCCAGGCCCCGTTCGTGCAGGTCTGGGTGCCGACGACGCAGGCTCCGACGTTGTTGTCCGGCCCGCATCCTCGCGTCTCACCGCTCGTGCAGGGACAGACCTCGTTCGCCGTCCCGTCGCAGTCCTCGTCCTTGTTCCCCGAGTCGCAGACCTCGG
>CAZNKO010000021.1:0-989 GCA_964573855.1 uncultured Gammaproteobacteria bacterium | reverse complement strand
TCCGACGTTGTTGTCCGGCCCGCATCCTCGCGTCTCACCGCTCGTGCAGGGACAGGTGTTATCCGGCGCTCCATCGCAATCGTTGTCGATGTTGTCGCCGCAGATCTCGTCCGACGGAAGCGGTGAAGGAAGGCACACGGACCACTCGGTCCGCGTCCCCACCTTCGTGCACACCATCTCGCCGAACGAGCATCGGCTCGCGACGAAGTTCGTCTGGCACGGTCGGCGCGTATTCTCCACGCACTCCCCGCACCAGTCGGTCTCATCGACACGACCGTCGCAGTTGTCGTCCAGGCCGTTGCCGCAAACCTCGGGCTGGGAGATGAGCACGTCCGGGACGCACTCGTCGTAACCGTCGCCGTTCAGGAGACACGTCTTCTTGCCCGAGGTACAGACCCCCGGCATGCCGGTGGTACAGACGACCTGGGATCCCGGCTGACAGGCAGGACACCCGTCGTTCGTAATCCCGTTGCAGTCGTTGTCGAAGAGGTCCGCGCAGTCCTCGTGAGAAGCCGGCGGAGACACCGTGCAGGTGCTCCAGAAGCCTCCCGCGCAAATGCGCTCCCCCTCGACGCCGCACAGGCCGTTCTTGAAGCCGAAGCAGGACTCCTTGGCGTCCTCCTCGCACTGGGCCACGATGGTGCCCCCGTCGGGGAGCGGACCACCGTCTTCCCGAGCCGAACCGAAGTTGGGCACGGTCGGTTCGCTGCAGGCCGCGAGGCACGCAACGAGCACGAACTTCCAAATCGACGTTCTCATGGCTCACTCCTTGTGTTGAGTTGTTGACAACGGTTCAGGTCCCGCCGTCGTAAAAAGAGCCGCTCTTGACCTGATTTCGCCTCCCGACCAATCAGCCCACGAGTCTCTATTTAAGTTTAAAATAACGCCTTTTCTTATCAAGGATGAGGGATTTTGTCAAGAAATTGTCCGGAATTGTCAACGGGGAATGATTTTTTCCTGTTCTCCGGGGAGTGAATATTTCCGGTTTA
>CAZNKO010000020.1:0-16019 GCA_964573855.1 uncultured Gammaproteobacteria bacterium | reverse complement strand
AGGCGGAAAAATTCATTCCCCGCGAAGAGGAAAATATCACTCCCGTGTTACAGGGATTGACAGAGTCATGAAAATCTGTTGAAATACAGGGTCCGAATGGTCGGACACTAGCCCTAAGGAGGCAGGAATGTCAGAGGAAGCGAAGATCATCCACCTGCCGCCCAGGGAATACCGGCGGGTGGTCGAGGCGGTGCAAGACGTCGAGCGTCTGCTCGCAGGATACGTCGAGCTCTTCGAAGGCCAGGAAGAGGCGAAGCAGGCATACATCCTGTTGCTCCGCTTGGCTAATGCTCTGCTCACCGCGGAGCCCTCGACACTCCCGAATAAAGTCGCGGAGTTCGTGGATGCCCTCGCGACCCTGGCGGTTTCGAAGGGAGCCCCAACGAAAGAAGATGCGGGGGGGGTCGAATCGCTGAAGGCGGAGCTCGAGACGTCGCGAGGACGGCTTGCGGAAAGCGGCCGCGAGCGGGACGAGTACAAGACACGCACTGCCGAGCTCAATCAGGCACTGGCGACGATCGAGACGGAACGCGTTGCACTCAAAACTCGCGTGACGGAACTCGAGGCGAGATTGCCGGAGATCGACCGCCTCACGACGGAACTCCGTGTTCTCGCAGAAAGAGACCGCCTCCTCGCTCGTGTGGAGGCGCTCCTCGGAAAAGCAGCTCCGGTGGAAACATCACCGGTCGTCGATCCTTCTTTCGTCGAGAAGGTCACGGCGGAACTCGGGCGGCGGAAGCAGTACTTCCTCACCTTGAACGCGCAAGCGGACGAGGCTATGGCGGATGATGACGAACTGAAAGAAGCCATTGAGGAATGCCAGGCCAAGAGGGATATGGCCGAAGGCGATGCGCTCGTGGTTTTGCAGACGCGACTTCGAGAACTCGAGGCCCGTCAGCAAAAGCTGGACATATATCTCAGCTCGCTTTCGGAACTTCGCGAGCTACAGGGTAAGGCCATCCAGGCGCTCGAGAAATTCCTGGAGGCGCACCGTCGGGTTCTCGCCGGTCCGCCGCCGGAACTTCTCGGTGCAGACCTTCCTCCGTTGCCGGAACTCGAAGAAGCACCGGTCGGAGCGATCGAGAAACATACGGGCGCAGAAAGCGTCTATGACGAAAAGCGGTTTCGGCGCTTGGTAGCCATCGCGAAGAAGGTCGGCCTGACGCCCGAAATTGTGCTCATCGTCAGTTTGTACGATGCCTTGGGGGAGACACGAGGAAACTTGAACAAAGGTGCCTTGATCCGTCCCCATTTCGGACCCCCAAGAATCGTAAGAGCGGCACAGCAAGTCGGTATCATCCAAGTGTTCGGCTGGAAAGCCGTTCGGGAGTTCTTGAAAAGCTGGTGGGGTTCGCAGAGCGAGGAGCAAGATAAACTCCGGAGGGAGCTACTCCTCTACACGGGATCTCCGAAGGGTGCGGGGCAGACGTTCTGCCGTTCGAAAAAACCCCTGCCCTGGACGCTGGAAGAGATCTTGTCCGCGGCCGAGATTGCGAATCTTCGTGAAGCGGTGAAAATCGTAAAGCAGCCGCCGACGCCAGCATAACGCACGCCGATCGTCCCAAAAAGACATCGGCGTTTTTCTTTTTGTAGAAGATAAAAAAACGCGGCACTGTTCCACGAAGGGAAAGTGCCGCGAGAAAGAAGCTGGAGTTACCCGTGCTTCAAGAAGTCCCGCCGGTGCTCGGCCACGAAGTGCGCAGCCGCGAGCGAGTCGTTCGGATGCTCCGCCCGAGCAACGGCCCCGAGGACCATGAGCAAGAAATGCTCTACCTTTGCCTGAGGCGGCCTCGGCATGGCCTCGTAGTCCCCGGAGTTCAGGTGAATAACCACGGAGTTAATCGGGTCCACCTCCGCAAGAGTAAGTTTGTTCAGCCGTGTCCGCGACAGAACAAACGTCTTGTCCCCGACCCGGAACGGCAGAACTCGCGGCTGTTGAGGCCTGGGCTTGGGGTTTCCCCCTCCCCCGCCTCCTCCACCTCCGCCGCCCCCCCCGCGTCCTGGCTTTCGCGGCTTGGGACCCACGTCCCAGATCGGGCCGACCACTGCGGCTGGCGCTCCGTAGATCTTTACCGACAGAGCGGCGAAATCGAGCGCCATCCGATCGAGCGGGTTCTTGCCGAACACGTCGTCGTCTCCGAGCAAGCTCTTCACCTTCGGAACGACATTCCCGATCAAGTACAAGACCTCTTTCTTCCACGCTGCGCTGCGCAAGAACCGCGTGGTGAGCGAGGAACGCGCCGTGTCCTGATTGGCGAGGAGTCCCGAGATGAAGATGTCACCCACGAGATCCGGCCGGCACAGAACGTACGGTAGATGTTGTAGGAGCCGGGGTGCGTGCACAACCCGGAGCCCCGTCCCCGCATCCGTGAGCCAGATGCCTCCCTGCCCTTCCTCGTCCTTCGAAAACCGGTCGAGGTAGACCTCGATCTCGCCCCCCTCTTCCTGGACGTGGGTGAGCTTGTCCGCGAGTGGCGGCGGTGTGAGCAGCTTGCCGCCGACGAGGAGCCGGAACATGAGCCCCGGCTTGCGCGGGAGGTGCCACTGCAACGCCTCCCGGATCTCGTCGACGCTATCGAACAGGGGGTTCGGGATCACGACAGCCGTGAACGATCCCTTGATTCCCCGAAGGCCTCCGAGTTCGGAAGCCGTGGGATCGATTTCGGAGTGCTCGATGCCCTGGTTCCGTTCGATTTCGGCTGGGATCATCCGGACGAATCGCACCGGCCCGGTTGGTGCCGTCCGAGTAAAGACGTAAAACCCGGTGTTCGGATCGCGTTCTTCTGCGCACCCCCGGTTCAAGGCAAGCCCTGCGAACCGGCCGATGCGCTTTTGAGCCGCTCCTCCATGGCTGCCGTTGCCCCTGGCATCCAACAGGGACGGCCCGATGTGGCAAAACTGCTCGATCGCGGGCTCCGTAAAACCGGATCCGTGATCGAGCACCACGAGAGAGAACCCGTTAGGATTCATCGGGTGGTTCTTCACGAGCGTGATCTCGACCTCTCCGGTCTTCGGGATCCAGTCCTCGCCCGGCATGCACGCGACCACCGCGTTGCGAACCAGCTCCCAAAGGCAGGCACCGAGGGACGCGTAAAGCTTATCCCCCAAGATGTCCATGAGCAGAGCGGCCGTGATATTCAACCGCCAAGTCGTACGTGCTGTCGTCATGACCTTCCTCCTTTGGCTTTCGCCAGATCTCTGATGATCGCGGCAAACGGATCATCGTTAGGGTTGATGGCGTTGGCTCTCCCCATACGCGCGAGCGCGTCCGGGGTGACGCCGGCCCCCGTGAGGAGCTTGCGCACCTCACGGTACACGTTCATGCGGTCACCGTCCGTAAGGACGTCCGTCTTGCCGATCCGCGTCAACATCTCGACAGCCGCGTGCAGCACGGCTAGTGCCGGACTCACGAGGTCTTCCCCGCGAACCGATCCTTCTTCTGTCGGTGTGGACACGCCGACTGCTTCATCCGTACGCGGCGTCCCCTCTTCCGAAACGAGTTCGGGAAGTTTCTTGATGATCGCCTGATACAACGGATCGTCTGGGTGAAACTCGCCCTGCCAACGTCGGCGAATCTTCTTGCCCTTGTCCGTCATGCCGAGCATCTGCGCGATCACTGGAGACCCATAACGCTTGGGGTCCTTCTGAGCCAACCTCCGCAGTCGGGCCCACGGATTCGTCGCGACCGTTACAGCCGCGGCAGCAGCCGGGGGCGGAGCTGGCCGACGACCGGTACGCTCTTCATCGAGCGCCGTCAGCATGGCTTTGACCGTCTTGAAAAACGGCAGGGCCTCGGGCCGGCAGGACTGATGAAGCGCCGTGCGTGATTGAAGACCGAGACGACGTGCCATCGCGAGGATGGTGTAGCGTCCCTTCATGAGCTCCATAATGCTCGCGCCCAGCTGCGCCTGACTCATGATGTCTGGCGCTCGATCCTCATCTCCCCACAGCTCGCGCTTGGCGCGCTGGAGGGTGAAGAGCGACGGCTCGATGCCTTCCGAACGCAGCGCCTTGTTGCAGCGTCCGACCATCTGTTCCGCACAGTTCGGCGAGAGGAGGGCAATGACGTACCCGGGGTTCCCGAGTGCCATCTCCATCCGCTCGCGCGCCGCCGGATCCTTCACGAACAACTCTTCCAGAGCTTGAGCGAGCGCCTGGGTCTGCATGATCTCTCCTTTTTTCTCATGCTTTCGCATGCAAATTGTGAATGTCCTTCCCCGCCGAAACCATTCGAACGGGACCGCATAACGTAGCACTTTCTCCCCTTACCGTCAAGCACAGCCCGTTGACAAAGATGGGTTTTTGTGATACATTCGCCTCGCTCAAGGGATGTCGGATGGCCGCCCCGCACCTTTTATCAGTCACGTGAAAATCCATGCATTACGTCTACTTACTGAAGAGTAGGAAGACAAACCGACTTTACATCGGTTTTACTAGCGATCTTCGGGAGAGGTTAAAGCAGCACAACGCCGGAACAACCGTCTCCACAAAGTACGGAAGACCGTGGGAACTGATCTACTACGAATCATTCCGTTCCGAGTCGGATGCAAGGAAGCGCGAGTTGGCACTGAAAGATTTCGGCAGGGCCTACGGTCAACTCAAACGAAGAATTCAAAACAGTCTTGGTGATTGATAAAAGGTGCGGGGAGGAAAGTCCGAACACCCGCTGTATCGCAAGGTACGGTGAAAGAGAAACGTCGCTAACGGCGACCGGGTATACAAGCTATCGTGGAATCGGAACGTTCGTTTCACGATAACTTCAAGCCTAGGGAAACCCGCCTAAAGCCCCTTCGGGGCATTATGGCGGGCCCGCCTCAATGTCGAAAGACTTTGGGCGGTGGTACCACAGAGACTATACTAGCCCCGCACCTTTGCAAAAAGGTGCGGGGTGAAAGGTGAAAAGTGCTGCGATGTCCTTCGGGGCTACGCAGTTCGCTCCATGGTGACATGGATGCGTGGCAAACCCGTTTCGGTGCAAGAGCAAGTTTGGTAGCTCGCATGAGCCGTCCAGCAATGGCCGGCCTAGAGAGATGGCCATCAGTAGTGGAGATTGGAGATTAGAAATTGGAGGTTGGTCAAAAAACAGATCTAACCTCTGACTTCCGACTTCCAACCTCCACTACTACAGAATTCGGCTTACAGACATTCCCTTGAGTATCAGAGAACCTCGCCGCGCGCGGGGTTTTTTGATATAGTTGCAGGAGTTTCATGGGTTTCAGGGGAGACAATTCTCCTGCAACCCATGTCACCCCTGCAACCCCTATGAAACGTGCCGAGCTGTTTTTCACCCTGATTCTCGTCCCCCTCGATTTTTTTGCGCTCATCGCGGCGGGGGTCGTGGCCTATTATTCCCGCTTCCATCCGGCCTTCACGTCGGTCCGGCCCGTCATCTTTGATCTCCCGATCGAAGAGTATCTCCCCATTGTCACGACGATCGCCCTCCTTTGGCTCGCGGTCTTCGCGGTCTCAGGCCTCTACTCTACCCGTCGGCAGTCGATCGCCTCGGAGCTCACGCGTGTAGCGCTCGCTTGCTCCACCGCGATGGCGATCGTGTTTGCGATCCTCTTCTTCTCGCGCGTCTTTTTTGAATCGCGTTTCATCGCAGTGGCGACCTGGATCTTTGCTATCCTGCTCGTCTCCTTGGGACGGCTCGTGGTGCGCGGCCTGGAACGGTCGCTCTGGCATTACGGAATCGGAGAACACAAAGTCGTCATCATTGGCGACAACAAAACGAGCACGGCCCTCAAAGATTTTTTTGGCCATAAGCACCGCTTCGGATTCCACTGGGTCGCCCACTTCCCCTCGTTCAACGACGACGTGGCCAAAAAAATTCGCGCCATGAAGCGCAAACCCGGCGTGGACGAAGTGATCCTTGCGGATCCGGAAGCCAGCCGCGAGATGACGCTCGCCCTCCTCTCCTTCACGGACACGGAGCATCTTGGGTTCAAATATACCGCCGATCTCTTTGCCTCTGCCGTCGGTCGGACCGTCATTCATACGTTTGCCGGCATTCCGGTCATCGAAGTCCAAAAAACGCCACTCGACGGCTGGGGCGCCATTTACAAACGCGGATTCGACATCATGGGCTCTCTTCTTCTCATTCTCTTGACTCTTCCAATTCAGCTCGTGATCGCGATCGCCCTCTTCCTCGAACAGCCCGGCCGTGTCTTCTTCTCCCGCCTCCCGGACAGCAAGAAAACAATGCGCGTCGGCCAGGGCGGCGGCGCGTTTCATTATTTCAAGTTCCGCTCCATGGTGAAGAACGCGCACAAACTCCGGTTCGACGATGCGTTCCTGAAAAAATATGGAAATCTCCGCGGCGGAACCCCGCTCTTTAAACTCAAAGACGATCCGCGCGTGACCCCGGTCGGAAGATTCCTGCGCCGCTATAGTTTGGATGAGCTGCCGGAATTTTATCTGGTGTTCTTCGGACGCATGTCGCTTGTGGGCCCGCGCCCCCATCTTCCCGAGGAAGTTGCCGTCTACAAACCCCATCATCGCAAGGTCCTCACGATCAAGCCGGGGGTCACGGGCATGGCCCAAATCAGCGGCCGCGCCGACCTTGACTTTGAAGATGAGGTGCGGCTCGATATTCACTACATTGAGCATTGGAGTCCGTGGATGGATCTCTACGTTTTGCTGAAAACGCCTTTGGTCGTTTTGTTCAGAAAAGGAGCGTATTAAAAAGTCACATACAAAAATGTCCCGATCGGGACATTTTTTGCATTCGCCCCCTGAACCATTAAAGGTCCGATCGGCACTTTAATGAATCAGGAGCTTATGAAAGAAAAGCCCGCGCCTTCTTGCGAAGGCACGGGGCAGAAAACGCAGGACTTCAGAAATCAGAGATCACCTGGCTCCAGCGGGAGGCCGAGCCACAGTGCGGAGCCCTAGACCGCACGTCGTCCGCGCCAAGACACGGCCGGTCGTCGTTGAACCAGCGCACGAACGGCGCGTGGAACTCGCCGACACGGGAACCCGGGAGATCGACAGCGTGGTGACGCAAGACCTCCTCGTACTGGATGGGTAGGTGCAAACCCTCGGAAGCGCTGAGCCCGACTTCGTCCACAGCGTAGGTCTTGCGGACGTTCTCCACCGAGCGATCCAGGTCTCGCGTGCCGTCCTGGAAGAACGCGACGTAACGCATGAGTAACTTCCTGTCCTTGTTCCTCGGTGCGGGGGCGAGATTCGCGCAGGCCCCAACCCTCACGTACTCCACGATCTTGGCGAGGACGATGAGCTGCTCGGGGACGATTCCTTCCACAGGGAGCACCTGGTCGAACCGCCCCGCGCACTCCGGGGGCTGAACGACCGACTTCGGCCAGAGCGCGCGATACTTCGCCTCGCTCATGCCGAGAGCCGTGTGGTAGCCGGCCTTAATCATCGCCTCGATGTTCTGCGTGAGGTCGAAGACCTTTCCAACTTTCTCCGACATTGTCATCATCTCCTTTCTTGAAAGAACGTGCACAGATCCCCCGTGCCGGTTTACCCTCCGAAGCTTTAGCGTAGAAGGGTGTTTTCAAGCGCTTTGGGCCTATCCCGCCACGCCTGAAGAACGTCCTAATCTAGGACATTTTGACCAAAAAGTCAAGCCTCGGTAGAGTGCCAGGGAGAATCGTTGTTCGTTGTTCGTGATTCGTTAGGATTTCTCCCGAGCCACGAGCCACGATCTACGTTCCACGAGCCACGAATCTATGAAACTCGCCCTCGTTCACGACTACCTCGTTCAGGATGGAGGAGCGGAACGGGTTCTCCAGGCCTTGCAGGAAATTTGGCCTGAAGCTCCCACGTTCACGCTCTTTTTTGATCCGGACCGCCTGCCAGCCTTTCGCGGCCGGGATATTCGGACATCGTTTCTTCAACGCGCGCCGCTCATCAAAACCAAATACCAAATGTACGTGGCCCTCATGCCGACCGCGGTTGAGCACCTCGACCTCACGGACTATGATGTCGTGCTCTCGAACACGAGCGCCTTTGCGAAAGGAGTGATCGTCCGGCGCGACGCGCTCCATCTGTGCTATTGCCACACCCCGACGCGCTATCTTTGGAGCGACACGCACAGCTATGTGCAGGAGCTTCGTCTCCCGAGAATGGCGAAGTCCCTCCTTCTCCCGATCCTTTCCTATCTTCGTCTCTGGGACCGCCAGGCCGCGGAGCGCGTGGATGCCTTTATTGCGAATTCGAAAACCGTCGAGGAACGCATCAAAAAATATTATCGGCGGGAGAGTCGCGTCATTCATCCGCCGGTGGAGGTAGATCGTTTCTTCGTGTCCCCGGAACCAAAACGGTATTTTCTTGCGGGCGGGCGGCTCGTTGCCTACAAACGTTTTGATGTGATCATTGAGGCCGCGAACCGCACCGGACTCCCGGTTAAAATTTTCGGGACCGGGCCGATTGAAGAAGAATTGCGCCGACGCGCGAAACCGAACATCGAATTTTTGGGAAAAGTCTCGGACGAAGAACGAGCACGACTCTACGCAAACGCGAAGGCCTACATCCACCCGCAAGAGGAAGATTTCGGTATCACCGCGGTCGAATCCATGGCAAGCGGCCGGCCAGTCTTGGCCTACCGAAAAGGCGGAGCGACCGAAACCGTGATCGATGGGGTGACCGGTCAATTTCTGGATGAACAAAGTTGGGAGGAACTCGCCGACGCGATGATTCGATTTGAGGATGGGCGCTGGGACCCCGCCCGCATCCGGGCCCACGCCGAGACATTCCATCAGCGCCAATTTCAGAGAGCGATCAAGTTATTCGTGGAGGGAGAATGGGCGATCTATGAAAATTCGAAATTCGAAATTCGAAATTCGAAAAAATTTTAAATCCGAAGTCCGAAGTCCCAAATCTTCTTTCGAATTTTCCTCATTTCGTACTTCGGATTTTCTCCTATGCGCGTCCTGATTGACATCCGCCATCTCACACAAACGCGCCCGAGCGGCGTCGGAGAATATACCCGCGAATTGCTCGAAGCCCTCTTTCGTCTGGAACAGCCGCACGAATACCTTCTGCTTTCGACCGGGTCCCGCCCACCCGAGGTTCGCTTTTCTGGTTTGAATGCTGATGGAGTCCGTTTCGGTGAGCGGCTTCCGAATGTCCGGCACCATCACGTGCGTCTCCCAAACAAAATTCTGAACCTCTCGACCCTGCTCCGTCGTCGTCCGTTCCTCCCCGAACTCTCGGGCGGAAATCCCAACCTCGTATTTCTTCCGAATCTCAATATCGTCTCCCTGCCGCCGCGTCTCCCCTACGTTCTCACCGTCCACGACATCGCGTGGCGTCTCTTTCCGCAGTTCTTCTCCCGTCGCATGCGTCTGTGGCACCGGCTCACACGCCCCGAGATGCTCATCATGGGCGCACGGGCGATTATCACTCCCTCGCAAGCAACCCGTGAAGATCTTCTGCGGCTCTTCCCCGTTCCTCCGGAGCGCGTTACGGTGATTCCTCACGGAGTCTCTCCGATCTTCCATCGAAATTTTGAAACTCGCGACCATGGAGTCCGTTCCCGCTACAAACTCCCGAAACGCTTTGTGGTCTTTTTGGGCACTTTGGAGCCGCGCAAAAATATCGAGACGATCATCGCGGGGGTGGCGCGCTACCGTGAAACAACCCGAGACGATCTCCATCTGGTTCTCGTGGGAGGCAGCGGTTGGGGAACGCGCCCTCTTCAGCGTCGCCTGAACGAAAGAGTCGTCCCCTGGACCCATCCGATCGGCCCCGTGCCTCCCGAAGACCGCCCCGCGATTCTCCGCGCCTCCCAAGCGCTGGTCTGGCCGTCGCTCTATGAGGGGTTTGGCTTGCCCATTGCGGAGGCCATGGCCTCCGGGACCCCGATCATCACGAGCCATGTCTCATCACTCCCAGAAGTCGCAGGGGAAGCGGCGCTCTTTATTGACCCCACAAATGCGGCGGACCTTGCGGAAGCCCTTCGTTCCCTTTTGTCTTCCCCTGCCCTTCAGGAGCGCCTCCGCACGCTCGGATTGAAACGTGCAAAACGGTTTTCGTGGGATGCGGCCGCTCGCGCGACGGTTGCGGTATTTGAAAAAACGCTGGGTTCTGCCTAAAAAGCGGCTTCGGCCGTTTTTTGTTATACTGGAGGCACATGCGCATAGGAATTGATGCGAGAATGTATGGTCCGCACGTGGGGGGCGGCGGGCTGGGGCGATATGTCGAGCAGCTGGTAGGCCACCTGCAGGAGATCGACCAGTTCAACCGCTATATTTTGTTCCTGAAACCCGAGAACATCAACCAGTGTCCGACAAAGAGCGATCGGATCGAAAAACGAGAAGTGAATATCCACTGGTACACGCTCCGTGAACAACTCGCTCTCGGAAAGCGCATGGACGCGGAAGGACTGGATCTTGTCCATTTCCCGCACTGGAACGTTCCGCTCCGAATCCGAACCCCGTTTGTCGTGACAATCCACGATCTCATCTTGCTTGAGGAACCGCGCTCTGCCCGCGCCACCACCCGCCATCCATTTCTCTACGCTTTGAAGTACGCGGGCTTTCAGCCTGTGCTTGCCCACGCGATCCGCGCGTCCAAAAAAATCATCACCCCGTCGGAATTCACGAAGCAATCGATTCGAAAATTTTTTCCAGATGTGCCGGAGACAAAAATTCATGTGATCTATGAAGGAGTGACAGATTTGGATGATCGTGACTCGTCGCTCGTGACTCGTCGCTCGGGAGAGATCATCACGAACCACGAGCCACGAGCCACGAGCCACCTTCCTTCCCCCTACTTCCTCTACGTCGGCAATGCCTATCCGCATAAAAATCTTGAAGCCCTCCTGCATGCCTTCTCTTTTTTCCACAAGCTCCATCCGGAAGTGTCCCTCGTCTTTGCCGGACGCTCGGATATTTTCTACGGACGACTTGAGCGAGAACTCTCTGAAATCGATGTTCCGCGTGATCGTATCCAATTCGTTATGAATCCGTCTGACCAGGATCTCTCCGCCCTCTATCAACACGCGACTCTGTATCTCATGCCCTCGCGTCTCGAAGGTTTTGGGCTTCCGCCTCTCGAGGCAATGCGGGAAGGGGTGCCGGTTGCGGCAGCGCGGCGGGGGTCTCTGCCGGAAATTTTGGGAGATGCGGCCCTGTATTTTTCGCCGGATGATATTGAAGAAATGGTCCGCGTGATGGAGCGGGCTTTGACCAATGCGGAGCTCCGGAAAAACCTTGTGGAAAAAGGCCGTTCCCGTGTCGGACGTTACTCCTGGAAACGGATGGCAGAGGAGACGCTTGCGGTCTATTCAAAAGTAGAAAGTAGAATGTAGAAAGTAGAATTTCCAATCCCTTATGGAGGATAAGCGCCCTGTGCGCAAAAAATCCAAACGCGTCCTCTCGACGATCAACGCCAAAACGAACGGCGCGTATCTTGGGGCACTCTTGCGCCGAAGACGGGCGGCGAAGCGCATCGCGGAGACATCGTTTGACCGATCGGTTCCATCTTCTCTTCACATCACGAATGCGACCTCGACGCTGCACCTCCCCATCCATCAAGGCCCCGTGTCCCGTCTCTCGCCTTTTATCGTCCATCTCGATCGGCTGCCGGAACCCGCGGAAATTTTAGAGCAGGAAGCCATTCGATCGCTCCGCATCAACCTGCTCCAGGGGCGGCCAGTACATGTGCCGGAAATCGGAACCGTCGATGAGCTCGCGCTCGCGCGCGAGGAAGTCGCCTCCCAGCTTTCCGAAACGATTCTTGAAAATTTTCCTTCCTCCCCGTGGATCATCCCGCGTCTTTCTTCCTTCCTGCCCCGCCTTTCCCCGGCGCCGCCGGAGATCCTCCAGCATGAAAGGCTGTCCTCTCGCCATGCCCTCCCCGGACTCCGACCGCCTGCGGCACCCGCGAACCTGTACCGCACATTTGATCTCCCTGAACTGGAGGATGAAGAGGAAGCCGAGGATGTCGTGCTCGAACATTTTAAAGTCCGTCCCGCTTCGACTCGGCCTCACCTCCCCCGGATCCTGTTCGGTCTTCCCCAAAACGCACGGCGAGCGGTGGGTGTCTTTGTCCTGTTGTCATTCGTCTTTGTACTCCCGCTTCATGCCATGCGGCTTGTGGGAGAACTGCGTGACGCCTCTCTCAAAACAGAAAGTTCTGGAGCCTCTGCCCTCTCGGCCCTCTCGGACGGAGCAGAAGCCGTCTTTGCGAAGGACAGCGCCGCGGCAAAACTCGCGTTCGGTCAAGCGGGGCGCCGTTTAGGGGAAGCCCAGGAAACCGTCACTTCGCTTGGGGCGAGTACAGACCTCTTGCTTTCCGTCATCCCGGCCACCAAAACCCGCTACCGATCCGGGCAATCGCTCCTCGAAACAGGTGCCGCGCTCGCCCGCGCCGGCGAACGCTTATCGGACGGTCTTCTCGCGATCGAACGACAGCCAAATCCCACGACAACCACCCGCCTCGCCGTCCTCTCTTCCTACGCACGCTCTGCCCTTCCCTCGCTCGAAGAAGCGAATCGCGCCCTGCGCCGCGTGGACGAGGACGCCATTCCGGATAGCCACCGCCCGCGTCTCCAGGAACTCGCGGCAAAACTCCCGGCCCTGATCGGATCGCTCAAAGAGCTCCTTGAATTTGGCGACCTCGCCCATACGATCCTTGGCGGAGACGGCGCCAAGCGCTATCTTCTTGTGTTCCAAAACAACACCGAGCTCCGAGCGACCGGCGGATTCATGGGAAGTTTTGCCGAAGTGGAGTTGACCGACGGCGAAGTCACGGGCCTGCGTGTGCCCGGCGGCGGGACCTACGACCTGCAGGGGTCGTTCCGCCGATTCCTCACGGCTCCAGAACCCTTGCGTCTCATCAATGCACGATGGGAATTCCAGGACGCAAACTGGTTCCCGGATTTTCCAACCTCTGCACGGCAAATGATGGAAATGTATGAAGAGGCTGGTAGCTCGACAGTGGACGGCGTCATCGCGGTGAACGCGAGTGTCATGGTGGAACTCCTGAACGCCTTGGGGCCTGTGGACATGCCTGCCTATGGCCGGAAAATTACAGCCGCGAATTTTCTTCTCGAGACCCAAAAAATCGTGGAACTCGAATACGACCGAGAGGAAAATAAACCGAAAGCGTTCATCGGGGACCTCGCAAACGAGCTCCTCGCCCGATCGAAGAGCTACGGCGCTCCAGAATTCTTTTCCATCCTCGATGTCCTCAATCAATCGCTTACAGAAAAAGACATCCAACTCTATCTCCGGAATGAAGACCTTGAGCGGCGCGTCCGATCTCTCGGCTGGAGCGGAGAAATCCGCGCCACGGAAGGCGACTATCTCCTCGTCGTGAACAGCAACTTGGGCGGCGGCAAGACGGATGGGGTCATGGAGGAACAGGTGGATGTGCAAGTGGAGATTGCGGAAGATGGGACGATCCTGAACACCGTAACCGTGGAGCGGACGCATTTCGGAACGCCGCGCTCGTTGTTTACGGGAGTGAATAATGTGGACTATCTCCGCCTGTACGTTCCAAAAGGAAGCGAACTCCTCTCTGCCTCCGGCTTCAGCATCCCGGATCGCCGGCTCTTTGATGACCCAGGGGAGAATTGGGAGGTGGATGAAGATCTTCTCTATGCCGAGGGGACACAGCGGGTGCATCCGGAAAGCCGCACGGATGTTTATGAAGAGCAAGGAAAAACCGTGTTCGGAAATTGGGTGCAGACAAAACCAGGAACCACCTCAAAGGCCACGTTCACCTATCGCCTCCCGTGGAAGCTCGCGACCGCGCCGAGTGCTCCGGCCTCTTTCTTGGACCGCGTCAAGCGCCTCGCCGGACTCCCCACCACGGAACGCTACACGCTGACGGTCCAAAAACAGTCTGGGGTTCTCGACCGGACCACGACAGTCCGCGTGCGCCTGCCGGAGCGCCTCCAAATTCTCTGGGCGTCGGATGACCCGAATAGCGCGAGCTTCACCAACCGAACGGACGGCTTCTTCGGCCTTCTCCTCGAACCTTCTCCCTCCCCCCGCTCCCTATGACCCCGTTAGAAATCCTTAGCATAAAAATTTTCAAAAATTTTTATGCATTCGAAGAACAGACGGTTTCCACCATAGGAATGACTGTGCCACCAACATGATAGTCTTTTTAAGACAGATTTCTAACGGGGTATGACCTCCCGCGCGCGAAAAACCAACGAGGAGGTCCAGAAGGAGCTCCGCGCGATTTACGAAGACAAAGACGGCGAGATCCCGAATCTGCGTGAGCTCGATCCGGTCCGCTCTTCCCGTTTCCGGCGCCTGCTCGTGCGGGTGATCGGCGTCTTGTTGATCCTCTCGGCCGTCTCCTGGGCCGGATTTTTCCTCTGGACGCGCGGGGTCTTTCACACGCAAAAAACCCTTGACACCGCGATCGAAAGCCCGCGCGACATCCGCTCGGGCGAGCGGGCGACCTTTACCGTGCGCTATGCGAACACGGGGTCCGTCCCGATGGCCGCGCTTGAAATGAAATTGAACCTCCCGCCGGACTTCACTCTCCTCTCTTCCGCGCCGGAGGCAACGGAGGAGCGCACCTGGACGCTCGGCTCTCTCACCCCGGGTTCGGACGGGGCCGTGTTTTTGACCGGGGTTTTCCGCTCCGAAGTCCCAAGCGCCTCTACCCTCCAAGCCTTTTTTACGTACCGCCCGGCGAACTTCAGCTCCGAGTTTCAGGATATTGAAACGACGACTGTGAACCTCACGGCTTCCGTCTTGGAAGCGGCTGTCACGGGCCCGCCGAAAATTTTAAGCGGAGATGAGGCCGTCTACACGGTCAATGTGCAAAACACGGCATCCGAACCGATCGAGAATATTTCTGTAACGCTCGCCATCCCAAAAGATTTTCTCCTCACCAAAGCTGAACCGGCCTCGACCGCGCCGGATGTGACCGTGTGGCAGATTCCGAAACTCGAAGGCGGCGAACTTTTCGCCCTGACCCTCCGTGGCCGCTACACGGCCTCTGCGAGCGGCGAACAGTCCGTTGAGGCGAAGGTCGGATTCTCCTCGGAAGGCGTCGTGCTGACCCAAGCTTCCCACAAAGCCATTACAGACGTGATCGGAAGCACGGTTGCGTTTCACCTCGTTGTGAACGGATCAGCCGGGGACATCGCAGAAAATCTTGGGGAGACGCTCCATATCTCCGTCGATTACGCAAACGCAAGCGATGAGACATTAAGCGACGTCGCCTTCACCCTCACCCTCACCCCGCCCCAGGGCAAAGAGGCTCCCATCGCTTGGGATCCGGAAGAGCTCGCAGGCGGCATCCAGCGCGGAAATACCGTCACCTGGAATAAGACGAACGTGCCGGATCTCGCGAAGCTTCTTCCGCGCGCCGAAGGGATTTTTGACCTCCGTATTTCGCTTGCCGAAACCCTCGACACGACCAGGATGACGGACCGCTTCGCGATGAAACTCGCGGTGACGTTCGCACAAGTGGGTTCGCTGACGCGGCGCCACACGATTGAAACATCCCCGATCTTCGTCGGCATCAATTCAAACCTCGCGGCCTCCGCCGAGGCGCGCTACTACACGCCCGCTGGCGAAGCCGTCGGCACCGGGCCTCTCCCGCCCAAGGTCGGCTCGGCCACTTCTTATCGCGTCTTCTGGACGATCACCAACACGCTCCATCCCCTGCGCGAAACGACGATGACAACGATCCTGCCCTCGAGCGTGGTTTGGTCGGATCGTCTCCAGGCGGACCATGGCTCCATCACCTACGACGAGAAAACACGTATTGTGACCTGGGCCGTGCCCGAGCTTCCGGCAAACCTCGGCACCACCACCGCGAGCTTTGACGTGTCCATCACCCCGCAAGCACACGATGCGAATGCGTTCATGAAACTCACGAACGCCACCTCACTTGAAACGACCGATGCGGTCACCCAAACCCGGCTCACCCGGAGTTTCGATGGGCTCACGACCGAACTTCTGACTGACCAAAACGCCGCGGGCAAAGGGATCGTGACGGAATAACATCCTTTTTTATCTTCAGGCGCCGTACCAGATTCATGGTTGTTTTTGCCGGGGTATTCGGAACATATCCAC
>CAZNKO010000019.1:0-16542 GCA_964573855.1 uncultured Gammaproteobacteria bacterium | reverse complement strand
AGCCACCTGGAGGAGAGACCCAACCCCGCCAACATCTTCTGCGAAGAAGTTGTGGCGGGTGGCGGGCCCGCCTGAATGCTTTAGCTTTTGGCGGGGATCAGGGTCATCAAATGTGTGAACCGGGCGAAAGCTCGCTTTGCCCATACGCCCGATGACCGCGGCGTACATCAGCCTTCGGGCAGATCACTACACCATCGAGCTCACGTGAGCTCACCTCCAGATGGCTGGGATGGTCCCAGACCCGCCCAAAGCCCCTTCGGGGCATTGTGGCGGGCCCGCCTGAATGCTTTAGCTTTCGGCGGGGAAGTAATGCCTGGGACTGTCTCGGGCGATTCCAGCAGTTTCACGAAGTCAACCGGCCGCATCCCGCGGCCAACCCCACAAAGGAGGGGCAAATGAGGATCTGGATCGATGTCGGTAAGGAGAAGGTGAAGGATGAAAATGACCTTCTCGACCGCCTGATCAAGAAGGCGGAGCTCGACGAAGAACTCGAGGTGAAGCTGACGCTGAAGGATCGCTTCTCCTTCATCGAGATCGCGGACGACGTGCTCGGCGGCCGGTTCCTCGACCTGAACGATGCCGAGATCGATGGCATCGGGAAGATCAAGGTCGCTCTGGCCCGCGAGAAGAAGCCGAAGGCCGAGGCGAAGAAGCCCGCCGAGGCCGCGCCGGAGACGGCGAGACGCCCGTGGCGCCGGAGGCCAAGGCGGCGGAAACGTCGCCGAAGCCGCTGGAGAAGTCGGGGGATCTCGCGATCCACCCCGGCTCGTCGCGGCGCGAGAAGCGGTCGAAACGGCCCGAAGCGGCGCGGGGCAATGCCATCGCGACGCAGTTGGTCGCCCAGGGCGTTGTCAAGCCCGAGGACGTACCGGCCGTGCCCCACGAGGAGTCGGTGACGATCACGCTCCAGCCGTCGTCGGCCCCCAAGCGGGAGCCGAAGGAGGAACGGCCCCCGTCAGTCGGCCGCGCGAAGAGCGAGGTCGGGCACCGGGGCACCAAGGCGGGGGAGACGATCCTCGCCGAAGTGCACAAGCTCCGGGCCAAGGGCAACGACCACGAGGCCAAGTTCTCGCGGTTCGCCCTGAAGTACGCCGCGCAGTTCGGCATCCCGGTGCAGAAGCTCTCGCCACCCACCGAGGACGAGGGCGCGAAGCTCGAGTCCGAGGAGGCGATGGTGCGGCGGCTCATCAAGGCCGTCCTCCAGAGCTCCACGCCGAGCGTGGCCGCGGGCATCATCCTGGAGGTGGAGCGCCTCCAGCGGTTCAGGCGGCAGTTCGTCAACCGCTTGAACGAGGTAGCGTTCCGCCAGGCCACCGGCGACAACGTGCACACCCTCCCGACCGCGGCCAGCGGGGAGGAGGAAAAGAAGTAACCGCGTCTGTCGGATCCAGGCTCTGAAACTCCAACCAAAGAAAGGAGGGCGCATTACACGCAAGAAGCCAAGCGATGTGACAAGCGGCCGCGGCGCATGACCGCTGCGGGACGCGCGTCCAACCAAAAGCTCGAGGGGATCTCGAACCCCACGGGAAAAAGAGGGTCTCTGTTCAACCATATGAACAGAAACGCGTCACCTGCGGGCAGGACGTCGGCGAAACGTCCAGCAAAGTGGTGAGCCACGAGGAAGCAGAGCCTCATGAGAATGAAGTGCCGGATGACCGGCAACTGAGCCTGGCAATCCAGGCAGCATAGATGAGGAGGCGGCCTCCTGTTTCCCAAAAGCCGACGTGGGGATCGACGCAAAACACTCGCGCTCGATCCCCTGTTTCTCAAGATCATGACGCGGTCGTGATCTTAAGAGGCAAGTAAGGAGCTTGGCGCCAGGGGGCGCAGAAGTACCAACGGGACCCATGTCCCAGAGGTAAAAAAATGCTCAGCAAGTTCCTGATGTTGTCGGTCGTCCTCGCCGCCATCGGCTGCGGGAACGACTACACTGTTCGGCGCGTCGAGGACTCGGCGCAGTCGACTTGCACGGAGCCCGCGACGTACGGCCAGTGGAACGGCCGGGCGATCCGCGCCGCGGCGCACGTCACCGTGACGTGGCCGTCGGCAACGGAAGCCGCCGTCTTCCCGTTCGGCACGGATCCCGTCTTCCCGTTCGGCGTGCAGACGCAATGCGGGGACGGCATCGTGCTTCAGTCGCTGACGTTCAGCGTCAGCCGGGACGAGGGGTTCGTGCCCCCGTTCGTCGCACGCAACTACGGAAACGTTTATGGACTGTTGGACGGTCCGACAGGCCAGGCACGCGCACTGACCTCTTCCCCAGAGGTCACCCCGGACGGCGACGAACTGATCTGGGACTTCCCCTCCACGCTTCACGACTCAACGCGGGATTACATCCCCGCGTACATCCAAGAAGGGGAATCAGTCGAGTTCTCGTTCACGCTCCTGCGGGCAAACAGCATGGACGGAGCTTACCTGGAACGCGGAACGTACGTCATGTACGCCTTCGTGGACAGGTGGGAGGACCTCGCAACGGGACAGACGATCCGCTTCCCGTCGGGTCCAGCGTACTTCACGAGCTGGAAGTTCAGCGTCGTGAAGTAAGCACAATGAGGGGATCGACGCAAAACACTCGCGCTCGATCCCCTGTTTCTCAAGATCATGACGCGGTCGTGATCTTAAGAGGCAAGTAAGGAGCTTGGCGCCAGGGGGCGCAGAAGTACCAACGGGACCCATGTCCCAGAGGTAAAAAAATGCTCAGCAAGTTCCTGATGTTGTCGGTCGTCCTCGCCGCCATCGGCTGCGGGAACGACTACACTGTTCGGCGCGTCGAGGACTCGGCGCAGTCGACTTGCACGGAGCCCGCGACGTACGGCCAGTGGAACGGCCGGGCGATCCGCGCCGCGGCGCACGTCACCGTGACGTGGCCGTCGGCAACGGAAGCCGCCGTCTTCCCGTTCGGCACGGATCCCGTCTTCCCGTTCGGCGTGCAGACGCAATGCGGGGACGGCATCGTGCTTCAGTCGCTGACGTTCAGCGTCAGCCGGGACGAGGGGTTCGTGCCCCCGTTCGTCGCACGCAACTACGGAAACGTTTATGGACTGTTGGACGGTCCGACAGGCCAGGCACGCGCACTGACCTCTTCCCCAGAGGTCACCCCGGACGGCGACGAACTGATCTGGGACTTCCCCTCCACGCTTCACGACTCAACGCGGGATTACATCCCCGCGTACATCCAAGAAGGGGAATCAGTCGAGTTCTCGTTCACGCTCCTGCGGGCAAACAGCATGGACGGAGCTTACCTGGAACGCGGAACGTACGTCATGTACGCCTTCGTGGACAGGTGGGAGGACCTCGCAACGGGACAGACGATCCGCTTCCCGTCGGGTCCAGCGTACTTCACGAGCTGGAAGTTCAGCGTCGTGAAGTAAGCACAATGAGGGGATCGACGCAAAACACTCGCGCTCGATCCCCTGCTTCTCAAGATTGTGACACGCGTCGCGATCTTAAGAGGCAAGAGGTGATTCCCGCCCCGTCGCATCAGGATCAGATGCGGCGCGGTGGGTAACCACCCTCTTTCCCCAAAAACAAACCCCGCACCTATCAAAAATAGGTGCGGGGTTTGTTTTTGCATCCCCGCAATCTTTTTTCTCCTGAGTGTGTCTTCATTATTAGTGCGTCTTCATTAACTGAACGGCCGTTCAGTTAATGAGTCCTACCAGCTGAGCGTTTTCTTGCATCAATCACCGTCACCCATGAGGCGATGCGCGCGGCACGAATAAATGCCTGAACGGCGTCAAAGACATCATGCGGACTCTCCCATACGCTCTGCTGAAGTAAGGAAAACCCACATGCCTTAATAAAACGCCGGAAGACGTTTCGAGACCGTCTGGCGGATTCTGGAAAATCAAAAATAATAACGCACGATTCCCCTGCCGGAAGTTTTGGATGTTTTTTCCAAAGGGAGAGCCGAATGGCTTCTATCCTTCCAGTATCCGTTAAAGCACCCTCCAAATGGCGCGCCGTCTTTCGGATGCGGATGAGACGGCGTTTCTGCAACCGCTTGAGCATTTGGGAGCGGCGCCTTCGTTCCGCCGCGTCGCGGACGCGCAAAAATTGATCATATGACTTCCAACGACTGCTGTAGGAAGAGCTGATAAAATCCGCAACGTCAAACATATCGGACAAAATCTGCTTTGCTCTCTCACTTCTCACGCTTCTTAAAATTGACATACTCATTAAGTGTACGGCCGTCGCATGAATGAGTCTGCTCCCTTTTTCGCCATCGCAGCCCTTGTCGCCGTTGTGGCCCTTTTGCTCATCCCCTCTTCATCGGAAAGGCGGAGGCGCCTTCCCAGGCCAATTCAAAGAGGCATCGGACGGCCTGGGCGAGCTCGCGGCTTGTCACGACGACCGAGAGGACGTTCGGTACAAACGCAAAAAGAAAGACGAGGTCACCGCGCACGGAAATTTCCGCCTCAATCGGGAACCGCTCGGCCGGAAGCACGCGAATCACTCCCCCGCGCATAGGTGCGACGGCGAGTTCACCTGGCTCTCGGGTAACGAATAGCACCCGGTGTGGCGTCTCCCCTTGCGCCAAGGAGGCCAAATGCGCCTCGTGCCCTTCGCGGAGCTCCGGGTGAGCCCGAACCATGTCGATCGGCACCATCTGCACAAATTCCCCGCCCTGGCGCACAAACAGATCGCGCACGGTTTTTAATCCCTCCGGCCCCTCAAGATACCGGACTTGCGGCTTGCGATCGGCCATGCTGAAGAGCGCAAAAAGCATCGGAAGCGTCTCATGCAGATCCTGCTCTTTCTCCTGCAACGAACGCTTCTCCTCCTCAAGAAACGCCCTCAGCCGCTCGGGCGTCTCTGCCGCATATAATTTCTTCTCATCTTTCATCGTCGTGCTCATCAATCCTTTCTTCGCGAGCCCCTCAATCGCGAGATAGGCGGTTGCGCGATTGACCCCCGCTGTTTTGGCAAGCTGTTGGGCCGTCGAAGGGCCTACGTTCAGGGCCGCAAGGTAAATCGCGGCTTCCTTTTCCGAAAGCCCGAGGCGCGAAAGAGCTTTTTTCACGTTTTCCATAAATAGTGGGGGTTGAGGATTGGAAATGTGAGGTTGGAAAGGGATATCCCATCTCTCCATCTCATCATGACGCAAGTCGTCGCATCGTCTCAAGCGTCAACGCCGCGGTTTTCTCCCATGAGAATGCGGCGGCGCGGGCAAGACCCGCTTCTCGCAACTCTACGCGCCGTGCGGGATTCTCGGCAAGCTCCCGCAGGGCCGCCTCCCAGGCTTCGGGAGCATTCGGCGGCACAAACACGGCCGCGTTTTCCACCACCTCACGGTGCGGCGGAATGTCCGAGGTGATGAGCGGCGTTCCGCAGGCGAGCGCCTCAAGATTTGGAATCCCAAAACCTTCATAAAACGAAGGAAAGACAAAGGCGGTCGCGGCGTTCATGATCGCCGCGATTTCAGGGCCGGACAGATACGGGAGAGGGCGAATGGCCGCATGCGCCGAAGAGGTGCGCAGCGCGCGCTCGATCTCTTCGTGCCCGAACCCACCGGGCTTGCCGACCAGGACAAGCTCGAACGGGTCCCCGACGCCGCGGGTGGCCTTGAAAATTTCGAACGCCCGAATGAGCGTCGTGAGATTTTTTTTCCTCTCCCAGCGCCCGACATGGAGAAAAAAGTGGCGGCCGAGCCGGTGGCGCTCCAAGACGGACACGACCGCTTCGGGCGGAAGCGGGCGGAACATGGACGTGTCTGCCGCAAGCGGGGTCACGACAAGCCGGTCCTCCGGAACGCGGTAGAGCTCCATCACCTCCCGCTTGGTGAACTCGGACACAAAGTTTTGTCGCGCGTCGGCACGCGTCCCGGGTCGCGCCCTCCAGTCGGCGGCGGGTGGAAGCGTTATAGAGATCGGGGCGGCGCCGATATCCGACGTCGTGGATCGTCGTGAGGGTATGATGCCCGACGCGATGCGGAGCAAGGAGGGCGAGCCCCTGTGACGGCACAAAAAAGACGCTGGGCGGCCGACGGAAAAGTTCAAGGCTCATGCGCAAACGCATCCATCCAGGCAATCGCCACGGCACCACACGACTTTTCCATCTCTCCGGCAGCTCCGCAAGCGGCCCCGAGAGCGGGGTCGGCGAATACAAACACACGCGTTCATCCGATTTGAGCGTGTGTGTTTTGAGCTGCTCAATCAAATGATACGCGTACCATTCGACCCCCGTGCGCTCCGTCTTGTTCGCGGAGGAGGCATCGATTGCGTAGAGCATAGATGAGGTGATAGGTGTCAGGTTATAGGTGAGAGGAAAGGAATTTTTAAAATCTACCAACCCTATAACCTATTACCTATCACCTATAACCTAAATCAGCTTGTAAAAATACTTCTCTTATACGCCTCCAAGTTCTCAAGCGCGACACCGGTTCCCTTTGCCACACAGAGTTGTGGATCTTCCGCGACGAACGTCGGCACCCCGGTGGCCTCGGAGATGAGCGTATCAAAATTCCGAAGCAGGGCCGAACCTCCGGTCAAGACGATTCCTTTGTCCATCACATCCGCGGACAATTCCGGCGGAGTTTTGTGCAAGACCTCCTTCATGGTCGCAATAATGCCTTCGAGCTCATTCTGGATGGCATTCGTGACATCGTCCGAGGTGACTTCAACGATCTTTGGCAAGCCCGTAATCATGTCGCGGCCTTTGATTTCCATGGTGAGTTTTTCAGGCATATACATCGCAGACCCGATCTGGATTTTGATGTCCTCCGAAGTCCGCTCCCCGATCGCGAGACCGTATTTCCGGCGGATATACTCCGAAATCGCCGCATCAAACTTGACCCCGCCGATCCGGACGGAATCGGACGCCACAATGCCGCCAAGCGAGATGACGGCCATTTCCGAGGTGCCGCCGCCGACATCAATGACCATGTGTCCAGAGGGCGACCCGATCGGGATGTTCGCGCCGATCGCGGCCACGATGGGTTGCTTAATAATGTACGCGGCCTTGGCTCCGGCCGCGAGGGTTGCATCAATGACCGCGCGCCGTTCCGTGGAGGTGATGCCGCCCGGGACCGCGACCATGACTTCCGGGCGGAGCAGGCGCACGCCGCCAAGCGCCTTGTTGATGAAGTACCGGAGCATGGCCTCGGTCGTGCGATAATCGGCGATGACGCCATCTTTGAGCGGCCGGCGGGCCACAATCGTGTCCGGGGTTCGCCCGATCATGTCCTTTGCCTCTTTCCCAACGGCCAAAACTTTCTTGTCGGCATAGGATACGGCAACGACGGACGGCTCATTGATAATAATACCGCGCTTCGGCAGATACACGAGCACGGTAGTCGTCCCAAGATCGATCCCGATTTTTTTCTGAAACATAACATGGCCACCGGAAACTAGAGTGTGACCACGAATGGGAGATCTTGATCTAATTTTGTGTTCAGACGATACCGATCGTCGCCCCACTCGAGAGCCTCCTCCGGCGGGGAGGCAGTCGAGACATTCTTATCAAAGTCGAGATCAAGCGTCAAACCATACGGTCGAGCTCCAATCTGTTTGAAGACCTGAAGCTCATAGGACCCGCTTTGGATCTCGCGCATGACCTCCGGCGACAGGAGATATTCGAACTGGATCTCGCGCGTTTCTCCGGGTTCCATGGACGTGAAGGCGCCAAAGGTGGTGAGCCCGAGATCCTCTCCGACATCCACGATGCCCGGAAGGAGGGAGGGATTGCGGAGCTTGTCGCCCCGCAGGTGTCCGCTCGCGCGCACGAGCGTGCTCCCGCGCGGCACATACACGCGCACATACGTGCGGTAGCGCGTGGTCCGCCAGTTGAACGACCCACGGTGCTGGTACCGAATCGTGGTCCGGCCGACATACGCACCGTCTGTGTTTTGCCAAATTTCGTACCGGATGTCGCGGGAAACGACGGGGTCGGATTTGAGACTCGCGAGGTTCGCGTCCACGACGAGTTGAATATCCGAACCATTTTCGGGAACGACACGGCCGCCCCAGCGCGCTTGTTCAATAACCGCTTGAGACGCTGGATCCTCGCTGTAAAAAACAAGCTGTTTGCCAAGAAGGGCGGCGTCGACCGCGGTAAAAAGACGCGGCCATTCCGCAACCGGCAGGCGGTACAAGCGTGTTTTCATTTCTTCCACCAGATCCGCCAAAATCTCCTTACGTTGGGCAGGCGGAACCCCCTGCCCCACATACCCAATCTCCACTTGATACTCAAGTTTGTCTGCAATGTTTTCTGCCGTGAACGTCTGCCCCCCGACGCTCAAGGGACCCGTGATCGCAAGCAAGGAGGACGCAAAGGTCGGCGTGAACCCAATCACCCCGGAAACGGATTCGGACACGGGAATCTCTCCACGCGCTCCACCCGGAACAAGACGGGCTTCCCGTTCAAAGAGTTGAAGCCCCTGCTGGCTGCTCACGGCAAAATCCGGCGACCAGTTGCTGTCCCGGAAAAACCAGGTTGGGATACTGCCGTACGTTCGGAGAGCGCTCGGAGGTGTGGTCGAAAGGCTGGGGGCCGCGGCTTGATCTAACCGATACACATCCTGCGTTTGGAGAGCCGCGATGTCACCGTCACGCATGCGAAGGATGCCATACGTCCCAATGAACCCGCCCCCGGGCCGCAGTTCATCATTATTCAAAAACAAAAGGAGGGTTGTGCGTTCGGCATCGAGTCCGGCAAAGGCAGGAAGAAGATGGGCCGCGACCGCGGCAAGATTCAAAGCCTTTTCGGAAATCGCGAGCCGATCGTCAATGGGTTGCAACACGGCGCGGATCGGTTCAAACAGACTGTGGCGCGGGATGTCCGCAAGCTCTTCGCGAGCCAGACGGATGTCCGCGGCCGTGGCCGCAAAGTCATCAGAGGACGCGGCAAGTCGCTGCAGGAGAGCACGCTTGGTGTCCGAAGGCAGATCATCGAACGTGAGGGACGGAGTGAGGCCCGCGGCCATTCCACGAAGCGCCTCTTCACTCACCCCAGAAAGGCGGAGAAGATCGCCGCCGATCGTGAGCAAACGATCAAACGCCTGCAGAATACCGGAAGATGCCTGCACCATGGACTCCGCGGCGCGCGTTTGCGTCCCGATCCACGGCAAGCCTCTCGCCGAATTCAAAACCGCGACCCCGCGCTCCACCCGCAGAACCCAGGCTCTGGCCCGGCGCACCTCGCGGTGCGCTTCCTCAAACTGCATGGCCGCCGCAGCCTCCCCGGCCCGCCGAAGGGCGCCCTCGGCTTCTGCCACGGCTTGAACGGTCTGCACGGTGACAAAAACGAGCACGAGAGCCCAGGTCGCAAGCCCAATCAAAACCGCCCAAAAAAAGATCCGCCGCCACCGCCGTCGGCGGTGCGGATGCGGAGCAAGCAGGGGTTCAGTGGAATGAAGAAAGGAAGAGGTATGGGTCATGCAAGGGATTCATCCCTCCCGTCGCGACGGGAGGGATCACGCTCCAGGCGGGGGTTTCCTTCCCCGCGGTATTTTTGGAAGTAGTATATCGCACTTCGGATTTGAACGCGCGTGAGCGGATTCAGGATCTGCTTCCAAAACGACCCCTCGGCCGTCTCGCGCCGATGGTAATGCACCATGGAGGCCGCCGGGTGGTACACGACCCGCCAACCGGCCTTCCAAAACCGCCGGCACCAATCCTGATCTTCAAAATAGACAAAAAATCCAGGATCAAACCCTCCAACCTTCTCTGCGGCCTCGCGCCGGACCAGCAGCGCCGCTCCGAGAAGATAATCCACATTGCGTGTCTGCGCATGGTCCCAGTCGGACATGAGGTACTGACCCACCGCGCGGCGAGCGGCTGGAAAAAAATGTAAAATAGGAATACGGCGGCACAGGATCACGGACGGCGTCTCAAACCGATAACAACTGTATTGGAGGGAGCCATCCGGATGCCGAAGCTGGGGGCCCGCCATGCCGACATCCGGATGCGCATCCATGAATCGCACGAGCTCTTCCATCGCACCAGAAAACAGGGCGATGTCCGGATTGAACACGAACCAGTACCGCCCCGTCGCCGACTGCATGGCCGCGTTCATGCCGCCGCCGAAGCCCAAGTTGCGGTCGCTCACCACAAGTTTCACCTCCGGAAATTCGCGCCGAATCATGTCCGCGACCCGGATGACCGGATTATTATCAACCACAATCACCTCATAGGTAACGGCCGGGGCCGCTTTCCGAATCCCTTTCAGCGTCTGCTTCAGGAGCCCGGGGGTGTTGTAGTGCACGATGAGAATGGAAACGTCGATCATACAAACCATTTTCTTATCTCATGTCCACGAACTTTGCGCCGGCGGAACAGATCGCGGCGCTTTTGCCACATCCGCGGGGCCCGGCCGATGGCCTCAAAAAACGCGCCGATGTTCCTCGGCTCAAACACACACACGTACAAAACCCTTGCGATCTCCATCGGCAGGATCCACGGCAAGGCGAGAAGGCCGGACCAAACGCCTTCGTTCTTCATGAGCACATTCCAATGATTGCGCGTCGAATAGAAGCTCCGTCGAAGCGATTTCCGCTGACGGTTGCGGATGAGCTCAATCCATCCAGCCCCTTCCCGGCCGTACATGCCGCGGTAGTGATAGGCGACCGCCTCCGGAGTGAAGCGCGCCTTCCAGCCGAGCCACTGCAGCCGCCAGGCCAGATCCACATCCTCTTTATACGCGAAAAAATCCTTATCAAAAAATTCGTCCTCAAATCGGGCCTCCTGCAGGGCCGACGCCCGATACATCGCGACCGCGCCGGAAATGCCAAAGACTTCCCGCGCCTCGTCATAGTGGCCGCGGTCAAGCTCCCCCGCGCCCCGGTCGGTAAACGTCCGGTTCCGATGTGCCTGAAGCCCCGTCGAATCCAGACGGTCGGAGCGAACCGGGCCCTCCCCTTCCTCAATCCCGTGCTCGAGATAGGCCCGAAGCAATTTCCCCCCAAACGACCCGGCTTCCGGATGCGCCTCCGCGTCCGCAAGCAGACGCTCCACGAAGGTTGGGGTGAGAAGAACGTCCGGGTTCACGATGAGCACGAACCGATCAACATGGTCTTCCGGCCGAAATGCGGACAAGGCATACCGGATGCCCTGGTTGTGCGCCGGAGAAAAACCGAGGTTTTTCGCGTTGCGCAGGACGAGGATGTTTGGGTGATGTGCGCGCAGATACGCCTCGACTCCATCAGTCGATCCATTGTCGATGACGAGCACCTGGAAATCTTGGCAGGTTTGAGCCGCGATGCTCTTCAGGAGGTCCGGCAGGAACTCCATGCTGTTCCAGGCGACAATATTGAGAAAAATACGAGGGGCCATATCACTTCCGCAGCTTCTTTGTCACATTAAATCCCAAATATTTCCCAAACATAAGACGCGTCTGGGCATCGATTGCCGGAATCGCCCCGAAAAGCACGAACGTCACGGGAAGCAGCACCCACTGCAGGATCATAACGATCCACCAGGTCCGGTGCACGGATTCGGGACGAGGCGGGAGCAGAGTGAGCGATAAGATCCCGGAGGCAAGCACCCCCACCATCGCAAGCTGCATGACGGCCTCAAGCGTGAAGGGGGCGGCCTGCACGAGCGCGCTCCCCTCGCGCGCGGCGATCTCGAGCGGCAGACGGCCGAGAATGAAAATAAGGATCGGCGCCGTGGCCCAGGTGAACATCCCTTCCATGTGGTTGAAAAGATACTTCCACTTTTTGATCCGCGGAATCGCGGGGTCGCGGCGGAAGTGCTCCGCCATGACCGGCAGATGCTCGACCCCCCAGGCCCACCGCCGCTGCTGGCGGTACAGCGCCTTCAAAGCCTGCCAGTACGTTTTGCCAACCACGGTATCCATCGAGACGGGAAGAAACATCGGGGTCACGCGATACCGTCCGTGATAATGAAGAAAGGCCTGGAGAAAAATCCGCGAATCCTCGGAGACGATGTTCTTTTCCCAAAACCCCACGTCCTTCAGCATCTTCCACGGCATGGAATGGGAAGAGAAGGTCCAGAGGCGCTCCGGGCGCGTGAGCTCGGACATGAGCCAAAAGGTGGTGCCGAACGCCGCGACCCGAACCGGGGCCGGAGCCGTCCAGATCGTATTCGAAAACAGCGCCACGGGCTGGTAGGAAGAGTGCGTCGAATCCGGGACCGTGCGATAGATCCAAGTCAAGTACCAAAAATACTGCGGGTGGACCGTCGTATCGATGTCAAAGGAAGAGGCGACCACATCCTCGTCTGAAACCTGCGGGAAATCCACCATGAGGCGACGAGCGACCTCAAGCCCCGCAAAATGCAGGTTCGAACCCTTGCCCGGGATTTCTCCCGGGAGATCGGCTGGATGCTCGATGGCATAGACCTTGGCAAACTGTAACCCGAATTCGCGCTGAATTGCTTCGGCGTTGCGCGAAAATCGGTCATGGTCGCGCGCCTCTCCCGCAAGCGCCACAATCATCCGGTCCGTGGGATATCCGCCGCGGCGGAGGGATTTCAACGTGGCGCGAAGAATCGGAAGCTCCTCTTGGTACGTCGGCAAAAAAATGAGATGAAAAAGGGCCGGCGCCTCCGGCAACTCTCGACACTTCGCCTGCCAGTCGGTCGCAACCGTTTGCCGGTACCGCCGCCAAGCGGAGACAAGGAACACGACGAAATACGTCACGCGAAACAGCCAATAGATGTCAAAGAGGATAATGAAAACGATCGCGGCCGCGGGCGCCGCAAACGAAAGCACGATGGCCCCAATGATCGTGAACCAAACCAGGGCGCCGGGAAGGATTTCCCAGAACCGATTCCGCCCGTAGGTATACAAGGGTTCTGCCATACCCCGTTAGAAGACGGATTTTATAACTTTACGAAACATAGGTATATCGCATACGACTTCTAACGGGGCATAAAACGTGCCAACCGTAGCATGAACACGCTGAGTTCTCAAGCGCCAAATCGTAAAAAATCATGTAGAGAGTAAAAAGTAGAAGGTAGAAAAAAGTAGAAGGAGATTCTCCATTCTACTTTCTACCCTCTACCTTCTGCCTTCCCTTACCGTTCCGACGACAAGTCCTTGCGGAGCCGATCGAGAAGTCGGCTTGCGTGGTCGCGGCCGCCGAGGCCGAAGGCCAAGCCCCCGGCGAGCGCCAGCATCGCAATCAGCCCCGTGAATAAAGTCTGGATAAGATCCGGCGCGATCTTGAGCTGCACCAAGGCCGCCATGAAGCTGAACACAATGATCGCCCATTTGGCGAGGCCGGAGAGCACGTCCGCGGCCGCGAGTTGCGCCGCCTCGAGCGTGGACTTCACGATCTGCCGCACGAAGTTCCCGAGGAGAATCCCGGCGAGCAGAATGATGACCGCGATGATAACCTGCGGAATATAGAAGACCACTTGTTTCAAAAAGTCCGTGACCTCATCCCACCCCAAAATGTCGGTCGCCGCAATGAGCGAGACGATGATGAAAAACCATTTCACGATCCACCCCAGAAGGGCCCCCACGCGCAAACGGACGCCGATGCGTTCCAGGGCACTCTTCACCTCGAGCTTGGTCGCAAGCTCATCCAGCCGAAGGAGATCGGAAAGCCGGACCACGAAGCGGTTCAAGACGACCGCGATAATGATCCCGGCCACAAAAACGACCACGGCCCCGACGAGATACGGGAGATAGGCAAGGACACTCTCCCAGAGTCCAAGGAGGGTCCCCTGCACGACTTGCGCAAAGATGTTCATAAATAATGGAGGTTAGGAGTTGGAAGTTAGAAGTGAGAAGTGAGATATTTGATATTGAGGATAGCATTGAGAGAGATCGCCGACCAGTCCTGATTCAGGATGGGAGCGTGATATGCGGCGGACGGTCGTAGAGCGGCATCACCCAATGATTCTTCGACGCCCTGACCCAAGGGATCGTTGGAACAAGTTCCTTCCAAGACTTGCGATCGGGGTTTTCGATCGCGAGGAGAGGGAGCTCGCCCGTGAACGCAAACGCATTTGCGAGGATCGTGCTCATCCGACTCGCCGTAAAAGAACCTGGACCGCGCACCACGACCACGTGAGACAGATCCTCCCATGACACCTCCCACGCGCGCAAAGTTTCGACGACCGTGAAAAGATATGTTTCAGGGGTGCACGAAACGGTTTGTTCTGCCTCGATTCCGTTTTCCGAAACGATCGCGAGGGACAGGGCGTGAATGTCCTGTCCGGCAATCCCAAGCGCCTTCACCCCGCCCTTCTCCCTCCCTTCGTGAAGGGAGGGATTCGCGAAGGGCGGGGTCATATCTTCAATCGGTTGACCATGACCACCTTCTCCCCTTCCATAATGGAGAGGAGGAATCGATCCGATACCTGGCGGCGGTACAAAAACTCATCTTTCGGCAGAAGGGTGTAGTTGATCTCGTGCCCCACCTCGCTTTCAAACTGCGCCATGATTTTTTGGAGGGCCTTCTGATCGATCGCCCCGACGATCAGGATGTCGGTCGCAACCGGCGCGCCCAAAAATCGCCCTGTGAACAGCAAGTAGTCGATCTTCCCCTTCGTTTCGATCTCTTGAACAAAATTCTGTTTCAAAAGGATCTGCACCTTTGAGAAAAGCGACCGCAAATCTTCAAACAAAATCGACTGCGTGTTCACGATGTAGTACTTTTTTTTCTCGGCGAGAGAAAGGTGACGCTTCACGGGTCCTGCTCCGATCTGTTCGCTTACCAAGCCCAATTCTATGAGGTTTTTAAGCTCTCGACGGACAGAATTCAATTGCGCATCAATTTTTCGCGTCAGCTCACGAACGAAAAAAGCCGTTTCCGGGTGAAGCAAAAATAAACCGAGCAGGCGTGCACGCGTTTGTGAACCAAATAGCTGTTCAAGTTTGAATCCAGACTTAGCCATACCTGTGGCGTCCCTCCCGTTGCGCCCGAAAAGTGGTCAGGTATAATGTACACAAGAGGTTTGAATTGAGCAAGAAACGTATGCAATCGGGGTTGTTCCTCAAGGCTGGACGCTTTGAGGAACCCGGGTCGGAGGAGGCTCTCGCACTGGGGAAATCACATACGCGCGCCCTCCTCCTTCCGCTTGAGGGAAGGAACGGTTTTGCCTTTGCCCTTTGGTACGCTCACCCAAAACACGGGTGGAACCAGACGCTTTCGAATACGCTCGGGGAACACGTCAGCCGCCTTGCCGCGGCCTTTGGCACAGAGGCGAATCCCCAGCATCGGTTCGAACAATTTTTGAGCGCCTTAAACGAGCGGCTCGCGGGCCACGTGCGGGAGGGCGCCTGGCGCCTCCCGATCAAGGACTTTCACTCCGTCGTCGGGATCGCGTGCGATACGCACATGTTCCTTTCCGGAAATGGAGACCTCACGGCCCTTTTTCTTCACCGTAAACCCGGCAACCGCTACCAAGTCTTCAATCTCTTCCGCAGCATCCAAACGGGACAAGCCCTGCCGACCTGGGAAAAGCCGTTTGCGGTCGTGCTCGACGGGGACCTCCACCCCGGCGACGTGCTGTGCCTTTCCAACAAAGAACTCACGCGCGTCGTGTCTCCCGACGACCTGCACAGTTCACTCGCAACCTTGCCGCCCGCCGGCGCCGCCGAACGGATTCGCCACTCCTTTTCGCCCCAGACGGACCTTGCCCTCCTCATCCTCCAAGCGCAAGAGACCGAGACAGCAGGGAAAACAGCCCGACCGCTCGCGAACGTTTCGATTGGTCACCTCGAAGAAACAGAACACCAGACCACAGAACTTCTGGAAGACCAGAAGCCGGCCGTCGTGCGCCAGGCGCAAAATTTGGCGCGAAAACTCTTTGGCCTGCGGTCGGAATTCCCGGCGAGCGGCGGCCGGCAGCGGTTTCGCACTCTCCGTTTTTTCATCCGTCTTCTTTGGAACGGCGCCAAACTGATCATCCGCCTCCTCATCTTTGCCGGCCGGCTCCTTGTGAGCCGTGAGCGGCAGCGGCATGCGTGGCAGGGGCTTCGAACGCGAACGGATAAAGGCGCCCGGGGACTGCTGGATCGTTTCAACCGCCTTCCCGCCCGGAGCAAATATCTGTGGGTGGGGGCCACGGCTGTTTTGTTCGTGTTTGTGGTCGGCCTCACGGTCCTCAACCGCTCGCAGACACATCTCGCGACCGAGGCTGCTTATGAGGAAACCGTCAACCAGGTTGAGATAAAACGCGATGAGGCCGCCTCTGCCGTAATTTATAAAGACGAGCGCCGAGCGCGTGCGCTCTACGAAGAAGCGGAGACGGCCGCCGCAGCGCTTCCAGAGGACACGGACTTCCGGCGGGAGACGCGGAAGCGCTTGCTTCGAGAAATCCGGGCCGCCCTCGATCAATTGCGCCATATCGTGACCATGGAAGAACCGCCGCTCGTCGGCACGCTTCCGCTTACGGTCGCAGGAACCGCGCTCGTCCGGGCGAATCGCGTGCTTTATGTCTTCGCCTCTGATCGCGGCCTCTACCAGTTGGATGCCCCTCAAAAGACGCTCAAAAAATTGCCAACGGCTGACAGTGCGGTTGGCGTGGCCGAGGCAGCAGACGCAAACGAGGCCCAAGTCCTCTTCCTCGACAACCGCCCCGGAGTCTCCGTGTTCGACGCCGCCCCTAACCTTCTGCAGGTCACGGA
>CAZNKO010000018.1:10169-16789 GCA_964573855.1 uncultured Gammaproteobacteria bacterium | reverse complement strand
AACCGGAAATATTCACTCCCCGGAGAACAGGAAAAAATCATTCCCCGTTGACAGTCGTGTAAAGATGATTGACGAAGAAGAAAAAACCTGATACGATTCCGCGATCAACGCTCCGGGATCGTCTAAGGGCAGGACAGCTGACTCTGAATCAGCTAATCTAGGTTCGAATCCTAGTCCCGGAACCAAAATAGTTCCACTCTGGTGGAATTTTTTGTATACGCAAAACCGCCCGGTTGGGCGGTTTGGCGTCCAGCGTCTCGTCTCTAAAAGAATAGCAACAAAAAATATTATGGTCAAGCGTCCATATCCGTGGACCTATGGGGACTTGTATCCTCGCGAGGCATTAGTTTGTTCAAGACAAACTTTTGCAAAAAGGATATGACAGCCAAAAGTTCCATATGGCCTATTTGATGGAAAAGAAAAAACACCCCGATCTTTCGAGCGGGGCGTATCAGAGCTTGTGTGGCGGGTGCCAGACGTTCCGGTCGACGTAAAACCAGAACAAGACATTCGCGAAGAACCAGGACGCCATGGCAATCGCGGCAAGCATGAACGGCGGGATGTCGTCCGAGAGCGCGGGTCCCATGGCGTGTCGGATTCCAAGCATCAGAAAGATACCGATGAAGACAGAGCCGAACAAGATTTTCGCGCCCATCCGAAAGACCTGGTTCACGGCCCCGAAGTGCGTTTTCTCCCTCACGTACATCACGATGCCGATTGAGATGAGAAGAAAATACAGCGCGGTGATCTCGAGGATCGGCGGGATGCAGATGAGGAAAACCGTTGCGTACCCCGTCGCAGCCAGAACGGCGACGAGGAGCCATGGGGCAATCGAGCGCCACCGATCCGCTCTGGCAAATTTCCCCTCGTTTGTCGGCGGCGGGAGCTTGCTGGCTTCACGGTAGTCGAGCGCGAACGCGGCGACGGCCGCGAGACAGAGATACACCTGCACTGCGGCGAGAAGGAAACCGCCGACGTACGACTGCACGACGGAAACCGCGATCGCCGAAACGAACACCGTCCACGTCCACCAGTGGAACTGGCGGACGATGTGATACAAGTGCTTGATGCGCCACATGCATCCTCCAGGGGTTTGAGGTTGGGAAAAGGGCAGGCGGATGATACGAGAAAATTACGCGGGTGTCAATGGCGAGGATGAGGAAAAAGAAAAAAGGAAAAAGGAAAAAGGCCGGAGGAGAAAGAAAAACGAGCGGGGAAGAGGTCTCGTCGTGAGACATTCCCCGCCCGTGAAGACGTGCGGCGTTACGCCGGCTTTGGGCCGCGATCGAGTTTGAACGCCGTCAGTTCCTCGAACGCGCGCTGAGCGTTCTCCCTCTTAATCTGTGGACTCAACTCCTCGGTCGTTTGGTGTGCGGCCTCGAGTAAGTCTTTGAGCAGGTGGAGAGAAGCGCTATACTTGTTGTACGTCGTATCGTCGCCGACGAGGTGGCCAAACGCGAGCGCTGCCGGCCTCAGCTTGATATCGAGTTTCCGTCCGAGCCCCTCGCGTAGCCTGGCCTCCGTCCCGTACTTCTCGCCGATCCAGTCAAGGGCGATTCCGACGGCCGAGATGCTGAGTGACAGGAAGGCGATGAACCAGGCCACGGCCTTCATGTTCTTTTCCACATCGACCGTGGAGAAGACGAAGTAGAGGCTGAAGCCGCTGGCGACGCAGAAGATTCCCGAGAGCCGGATCAGAAGACTTTTCGTTTTCATGACATCCTTTCCGCCCGCAATGGGCTGTGAACGTTGGACGACAGACAAGCATTTCAAAGGTACAGGGGCATTACGATACCACGAACTCGATAATTTGTCCAGCGACGTCCGTGCCGGTCACGCGTTCGAGTTCCGCGAATCCTGGGTTGGCGTTTATTTCGATGACAAGCGGGCCGCGGGAGGAGCGGAGAATGTCCACGCCAGCGATATCCAGGCCACAGGTTTTTGTAGCTGCGAGCGCCAGACGCTGTTCTTCGTCTGTGAGCGTTACAGGAGATCCGGAGCCGCCGATCGAGGTGTTTGATCGTACGTCATTATCGCGCGCGGTTCGCTCCATGGCTACGACAATCTTTCCACCAACGACAAACACACGTACATCTTTTCGATTCGCTTCGGCGACGAACTCTTCAAGGATTGCCGGATTCCCATCACGGACTTGGAGATAATGCATGATGGGCTGGAGGGTTTCGAGATTTTCCGCGTAAAACACGCCGGCGCCCCAGGTGCCGAACGGGACTTTCACCATCATGGGGAAACCGATCTCGGGTGCCGCGCGCCGCGCTTCTTTGACCGTGTGGACAATGGCCCAGCGGGGCATGGGAATGCCGGCCTTTTGAAATCGGATGCGCTGGACAAGTTTGTTCTTCGCGATTGCGACCGGCTCCGCGCGATTCAGGACGCGATAGCCGGAGTGTTCAAGCGCTTCGATGAGCGGTGTGTGAAGTGATGGTTCTTCGATGAAATTCGGGCGCGTAATGATGGCGTCAAAGCGGGGAAGAGATTTTTCATCCTGACGAACTTCGACGCGGTAACCCCCTCTCACTCCCCCTTGAAAAGGGGGAGAATATATTGAAAGCGTTGTCTCGTACAACCGTACGACCTCGTGCCCCTGTTTTTTTCCAGCTTCCTCCAGCCGTTCGATGCCGGAGGCAACATCCTCCTCGGGTTTTGCAAAAATTAAGACACCGAGGCGCATGAGATTTCTTTTGTCATCCTGACCCCGTCAGCGGCGGGGGAAGGATCTTCAAGGAGATTCTTCGTCGCCTTTGGCTCCTCAGAATGACAAGGCAGCATCTCATCGAGGATCACATCGAGATCGGCGCGGGTTGAAACGGTATGCAGGCGCTCACGAAATTTTTTAGCCCCCGGAAGACCCTTGAAATACCACGAGAGGTGTTTTCGAAACGTGACGACGCCGCGCTCTCCGTACTGTTCACAATGAAGATCAAGATGCAGCCGAACCATCCGCACACGCTCCTCGAGCGAGACAGTCGCGGGCGTTTTTCCTTCGAGCACGTCGTTGATCTGTGAAAAGATCCACGGATTGCCCAAAGCGCCGCGAGCGATCAAGACGCCATCACATTTTGAAACATCAAGTGCAGCCGGCACGAGCTCGGCGCGATGAATATCTCCATTGCACAGCACGGGAATCGAAACCGCTTCTTTCACGCGGCGAATCATTTCCCAATCGGCGGCCCCGGAATACCCTTGGCACTTCGTCCGTCCATGAACGGTGAGAAGATCCGTCCCGGTATCTTCCAGAATTTTTGCGAATTCAACACAGTCCGTTTTCTCGCTCCATCCGAGCCGGATTTTGACGGAAAGCGGGACCGAGATCGCAGTCTTCATTTTTTTGATAATCTCGCTCGCGAGTTTTGGCTCCTTCATGAGCGCGGCACCATTAAAGTTATGGACGATCTTGTAGACTGGGCAACCCATGTTGATGTCAAAGCCTTCGGGATGATGTTCGGCTTCAATAATTCGTGCCGCCTCGGCCATGGTGTCTGGATCGCTCCCAAAGAGCTGTTGGACGAGCGGCCGCTCATCCGGATGAATCTCGGTCATGCCGAGCGTTTTGTCATTGCCTCGAACAACCGCCTCGGAGGAGACCATTTCGCGGAATACGATGAGAGAGGGTGTAGGGGGTAGGGTGTAGGGGGTAGACGGACAGACCGGCGAGGTTCCGGCTGTGAGGAGTATCTCGGAGCCCGCCAGCTTGGTCCCCGAGCTTGTCGAGGGGTGGCGGGCGGAGAGCATAAGGCTCGACCGGCCGCTGGAGCCGGCGAGCCGTCTCCGAACAGACGGAACCTGGCCGGTCGTTTCAATTTCGCGCACGGCGCGACAAAAAGCCGAGTCCGTCATGTCGGCCATGGGGGAGAGGGCTATAATGGGGCGCGGGAGTGTCCGCCAGTCGAGGCGCATAATCGTGAGGAGTATAGCGCATCCGTCCCCCTTTTCAAGGCAACCCCTCTCCCGCCTTCAGGCGGGACCCCGTCACCGCCTTTGGCGGGATCCCGACTGAAAGCGGGACCAACGGCGGTGGCTAACCTCCCCTTGGTAAGGGGAGGAACTCTCTGTTACACTAGGGCCGTAACTTTTGGTATGAAACTTTCCTCAACCAATCTTCTCTTTGCTGTGGCGGGTCTCGTTGTTGTGGTTTTGATCGGCTATGCGGTCGTGGCTCCAGCTACGCCATCCAAATATGACGGTTTCGCTTCGTGCCTCACGGAAAAAGGAGTGAAGATGTGGGGCGCCTGGTGGTGCCCGCATTGCACGAACCAAAAGAAACTTTTCGGCTCCTCGTTCAAAAATCTGGAGTATGTTGAATGCTCGCCGGGCGGCACACGTACTATGTCCGTACAGTGCCGCGAAGCTGGCATCCAGGGGTTTCCGACGTGGGAATTCGCGGACGGCTCGCGCGTGAGCGGCGAGCAGCAGCTCGCGACGCTCGCGGAGCGCTCCGGCTGTCCGCTTCCGGAATAATTTCGCGCGGGATATGGGCACCTATCGGAAAGCGCTTCTCATCATCATGATCGCCTCCGCGGTCGGCCTCGGCATCGCGACGTATTCGTTCGCGCATAACCAAGCGTTCGTTTCCGGTTCCTTCTGCACGATCAGCGACACGTTTAATTGTGATATCGTCAACCGCGGCCCGTATTCTCAAATCGGAGGCATTTCCGTGGCGCTGATCGGAGTGGTCGGCTACCTTTTTCTTCTTGTGGCTTCGATTTTGAAATGGCGGAAGCCGGAGGAAAAAAATCTGACGCTGTTTTTACTCCTCGCCGCGGCTGGCGGATTTTTATTCAGTTTGTATTTGACCGGCCTCGAAGCGTTTGTGCTCAAGACGTGGTGTCTCTTTTGTCTTACGTCGCAAGCGATGATCATCATTATTCTCGGGGTTACAGGATGGGTGTGGTACCATGAGCGGAAAGCGAATCACATGATGAAACAATAATATGGTGGAATTTTTAGAAAGCGATCGGCAAGCGATATTTGACGAGATCGTGGATCGGGGAAGAGAGGAAGGAATTGTCGATCAGGAAGCATTTCATGAACTTGTGGAGGAAGTTATTCAGGAACATTTGAACGTCGGGGAGATGCACGATGACAATTCGACCGTGGGGCTCGCGGAGCAGTTCAAGGCGCGATTCCAGGATTATCTCGATACGGTCGGGCTTGATCCGGATCGGCCGAAGTTATGACGTTGTCGTTTCACGGAGCGGCTCGTGAGGTCACGGGCTCGTGTTTCCTCTTGACCGTAAAGGATGCCGAAGGAAAAGAACGGCGTCTTTTGATTGATTGCGGGATGTTTCAGGGCGAGCGGCTGTGCGGGGACAAGAACTTCCAGCCCTTCGGGTTTGATCCGAAGACCGTGGACGCTGTGTATGTGACGCATCCGCACGCGGACCACACGGGACGGCTGCCGAAATTGATTGATGAAGGATATGCGGGGCCGATTACGATGACGCGGCCGTGCAAAGCGCTTGCGAAGATCGTGCTCGAAGACGCGTTTCACATCATGACCGAAAACGCGGAAAAGTGCGGCGACCAGGTGCTCTACGATCGGGAGGATTTGGATGTGATGCACGCGCGGTGCATTGGGGTTAGCTATCATGAGGAGATTGTGCCCGTGCCGGGGATTAGCGTGATGTTTCATGATGCCGGGCACGTGCTTGGCTCCGCGTTTATTTCGGTCGAAGCGGAAGGAAAACGGATCGTCTTCTCCGGTGATATCGGCAACGATGATGTTCCTATTCTTCCGGCGACCGAAGCGCTCTCGCGCGCGGACGTGGTCGTGTGCGAGTCGACCTACGGGCACCGCGTGCACGAGCCGCCGACCGAGCGCGCGACAAAACTTCGTGCCGCGATCGAACACACGCTCAAAAAAGGCGGCGTGCTCATGATCCCGGCGTTTTCGATCGAGCGGACGCAGGAGCTTCTGTACGCCCTCGATCAGATTCTTTTGAATGAGCTTAAGACGAACATCCCGATTTTTCTCGACAGTCCCATGGCGATCCGCGCGACCGAGGTGTACCGGCATTTCAAAGAGTATCTACAATTTGATGCGGACATTTTGGCCCAGCCGGATCGCGACTTTTTTTCTTTTCCAAACCTGAAAGAAACGCTCTCGGTGGATGAATCCAAAACCATCAACGATGTCAAGGCGCCAAAGGTGATCATCGCGGGCTCTGGGATGATGTCCGGCGGCCGCATTATGCACCATCTTCTGCGGTATCTTTCCGACAAGAACAGCACGCTCCTTATCATCGGCTATCAAGCCGCCGGAACACTGGGTCGCAAAATTTATGAAGGAGCGAAGACCGTGACTATTTTTCGCGAGAAAGTTCCGGTCAAAGCCGAAGTGATGGCGATCGGCGCGTTTTCCGCGCACGGCGACATGCACAAATTGACACGCTGGCTTCATCCAGAAGACGGAAAGATCCCAAAGAAAATTTTTCTCGTGCATGGCGATCCAGAGGCCAAAGACGTGTTTGCGACGCATCTCCGCCACGAATTGCGCACCGAAGTGATCGTGCCGGAGTTCCAGAGTCAGCATAAGATTTAATGCGTAAAACCGCTCCCGCCTCGACGAAGAGGCGGGTTTTCGTTAGGATGCGCCACAT
>CAZNKO010000018.1:0-10159 GCA_964573855.1 uncultured Gammaproteobacteria bacterium | reverse complement strand
GACCCGAAACACATCCGAAATTTCTGCATCATTGCTCATGTTGACCATGGCAAATCCACGCTTGCCGATCGGTTGCTTGAGATCACCGGGACGGTAGAGAAACGAAAAATGAAAGAGCAGATTCTGGACTCGATGGATATTGAGCGCGAACGGGGCATTACGATCAAACTCGCTCCGGCCAGAATGTCCTACACCCTACGCGCTACCCCCTACACTCTGAATCTCATCGACACCCCCGGCCACGTGGATTTTACGTATGAAGTCTCACGCTCGCTCGCGGCCGTGGAAGGAGCGGTTCTTCTTGTCGACGCAACGCAGGGCGTGCAGGCGCAGACGATCGGCAATATGTATTTGGCGCTTGGGGAAGATCTCACAATCATTCCGGTTCTGAACAAAATTGATTTGCCAGCTGCCGATATTCCTGGGCGCACCGAAGAACTGGTGAAACTTCTCGGATGTGATCCGAAAGAAATTTTGCATGTGAGCGGGAAGACGGGCCAAGGGGTCCCGGAACTTTTGGACGCAATCGTGGAGCGCATTCCTCCGCCGGGCTCCCACCCCCCTTCATCCCCCCTCAGGCAGGGGGGAAATACGTCGCCTTCGACACGCGCTCTTGTTTTCGATTCCGCGTACGACGATTATCGAGGCGTCGTGGCCTATGTCCGTGTGATGGATGGCGCGTTCAACAAGAGTGACAAGGCTCGCATGATGGCTACGAAGGCGGAGGGCGAGCTTCTTGATCTCGGTGCCTTGGCCCCGGGAGCGCAAAAGTTTGTTTCGCTTCCTGCGCTTGAAAACGGACAGATCGGATACGTGGTGACAGGTCTCAAAGACATTCAAGCTTGTCGCGTTGGTGACACGTTGACGCTTCAGAACGCTCCCGCGGCGGAGCCTCTCCATGGATACAAAACGGTGAAGCCCATGGTCTACGCCGGTGTTTTTCCAAAAGAGGGGAATGATTTTCAGCGCCTGCGTGAAGCGATGGAGCGGTTGAAACTCAATGACGCGGCACTCTCTTTCGAACCGGAACACTCACCCGCTCTTGGATATGGATTCCGTTCCGGACTGCTCGGCATGTTGCATCTTGAAATCGTCAAAGAACGGTTGTTTCGTGAATTCAATTTAGATCTTGTCGTGACCGTCCCGTCGGTTGCGTACCAAGTCAAAAAGACGGACGGCGAGGCGTTCACGATCAAAAGCCCGCTGGAACTCCCGGACCCGTCGCAGATTCGCGAAATCGAGGAGCCATGGGTGAAGGTGGACGTGGTGACGCCAACCGAATATGTCGGAGCCGTGATGCAGCTCATCACGGATCGCCGCGGTATTTATAAAACCACAGAGTATCTTTCCTCTCAGCAGGCGATTCTGCACTATGAAATGCCGCTTTCGATGGTCATTGTGGATTTTTATGATAAACTGAAAAGCGTCACCTCCGGCTACGGTTCGCTGAATTATGAAATGATGGATTATCGGGCGGCCGATGTCGTCCGGATGGACATTTTGGTCGCCGAGGAGCCCGTCGAGGCGTTTGCGGCCCTTGTGTACCGCGACGAAGCCGAGCGGGTGGGGCGGCGGATGGTCGAGACCCTCAAGACGTCAATTCCCAAACAGTGGTTTGTCATTAAACTACAGGCCGCGGTCGGGGGAAAGATCGTCGCGGCAGAGCGGATTTCTGCGCTTCGCAAGGACGTAACCGCGAAACTTTACGGCGGCGACGTCACGCGCAAGCGCAAACTTCTCGAGAAACAAAAGAAAGGAAAAGCGAAGATGGCCGATCTTGGGAAGGGCAGAGTGCAGATTCCAACCGAGGCGTATCTGAATGTGTTGAAAAGAGAATAAAATGATATGAAATCCAACCCAGAATTCCTCAAACGAAAATACAACCTGCATGTTGCTCCGGAAGTGGAATCCGCTGTCAAACGCACGGCCAAGCGCACCGGCGAAAAGGTGCCGCAGGAACCAGCTGCACGCATCCAGAATTATCTGGAGCGTTTTAAGGAAATGGTCGAACGGAAGGATCCGGAGAAACGCGAGCGAGGTTTGGAGGCGATCAAAACGATCCTTCATGACACGTTTGTCATTAAGCCCGAAAACGTCCCCGAGTCGGTTTTCCTATTGGAACAGCGCTTGGCGCGCGAGCTCGGACACGGGGATGTCGAGATAAGCGAGGAATTCAAGGATAGGAAGATAAAAGAAATCATCAGCGCCCAGGAGCAGTCGCTGGACAAATGGGTTGATTATCTGGCTTCGGCCGACGCAACCTATCCCGACTGGGCCAAATACTGGGCCATCCGATCGGTTTTGGAAATGGGCAAAATCAAGAAGGAACAGGATCAGAGCGGCAAGGAGTCTCTGAAGTTTTTGAAACGCACCAAAGACACGGCCGCCGCTTTCCCACCAATGAACCCGCGAGCGCTGGCCATGGCCGTCGAAGCCATCAATGTGGTCCAGGAGGAAAAGGCTAAACCGAAGGAAAAACGTCAACCGATTAAAAACCTTAGCACAAAACTCGACGCCGGAGCCTTCCACGCACTCGCCGCCACCGAAAGTTTTCCAAAAATTTATGCCCAATTTTTGGTTGAGATGCCGGAATATTCGGCGGAAGGCCTGCAGGAAGTCCGCGGTAAATGGGTCACCTATGACCGAGCTTCGGATCCAACGCCGCTCGTCAATTCTCTGGAGGGCTATCCGCTTGAATGGTGCACAGCCGCCTATGATACAGCCAAAACCCAACTTGAAGCCGGTGACTTCCACGTCTACTACTCTCTAAACCAAGATGGCAAGCCCAAGATTCCCCGCGCTGCGATTCGCATGCAGGAGAACAGTATTGCTGAAGTCCGCGGCATTGCCGCGGATCAGAACCTCGACCCATACATCGGCGAAGTTGTTCAAAAGAAAATGACGGAATTCCCAGACGGCAAGGAATACGAAAAGAAAGCCGCGGACATGAAGCGGTTGACCGAGCTTGAAGACAAGACGAAGAAGGGCTTGAAACTCACCAAAGATGATCTCGTCTTTCTCTACGAAATTGACCAACCAATTCAAGGCTTCGGCTATCAAGAAGACCCGCGCATCGCGGAGCTCCGTGATCAACGGAATCCTAAAGAAGACGCTCCTCTTGTTCTTGATTGCCGGCCGGACGAGATCGCCTGGAAAAAAGAAGACGTGGATGAAAGCACCAAAGCCTACATCGGCCCGCTCTTTCCGGGAGTATTTGATTTGAACCTGGAGCATCTTTACACGGCCTTTCCCGAAAAGAAGATCAGGAATGTTCATCTTGAAATTGGTGGTAAGACGCCGAAACAATATGAGACCGAGTTGGGTCAAAAGGGTTTTCGAATCGGAGATTACGCTAAACAGATCTTAGCCAAGATGAAGACTGCCAAAGAACGCCAGGCATTAGACTTCGTGCGTCTGACCGTGGAAGATCTCGGTTTTGATGAAGTGACGCCCTATAGCGAAATTTGCCGCCGCGCCAAGGAGCTCGGTCTCGATCTTTCTCCAGCCGAAGCTGGCCCGGCGTTTCGGTTATCCAAGACAGATGAGCCAATCGGAGAATGGACAATTACGGCGATGGAATCTCTCGCGGGCTCGGATGGCGCTCTGAACGTCTTCGACGTCGGACGCTACGGGGGCGGTCGGTGGCTCGACGCGCACGGTGGGAGGCCCGACAGCCAGTGGCTTCCTGGCGACGCCTTTCTGTTCCTCCGCCGCAAGCAGCTGTCAGCCCCTTGACCCTTGGACTCTTGAATCTTTTTGCCCCTTTGTCTCTTAGTCTTTTGGTTGTCATTGCGAGGAGCCTGCCTGCCGGCAGGCAGGCGTAGCGACGAAGCAATCGCTTAAAAATTTAGTTCGTTTTTCCATTGATTATTTGCTATTATTAAAATTGGTAGTAGTTGAATACGTCCCGCCTTGGCGGGACTACCGAATCCCGCAGCCACAATACCCAGAGTGTCTCCGGTTACGGCTTGAGACAGCGTGGTTTCTGGCTTCGCGAAAAAATACAGCTGCTTGGTGTGGGGCGCTAGGGCATTTGAAATGCCGCATAAAATTCAACCCCGAGAGCTTGCATCAAGGGGTGGTGTTCTGGGCGGCGCTCCACACATTTCGCGGACTCGGATGGCGATCTGAACGTCTTCAACGTCGAACGCAACGAGGACGGTCGGTGGCTCAACACGAACGATGGGAGGCCCGACAACCAGTGGAATCCTGACAACGCCTTTCTGTTCCTCCGCCGCAACCCGCTGCATTTCTCCCCGTTCCAATGGACGGGGAGTTTTGTTTCAAGGTATTATCTCTTCACGTATATGAAACGGAAATGGATTCAGCGTGCGTGGGCTGTCGTATCTCTGATTGTGATCGCGAGCATGGTCTTCACAATGTTCCTGTACGGATTTTGATTACGGCTTCTGGCTCTTGGCTTCTGGCCTCTGGTTTTCCCCGAGAGGATAGGAGTTAATAGCGATAAGTTCAGAGCATGTCTCGAGGGTGGCAGATAGCCGAACCGGTGGCGCGAGAGATTCGTGAGCAGTTTCCGGAAATGCATCCGGTTGTTTTGCAGTTGCTTTGGAATCGAGGAATTCGAACTCTGGAGGCCGCGGAGGTCTTTTTTGGACCAGACTGGGCGCGGGATACGCATTCACCATCGCAATTTTCAAACATGGCCGCGGCCGTGGTGCGCGTTTTTCAGGCTCTGGAGCGAGGAGAAGTGATTACCGTTCATGGTGATTACGATGCGGATGGGGTGTGTGGTTCAGCGGTTTTCGTGAGCACGCTTCGCGATATTTGCCGGCAAATGAAATTTGATGAAAAGAAGATCACTTTTTATCTTCCGCACCGCGAAAAAGAAGGGTACGGCCTTGCAATACCAACGATCGAACATTTGCATGAACATGAGCATACGAAACTCGTGATTACGGTGGACTGCGGCATCTCGAACAAACCCGCGATTGATCGCGGGCAGGAGCTCGGGATTGATACGATCGTCTGCGATCATCACACCATGCCCCCAGCTCTTCCAAACAAAGCTATTCTGATCCATCCGCTTGTGCCAGGCGAAACGTATCCAAACAAGACGCTCTGCGGAACCGGGGTCGCGTTCAAGCTCGCGAGCGGATTGATCGAGGAAGCGCGGCGTCGCGGGGCGAATTTTGCCGAAGGATATGAAAAGTGGCTGCTCGATTTGGTCGCGATTGCAACCGTGACGGATGTCATGCCGCTTGCAGGAGAAAATCGTGTGCTTGAAACGTTCGGTCTTCTTGTTTTGAATAAGACTCGCCGCGTTGGTCTTCGCAAACTTCTCGAGGTCGCAGGTGTGAAACCTGGCATGGCGGATACATTTACGGTCGGGTTCCAAATCGGCCCGCGGATCAACGCCGCTGGACGCATGAATCACGCCAATGCCGCGCTCCATCTTTTGCTTGAGGAAGATGAGATCAAAGCGACGGAGCTCGCACACGAACTTCATCGCACGAACATCTCTCGCCAACAGGCTTCCGAACTTTTGTATCAAGCAGCCAAGGCCGTGATCGGGGATCCCACAGGACGAAAAATTTTGTTTGCGGTCGGCGACGGATGGAGCGCGGGGCTCGTCGGTCTCATTGCCTCAAAACTGGTCGCCGAGTTTCATCGCCCCATTCTCGTCATTGGCCGAGACGGGGAGCGTTATGTCGGATCCGGTCGGAGCATTCATGGCTTTAATATCACCTCTGCCCTGCACGCCGCGGAAAAATTTCTCGACAAATTCGGCGGTCATCCGCATGCGTGCGGATTTTCCACGCATGGTGCCGACCGACTTGAGGCGGCTCTCGCATGTATCGAGGAATACGCTACTCGAGAATTATCCGATGAAATTTTGACCCCGCTTCTCTCGATCGACGCGGATCTTGGGCTTGAGGATGTAGATTGGAATCTCTGGAGCGATGTCGCTCGGTTTGCACCCTTTGGAGAAGGGAATCCAAAACCTATTTTTGCGGCCCGCAATCTCACCGTGGCAGGCATGGACCTTGTTGGTGAGGGTGGCCGACATCTCCGGCTGACGCTCCGCTCGCCGCGTGGTAAACTTGGGAAGATGATCGGCTTTCGCATGGGCGAGTGGCAGCCGAAACTTAAACTCGGTTCGGCTGTGGATGCGGCTTTCGAGCTCGGGGTGAATGAATGGAATGGGAATCGTGAATTGCAAATGAAATTGATTGATTTGAAAACGTGTTCGTAGTTCGTTGTCCGTCGCTCGTAGTACGAACAACGAACGACGAGTGACGATCACCACTCCTTATGCATAAACATCTTCGCATCTACACGGACGGTGGTGCGCGCGGAAATCCTGGTCCCGCGGCTTCCGGCGCTGTTCTCAAAGAGCTCAAGGACGGCAAAGAGGGGAAGGTCATTGCCGAGGTTTCCCGCTATTTAGGGAAGACCACGAATAATCAGGCGGAATACACCGCGATCATCATTGGCCTCGAGCGCGCTCGCGAGCTTGGAGCCGAGGAGGTGGAAGTGGTGATGGATTCGGAGCTCGCGGTCAAGCAATTGAACGGGGAATATAAGGTGAAGAATGCGGAGCTCGCCAAGCGGTATTTGGAAATTTGGAATCTCAAGAATCATTTCAAAAAAATCAGCTTTCGCCACGTCCGGCGCGAAAAAAATAAAGAAGCCGACGCGCTCGTGAATAAGACGATCGACGCACATTCGTGATATACTGTCTCTACTATGTCCCTCTTTGGCGGTCCGAAAAAATCGAGCTATCTCGGGGTGGATATCGGTTCGCATAGCGTGAAAGTCGTGGAGCTCGCAAACGAAAAGGGCCGGGCAAAGCTCATGACGTACGGATACTCGGAGCGGAAACCCGGCGAGGGGGGCGTTCCGCTTTTGGATGATCCCAAGGCCGCCGGGAATCTGCTCGCCGTGGTTTGCAAAAAGGCCGGGGCGACGAGCACACGAGCAGTTGCCGCGATTCCGGTTTCGAATCTTTTCTCCACGATCATTGCGGTTCCGCGCCGCGGCACGGAGAAGGAATTGAAGCCCTTGATCGATAGCCAGATCGCAAAACTTTCTCCGCTCCCGATTGCAGAGATGGTGACCTATTCGACGTTCATTGATGAGATGGGGAAAAAGAAAGGGGAACAGGGAACAAGGGGACAGGGGACGGGGAACAAGGATGCGTTACAGGCAAAAAAACCAAGCGAGTACGTGCGCGTGCTCGTGACGGGCGGCGCGAAATCACTCATCCAAAAATACATTGAAATTTTTCGCGTGGCAAAGCTCGAGCTTCTTTCGATCGATGCTGAACCATTTGCGCTCATTCGTTCGCTGGTCGGAAAAGACAAGATGCCGATGGCGATTGTGGACATCGGCGACAGCCGCACCAACATTACGATTGTGGAGAAGGGAATCCCGTTTTTGACGCGGAGTATTAACCTCGGCGGATCCGCTGTGACGAAGCGCATCACCGAGCAAATGGGAGTGCCCGAGGATCAGGCGATTCAGATCAAAGCCGATCTTGGAGCGCTCGCGGTCGGCACGGTGCAGGGCGGGCTTCCGAAAGTGCTTGAGGGAGTTATGCAACCGATCGTGAACGAAATCCGTTATGCATTTCAGCTTTACGCCAACATGGAACTCACGGACATGAAAAAAGTGGAGAAGGTGATCGTGACCGGCGGCTCCTCACATCTCCCGCACGTGCCGGAATATTTTTCCGAAATGCTGAATTTGAATGTCTATCGCGGCGATCCTTGGGCGCGGGTGATGTATCCGACCGATCTCCGGCCCGTGCTTGATGAGATTGGCCCGCGTTTGAGTGTCGCGATCGGGCTTGCGATGAGGGATATTGAGTAGTGTGTCATTTCGCAAATCCATCCTCATCGCTGACACCGACGCCTACCTTGCGGGCATCTACGCGCGCCGGTTCGAGCAGGGGCGCTGGAAGGTGTACGTGGCCGAATCCGCGGCCGAGGCAAAAAAAATCATGGAGAAGCGAAGACCGGAGGCGATCTTGATAGACATAGAAACCATGGACGGCTCTCTCGATCTTGTCCGCTCTGTGCATGCAAACCCCAAGACGACCGGCGCCGCGATCGTGGTTCTTACGAACCTTGGCGATCGAGAGATCATTCACGAGGCCGAGGCGGCCGGCGCGGACAGCTATCTTTTGAAAGGCCATTTCGTGCCGTCCGAAGTGAGGGCCAAGGTGGAGCGTTTGGTCTCCGAAGGGGAGGAGTGATAGAATAGGGGGAGTTTGGAATAAGGAATAGGGAATAAGGGAAATTATGAAAGCACGACGTGGTTTCACCTTGATTGAGCTCTTGGTCGTTCTCGCGATCATTGGACTTGTTGCCACTTTTGCGGCCGTGGCCGTGAACTCGGCGCGCTCAAAACAGCGCGATGCGACCCGGCTCGCCCAAGTCCGCCAGCTTCAGTCCGCGCTTGAGGATTATTTCAACGAAAATAACCTGTACCCGCCCGGCGACCGTCTGCCGCTCGGGGATGTGGCCGTGAGCAGTTGTTTGAGTCTCGGCGGGTTCAAGGGAGATTGTTCTGGTGATCAGACTATTTTTCTCCGCTTCGTGAGCGGCACAATTTCATCGGGGCTCAAAAATAAAGTCGTATGCGGCACTCCGGCCCGGAATGCGTTTTGCTACAGCTCGGCAGAAGATGGAAAAGGGTACGCGCTTGAATTCGAGCTTGAAAATGGAGTGAAGCCCGCGGGGCTTGTCAAAGGAGTGAATTGTGCGTCGATGGATGGGATGGAAGGCGGAGCGTGCAAATAACTTTGAAAAACGCGATCTGCTTGTGCTTCGCCTCGAAATCAGCTCACCGTACGGTCTAAGTACGGCTCGCTATTTTCTCGGCTCCAGCACGGCGCATCTCATCGTTTTTCAGAGTTATTTTGTTTTATGTTGATTTTTATCATCCTCGCAGCCCTTCTTGGTCTCGCGGTGGGAAGTTTTATCAACATGGTCGTGTGGCGGACGCACGCGGGGAAGGCGTGGACTGGACGTTCACGGTGTGTGCATTGCAATGCCGTGATCGCCGCGCGCGATCTCGTGCCGCTCGTGAGCTTTCTCCTCTTGCGAGGAAAATGCCGAAGCTGCCGCAAGCCGATCTCTTGGCAGTATCCGATTGTGGAGCTCGCGACGGCCGCGCTGTTTATTTTAGCGTATCTTCGGTACGCTACGGGCTTTTCTCTTCCAGAATTTTTTTCAATTTGGTTTTTACTCCGCGACTGGACGCTCATTCCATTTCTCGTCGCGCTCGCCGTCTATGATTTTCGTTTCATGGAACTTCCGGACCGATTTACGCTTCCCGGAGCCGCGCTCGCCCTTCTCTTCAATCTCGCGCTTGGAGCTGATCCCATCCTGCTTCTTCTCGGCGGTCTTACGCTCGGTGGATTTTTTCTCGCGCAATTTTTCGTGTCACATGGCCGCTGGGTCGGGGACGGCGACGCGCGGCTCGGCCTTTTTATGGGTTTCGCGCTTGGGCTCTATGAAGGCCTCGCGGCGGTTCTCCTCGCGTACGTTGCGGCCGCGCTCGTCTCCGTGTACCTGCTCGCGCGCCGGCGCGTAACGCCTCAATCCAAAATTCCCTTCGGTGCCTTCCTCGCAGGCGGCACGATCGTCGTTCTTTTTGCCGGCCGCGTGATTGTCCAGTGGTACATCACCCTATCATTCTGACCCCGCCGACGGCGGGGGAAGAATCTCAAGAGATCCTTCGCTAGCGCTCAGGATGACAAGCGGGTTGACAACCTCACGTTTTCGTGGCATCTTTTTGCCTCCCTTTATGGAGAAGGGAAGGAGGGAAGATTCCATGGTCGTGATTCCGAAGGAGCAGTGGTGCAAGTTCATCGACTGGAAGGTCGTGGGCGGGTACGCGTGGCGCATCGGCCTCGTGGCCGCCGTCATCCTCTGCACCGGCTGGGTCATGATGGGGAAGTGACCTTTCGCCAGCCACTCGAGACGTTCAAGCCGGAGCTTCACTGCCCGGCTTTTTTCTTTTTGGAGAATCATCCCCGTGTTACTTACATCGAAAAATGTTACATATGCGTCAATTTCGAATATTAATTTTTTGGCCTTTTGGCTTCGGCCAGGAGCTCTTTGTTCAGGATATTAGACCTGTAACACGGGAGTGATATTTTCCTCTTCGCGGGGAATGAATTTTTCCGCCT
>CAZNKO010000017.1:0-16866 GCA_964573855.1 uncultured Gammaproteobacteria bacterium | reverse complement strand
TGTCCCCGAAAAACGGCTGGCGAGCCGGCGTGGGGGGCGGGGCAATGACTTCAGTTCCTAACTGGCGGAGAGGGAGGGATGCGAACCCTCGCGCCGGGAAGAAACCCGACCTAGGAGATTAGCAATCTCCCCCCTTCAACCTCTTGGGTACCTCTCCGTGTAAGGTGCCGACAAGATACAGGAAAAACCGAAAAAAATCAAGTGATCAGCCGCGGGCGAGGACAAGGCCCCAGACGGTTTCCGCTCCGGCTTCTTTGAGACATTTGGCCGCGGCGTCCATGGTGGCGCCGCTTGTGAAGACATCGTCGCAGAGGATCACCGCCTCTGGAACGTCGTCTTCAATGCGAAATATCCCGTCCAAATCCCCGACGAGGCGGGCCGCGTGCCCACGCTGGGCCTGGGCGTGCGTGCGGTGGATGCGTGCGAGAAGAGACGTATATGGACGGCCCGTCATGGTTGAAACCTGTTCCGCGAACCGTTCCGCTTGATCAAACCCCCGCTCCCTTCGACGGGTCACGTGCAAAGGAACGGGGACAAGCGGGGCAGAGAGTTCAAGAGGAAGATCAAGATCCGAGCGGCGGACCCATCGCTCGACCACATCCCGGTACGCTTCGTCGCCAACGTACTTCCACGCCTTCAGCGCTTTCCGAACAACAGGATCTCCATAGGCGCTCAAGGCGGTAAGCCCGTCGAGAGAGGTCTCTCTCTGGCAGGAGGCACAAGTCCGGGGCGAGCCCGCTGTGCCGCAAAATGCACAGGACGCCTCTGGCGCTCGCGGCACATACGCCTCGAGGCACGACTCGCAACAGGCACTTCCTTCTCGAGAACAGCGCACGCAAAAACGAGGGAAAAACGTGTCGAGCACGCGATCCCTCGTTTGATGGATCCATGTTTTTACGTTCAGGTCTCGAGCCATGTCGCGGATGCCACCCTCCATTCTCCCGCAACTTTTTGAAGCGTTAACGTAATGTTTTGGTATTTTATTGAAATGTTCTGCGGCGCTCCCTTCGCTTCTTCCCGTTGGGTCGAAACCGTCACGCTCGCCGTCCCCGCAGCCTCATCCATCTTTTCCACATTCACGGCCACGACCCGCGTTGTCACGCCATAGTATTCCTCTGCCGCCGGAGGATTCGCGAGGGTCGCACGCGTCTCGGCTTCGAGTTCACCGGTCATAAGCGGCAAGACGTCGCGCAAATTCGCGTAATTGGCTTCCGTGGAAAAACTTCCGTACCGCTCCACGAACGTTTTCACAACGGTCTGGACGCTCGCCGTCCGCGTCCGTTCCTCCTGCTCGGCCTGAATCTCTGCCGTGGGTGAGGGGGAAGGGGGCGTCTCCGTCTTTGTCTCGTGTGCAATGGAGTCCGTTTCCGGAGCCGGTCGCGAACGTGCAAACCGAAGTGCCAAGACCACGGCGAGAATGAGTAATGCGAGGGCTAAAATGGCAAGAAGGATGAGTTTTGTGCGTCGAGACATACTAACTCTTTAATGAATTCCGGATTCGGTCTGCCTCTGCCTGGCCTGCTTGCTTGCCTCCGCCTCCTTCGGCTTCCAAGAGCGCCGCAGCCGCGGCTCCGGAGGCGGCTTCTCGTGCCGCAAGATCCGCCGCAGCTTCCTCCTCGGCTTTCTCAATATTCAAATCCTTCGCTGCAAATTCTCTCTTTGCTTGTTCAATTTCCAAAAGTTGTTGCGGATTGGTCGTCACAATCTGGTCCTCGGTGTAGGAAGCAACCACCTTAATCGCGGCATGCTTCTGCCCGGCGAAAAAGATCCCCTCCCCCACCCCAGACTCAAGCAGGAGATATTTTTCCCCTTCGGTCAACAAAAATGTTTTCTGGATGAGATCGATCGCCGCGGGTGATTGCTTCAGGAGAAGCTGCATCGCCGAGTTCGTGACAATCGCCTGGCCGTATGGCGAGCGCAAAAAGTCGTTGACGTCTTGGGTGATGGTCGTAACCCCAAGAAAATATTTCCGGGCGCGTTTCACGAGAGCAAAGATGAACTTCGCCGAATCTTCGTACTGCATGAGCCACCAGGCCTCATCAATCACCAGCATCCGTTTCTTGCTCACCGAACGCACCACGTTCCAAATGTAGCTGATGATGGAATACACCGCGACCGGACGCAATTCATCCTCAAGATCCCGCACGGAAAACACGACGAGCTGATTATTCATCTCAACCGTGGTCGGTGAATTCAAGAGCCCGGCAAAGGTCCCTTCCGTATATTTCCGAAGCCGCGCCACGAGATTCTCCGCTCCCTCCATTCCGCTCAAGACATCCTGCAGATCCTGAAGAACCGGCGCCTCGATCTCGGCAAGGTCCACCGTATCGGCTGTGATATCTTTTTTGGCGTACGCCTCGATGAGCGCGCGATCCAAAACCGCGTCTTCCTCTGGCGTAAATCCAACTCTTCCGACCTCCCCCTGCGGCTCCCCGATCATGATGCGCAACATCCCTTTGAGCGTGATCACCGCGCTCCGGATAATGTCTTCCACCTTGGTCCCCTCGCCGACCGCGCGCGGCAGGTCAAAGGGGTTGATCTTCGCGGCCGAGGCGAGCGAGACGTTCACATAAGTTCCGCCGACCGCATCCGATAGATGCTTGTATTCCATCTCCGGGTCAATCACAATCACCTCCGCTCCCATCATGAGCGAGCGTAGGATCTCGAGTTTCATCGCGTACGATTTGCCGGCGCCAGAAGTTGCAAACACGACGAGGTTGGCATTCTGAAGACTGAAGCGATCAAACAGGATGAGCGAATTGTTGTGCCGATTAATGCCATAAAGAATGCCGTTGTCAGACGTCAAATCCGAAGAAATAAAGGGGAACGACGCGGCGATCGGCGAGGTGTTCATGTTGTAGCTGATGAGGAGTTCGTCATTGTCGAGCGGGAGCGTCGCATTGAAGCCCTGCTCGGCCTGGTAGTAGCCGGACTTCGTGTAGATGAGTTTGCTTCCGAAAATGGACTCGGTTTCTTGGGTGTACTTCTCAAGCTCTTCTTCGCTTTTCGCGTAGATCGTAATGTAGAAGGCAAACTGGAAGAAATGCTCGATGCCTTGAGTCAGCGCATCGCGCAGGGATTCAATGTCGCGCATCGCGGTCTCCTTGATCGGGTCCCGCGGAGCACCCTTTTCCGCGTCCGCCATGATGCCCGCTTCGAATACTCCCACGCGCTTTTGGAGCTGCTTTAAGATAATCTCCGCTTTCACCGGGTAAAAATACATGGCGATGTCGAACGTCCGATTCATGTTGATGAAGGGCGCGCTCCAGCCCAACCCGATGTGGCGCGGATACGTGATCACAAACAGTGTCCGGACGTACACACCAGAAAGTTTGAGAAAGGTTGGATTCACGTCAAACGACGCCGGGGCAATCAAATCTCGGACCGTCACGACCCCGCGGCGGTAGATACGCTCTTCCTCAAGCAGGGTGCGCTCCTCGGCCGCCTTCGCCGCAGTCGGCTTTATGACCTTCGGCTTCTTTTCCGGCTCCGGACGTGGCGTTGTCTTTGCAAATTGTCCGACATCAATCGCCATACCGATCTAAAATCCGAAATTCGAAATGAGGAAAATCCGAAAAAATGGCTGCAAATTTTAAATTCGAATTTTCAAATTTTGAATTTAGAATTTCTTCGGATTTCGTGCTTCGTGCTTCGAATTTCATATCATGATTCTACTTGTATCTTCCCGAGATCCACCAATTTTTGCTCTTCAAAAATATCCGGATTGTAAGCATTGTAATACAGCTCGATCAAGCTCTGCGTGTCGAGCCGCACGGCCTGAAGGTTCATGCTCGCAAGCTGGGAAACCGCAATATCCACGCGCCGCGCCATCTGATCCCGCCGATCCGTCAGCTGTTTCTCGTTGAGTTTTGCCGCAACCGTTGGCGAAAATGCTTCGGACAATCGCGTGAAAAAATTCTTCCGTTTGTTCGAAACCGGGTCGTAGGAAATCACGACATAAAACCTCTTCTGCATGATCTCGCCAAGCTCCACAAGCTCGTGGACAAAGTTGCGGTAGTCCGCAATCTGGGCGCGCAGGAGTTCGTTCGTGGATTTTGTCTCCTGTTCCTTCAAGGCAGCCATGTAGGCCTCAATGTTCATGCGGCGCGATTGAATCGAAATCTGGATCGGATATTCCAAACTATTGAGGAACGTCATGTACGCCTGAATAATGGCCTGTTGTTCGTCCTCGGACTTCAAGGCAAAATTAATGCTCGCGACCAGGAGGACGGCCCGAACTGTGCCGTCTTTCATAATCACGATGTCGTCCCGAATCTCCGCAATATCCAAAAAGCGCTGGGTGGCTGGCCCGGGTTTTGGTTTCGCGAGTTTATTTTTGTCGGGCATACACGATCAAATCCCAAATCCCAAAGAGGGAAAATTCCAAAAAATGATGGAAAATTTTTAAAATTTGAAATTTTGAATTTGGATCTTTTTGGAATTTGGAACTTTCTTTCTTTGGAATTTCCATACTATTCCTCTGGCTGATACACGCCCCCTGTGTTCACGACCAGGGTCAGCTCTTGAAGTCGTGAGGCTGTGAGCGCCGCCTTCCTTGCCGGAGGTGGAGGAGGCGGGGCCGTCGGCGCCTTGATGTAGACGCGGAGCTCGGCGTCCGTCAGGCGCTTGTCCCAGACCCGAATCTTCGGGCGGCGGAAACTCTGCACGAGATTTAGGATAAAAAAATGGAATGGCTGGCCATTAATCTTCACGAACGCGATGATGCCGGCCAAGGCGATGATCGGGATCCCAACAAAGAGGAACGCCGTGAACGGCAGGAGCGCGTACAAAATTCCATCCAGCAAAAAAGCCGCGAGCAATTCGATAAATTGCCGGGCCGTAATGGGGCCGAGAATTTTGTCTTCGGCATCAATAAACTGCGGCACAACGAATTGATCGGGCATGAGAGTAAAGTGACAAGAGACAAGTGACAGGTGACAAGGGTATTCACAGTGAATTTTCTCCTTGTCTCATGTCTCTTGTTTCATGTCTCTCTAGTATATCAAAAACGCAGCTTGGCGTTGAGGGCCAGAATCGCGGATAATTCTGCGGGTTTCAGCGCGTCTTCGCCTGCGCTCTTCTTCTCTTCCAAAAGCTGGGGGACACTCTTGCCTGCCTCGAGGGCCTCGCGGGTGAGTCGCACGTACATTTGATTCAGGGGAGATTCCCGCCACGCTTTGATCGCAGCAATCTTTTGGTCATATCCTTGGGTCTCAAGGAGGTCGACTTTGTCGATAATTTTTGCCGCGGCCTGATCTGTAACCTTAGACAGTCGCCGAAAATCCGTAAGATCCATCGTCCGCAGTTCCTCAAGAGGACCGGCAAGAGTGCGGCTAAATTGGACGTCCTGCACTTTGGGGCGGCCGCCTGCGGAGATGGGAGCGCTCCCAGGAGACAAGCGGGGTGAGGCAGGGATGAGCGGAGCACGCGAGGCAGCGATCGCTTGCTTCACGCGATTGAGATCAATCTTTGCCGCTTGAGCCGTGAGGTTTCCCTCGGAGCTCATCGCGGCCGAGCTCCGACTCCCGACCGGAGAGATGGGAAGAACCGCTTCTGTCGGCGCACGGCCTGTCACTTCCGCGTATCGCTTTGCCAAAAGTTGCTCCTCTTTCTTCTTCAAATCCCCTTCGCGTGCTTCCGCTTGCTTCTGCTTTTCAGAAATGGCTTGCGTTTTTTTCTGTCTGACGGTTTCGGCAAGATCGCGGTGATATTCACCGACCACGCGCTCGACCACTTCCATGACGTCCACGAGTTTGCGGCCGGACAATCCTAATCCGCCCTTGTCCATTGAGTTTTCAAGTTGCGTGCGCGTTTCGTACGCGTCGCGCGCATCGCGCAGGTGCGCGTCGAGAATCCGTTCAAAACGTTTTTGCGTTTCCGCATCCGCCTGTCCCATGTTTGCGTCGCGCATGATCTCCGCAATCGCATCCTCGATCTTCAAAAGCGGCGGGTGGGCCTGATGAAGCTTCTTTGCTCGGGCTTCCATCCGTTTCACTTCTTGCGCTTCCTCCCCCTCGAGCAGATCACGAGCGGGTGTGATCAGAGCAGAAGACGGGAGAAGATCGGCTTCGGTCAAAAGATGAAGCTCGGGCTCGGGAGGCAGAGTTCCTCCCCTTTTCAAGGGGAGGTTAGGAGGGGTTACCGGCGCTGGTGGTCTTGGTTTCGGAGGAGGCTGCTGGCCTCCCCCCCTTTCCACGGGGGGGGTTGGGGGGGTTACCGACGTTGTCGCGATTGCCGAAAGAACGCGGTCAGCCGCGTCTGCTGGAAGCTCGAGTCCGCCAATGTTCGTACCGCGCATGAGCACCGCCTTTGTATCTGCCGCACTTCGCACTCCGCGCTTATAGGAATCGGCGATGAGTCCGAGACGATGAAGAAGCACGGCGTCTTTCAGGGTCAAACCGGCGGCCGTCGCCACCTGCGCTCCGGCCGAATCCGCAGGCGAACCGCTGAGATACGCTCCCGGATCCCCTCCCCAACTCCGGATCGCCCCCGCGACATCCCCAACGTCTTTCGCAATCGGCAGTAAAATTTTTCCCGCAAGCTCCCGCGCAAGCATGATCGTCTTTTCTCGATCGAGATGAAAAGCGTCGCCAAGAAGCTTGGGGAATGTCTCCAATGCGACTTCGCCTAAAATCACGTCGGACGTCAAACGACTGATGTCAAGATGCCCCTTTCCGGAAAGATGGAAATCTTCCGCAAGCCGCTGGTAGTGATCTAAGACCTCATCACTCAACAAAAAGTCGGTGACGTTTGAGGGAAGATCGGCATACGTTTTTGTTTTTCGCTCCTCCACACGCCTAGTCACTCAAATAATGATTACTCAGGCTTTACTTCCCGCTTCTCCAGTTCGTTCCGCAAATAGTCAAGAACTTCCTTCGGGGCATCGAGGTCGGCCATGGAGTCATTGTATCGATCTTTCAATATCTCGACTTTCAATCCTTCATCTTGCACCCCCTCAAGCATCTCTGCGACTTCTTTCACGTGCGAAAGATTTTTGCCAAGTTGTTCATATTCGCTTCGTAGGCGATCAAGATCTTCTTTTGGAAGATCCAAATCACCCTGTGCGTCCTGGTACTTCTTTTGTGCTGCCGTTTGGCGGGCCGTGTACTCGGAAACAACGGCGGACAAATCTGGAGGCGCAGGAGGTTTGATCGAAGCACCAAGAGTTATCGTATTCTCAACCTGCATCTGTAGTTTTTGCAGTCGTGATTTCTCTTTTCCGGTCGCGCCCGTCAGAGCCAAATCGAGAATAGATTTCGCTTTCTTTAGAGCCGGCTCGAGTTCAGCCATTTTCGCAGGATCACCCCGGAGATAATCCTTGGATAGCCGCTGAATGGCGCCGCTATCCATCTGCTCCGCCGCAAGATTCACGACAATGCTGTTCTTTGTGATCGCTGTAGGATCAATATCCTTGATCGAAGTAATGTCGGCCTTAAGATTCTTCGTGAATGCTTGCTCAGTCTCGTCCGTCGCGAACTGACCCGTGCGCGGATTGTAGGTTTCCGCTTTGAACAGATCGGCCATGGGCGGCGGGGGAGGCGCCGCGGGCTCAAACTTTTGAAGCGCCTCCTGCTTCTTGAGGCCAAGCTTCCCGGCCAAAATGTCTTCATACATGGATTTCCCGGATTTCCCTTTGATCTTTTTGAGTTTTTCGCGCATTTCAGCGGCCTCGGGTGTCGTGCTCCCGAATGCGGCCTCGCCCAAGTCTCTCACGTGCGCCTCGGTATCAATTTCATCAATCCACTTCTTTTCTTTCCCGTCTTTGTCTTTATATGTCCCGGCAAGATCCGGCCGCTTCATGGCAAATCTCTTATAGTCATCTCCAAAATTCTTCTGGAGATTCTCCCCATAAATTCCAAGCATCTTCTTCACTTGCTCGTCACCGCCCATCGCCTTCTGCAAGTCGGCATCTGTCATCGCGCGAAGAAGCAGGGCCTGGTCTTGGCGCTGATCATTCGCCGTGATCGCTCGACGGCCTCTCGCTCCCATGGCAGCCGCATAGTTCTCGGCCTGCTGTTTGTCCTCAAAGCCTTTGCCCGCCTCTTCGATGGCTCCGGCAGCCACTCCTTCGCGCGCCGCAGCACCCCGGCCGATCAAACCTGCCGCTCCAAGCGCCAACCCCCCGACAACCGGAATTTTCCCTGCCGCGCCAACCCCTCTCTGTGCGGCGCGCATCAGCCCGGCCTGGCCCTGGCGCGTGAGCACCTCGCGGGCAAGCGGAATACGGCCAGCCGCACCGCCGGCGAGGCTCGCGGCGCCGCGCAACCCGCCACGCGTGATGCGGGCTGCTCCACGGGCGAGGAGTCCGGCGGGGGCACGGAGGCCAAAAGCTTTGGCCTTTCCAAGCGCGCCGGTAATGAAACTCGACCCTTCGGCTCCGGCGCAGAACTCGGCCGCGGCCTTAAAGCCGGCAAAAATCAAAGCCATACCGATAATGAAGCTCGTGAGGTGGCTGAGCTCGAAGATACTGCTGATGAAACCGCCCGTGGCGCTTCCGCCGGTCTGCACGAAATTCTCCGTTGCCGCCAGGTTCCCGGACCCGGCAACCGCAAGCGCAAGCCAGAGAAAGAAGGCCAGCACCGGCCCGATCACAAGAAAACATTTGAGATTTTTCCACCAATCTTTGTACGCGCTGGAATCAATGACCCCTTCCGCCCCCTTCAGAAAAAAAGCGATCGGGGCTACGACAATGAGAATCCAGAGCATCACGATGCGGAAGGCGAGAATGGCCGCAAGCGCAATGATCGTCGCAAGCACGAATGTCATCATGAGAAACCCGGCCACAGATGCCGCGAGGTAATCAAAGGAGTCGGCGGCCTTCTTTCCAGCTTCATACAGGTCTCCAATGCCTGGGGCATTCGCATTGATGGACAGTATTTTATTGAGGCCGAGAAGGGTAACAAAGTTCCCGCCGGCAATATCCTTCAGCGCATTCACGAAGGTGAGCATCACGACCTGACTCGCGTCAATCATGATGCCGGTGATCGTTTTCGAAAAATTGATGACAAGGGCCATGAGAAGGAGTCTTGGGACCTGCTGCTGCCACTTGAAGCGTTCAACGCCGAAGATCGTCCCGACCGCAATCACGATAAGGATAATAACGAAAAACAGGTTCATGCTGTCGCGCACGATTGCCCAACCCGCAGACACGACCGGAGAGGTCGAGAAGCTGTTGTACTGCATGATCGGGATGACGATGGTTTCAATCAAGGCCGCCACGAGCTTCCCGAGGATCTGGGCGAAATAGAGAAAAAGAGCACCAATGAAAAAAAGGATCGGGGCGTACCATGACGGCTCCGACTTTGTCGCGGGCGCGGTTTCCGCAAAAGCCATTGACGCAGAGCCAGCTAAGCTCGCGACGACGAGTACGAAAAAAAGTCCCCAACGCACCGCGGGGCGCGACAAGAGGCCCCGAAGCCGTTCGGAGAGTGCCAGGATACGCGAGAAAACCCGTGGGGAAAGCATGGGGGACATCAATGATAAGTATAACATAAAAAAGAGGCCCCAGAAACGTGATTTCCAGGGCCAAAAGCGCTACGGAACCGTAAGGACGAGTCCGCAGCCGTCGCTTGCGGGATCGTCGGCGTTTTCGACTTGAACCGGCGTCCCGTCCACGTCTGCAGTCACCCTCCCCTCTTGACGGCCAGGCGGGTACGGGCCGATGCACGACCAGCTCACCCTCCCGCCCTCGGTTTCGTATTCCACCGAGAAACGGAAAGTGTCGCCGGAGGAAGCCCCTCCGAGGACGACACCGACCGTGTCGGTATCTGTTTTGGTCATGATGTCACGCCACCAGAATCCGAACGAGCCGTTTGCGAACCGGTACTCGCCGGAGAGGGTGATGCGATTCGCGACGAGCCCAAACGGAGTCCGCCACTCGACCGCGAGAAGCCGCGGCTCCCCTTCGGCTTCCGCCGGGTCTTGAACCCAGAGGATGCCGGGCGGGTACCGGTCGTCGAAATTCGTGGGGGGCGTCGCCGGAGAACTCGAACTGACGTCAGAAAATCCTCCGCAGTTCTTCACATCCTCCTCTCCGATGCAGGACGTGTCAAACGAGCAGTCCCCGACACGCCCTTGCACGGCTGTGATGGCACCATCCGGCGCCACGAGCTCCTGCTTCGACAAGCCAAGCAGGAGATAGGTGTCCCTGTCGCGAAACGGCATTGCCACACCGTCCGAGACGACGAACGCCCGAAACGTTGACTCTTCTTCGAGAACGGTCCCGTCGCGAAAGACGGCATAGCCATCCCGAACGGGCCACGAGCGCAGAAGATCGTCCGACGACCCCCGCCGCGGGGGCGGATGCGCACGGTCGTACGAGAGTCCCCAGGAAGCGAGAACCCGCTCCCAGGCGAACGTCCGGACGCGAATCCGATAGCGATCGAAACGCTCGCGCGAGCCGACCATGAGCCAGAGCATCCCGTCCTCATCGTGGGCCGCCTCGACCATGCCGAGACCGCGGATCGGATCTCCCGCGAGCGTGCAGGAGAGCTCCTCGGGCGAGATCGGCACAATGTCCTTGAAATCGTACCGATGGCTCCAGAACACGTCCTGGGTCTCGAACCAGCGCAGGCGCCCATCGTCCAATCGATACACGCGCGGATCCCCGGGCGCATACACGAGCGTCCCGTTCGGGTGCGAGCGCGCGACCGCGAGGGTCGAAACGTACCGCACTCCGGTCCCAAGGTCGCAGACGAACTCGCTTCCCGCGAGCGCGCGCTCCCCGTCCGGCGCGGCCGGATCCCCGACCACGTACCAGAGCGGCACGGACTCGCCGTACTCCGCCTGGAGCTCCGGGAGCCCGTAGTGCCTTCCGACGTGCACATGATCTCCCGTGCATCGCCCCGTGCATCCCTCGTAGCCCAAGAACTGCCCCGGGGCGACGTCGGCGTAGTTCTCGACGAACACCTCTTTGAGATGCGCGAGCACGAGATACGTGCCGTCGAAGAGATCGACGTTCACGTGGACCCCGAACCCGCTTGGGGCTTCGTCCCGATGCACCCAGGCGCGCCCGCCTGCGGGCGCGAACACGGCCTCGTCCTCGGAGTTCGACGTATCGAAGTCGAGGTCGTAGCGCGTCGCCTTCCCGCGATGGCTGAAGGAGTCATTCACCCCCTGCACGCAGTGCGCCGCCTTCCCTGCCGCGAACGGCAGAGCAACGACGCGCGGCGCAACCTCCGGCAGAGCGCCGCCAAGATCGGAAACGGGCTCCTCGGGCGGCGCCTCCTTCGGAGCGTCGGCCGGCACGGGTTCCGCCCCGCACCGCCACATCAAGAATGCCAATCCCACGAGCGAAAATCTCGCAAAACGCATGACACAACTCCTTGTGAAACGAACACGGATGAGACAGAACGGCCCCCATGGCCGGCCGCCTCGTTCCCGGCATGAGTACTCCTGCCGAGAACGTGACACCCCATGGGTTATCAGGGCTGTATGCGTTTCTCCCCCGCTTACAGCCCCACCCCGCGACCGCTTGGTACCCGCTCCAGCCCACCGGAAGGGAGATGCGCCACCCGGACCCTCCCCCTGCATCTTCTCCCGCATACGCCAGACACGCGGCACTTGTCCCTGCGATCTCTCACCAACGCACCAAAAAATCGCCTGACTGTCAAGCGATTTTTGGCTAAAGTTATTCACTTTTTCTGTTTTGTCAGCCATCGCTGACGCCGTTTCGTCTCTCAACGACCCTCTAGTTTATTCATCCGTGTCATTTGTGTATAACATCGGAAGTTAGAGGTGGGAAGTTGCCCGCCCGACCGAGCGACATGAAAGCTGCGTCCAGTCGTTCGGGCGGGGAGGTTAGAATTTTGAATTTTAATTTTTTTCGAATTTCGGGTTTCGGATTTCGGATTTTCCTCCCATGTACCCTCGCAGCACCTCGGGGACGACCACCGACCCGTCCTCCTGCTGGTAATTTTCCAAAATGGCAATAAGAGGTTAGAATTTTGAATTTTAATTTTTTTCGAATTTCGGGTTTCGGATTTCGGATTTTCCTCCCATGTACCCTCGCAGCACCTCGGGGACGACCACCGACCCGTCCTCCTGCTGGTAATTTTCCAAAATGGCAATAAGCGGCCTGCCGCTGAAGGCCGTCCCGTTCAGAGCATGAACGAACTGCGTCTTCTTTCCATCTTTATATCGGATATTCAGCCGCCGCGTCTGGAAATCGGTCGTGTTGGAAGTGGAATGCGTTTCGCGATACCGATCTTGTGCCGGCATCCATGTTTCGATGTCGTATGTGCGGGCAGATGGAGTTCCGGTATCCCCGGAGCAGAGCTTCACGACACGATACGGCAGCTTCAATCCTTTCATAAGCTCCTCCTGAAGAGACAGAAGAAACTCGTGCTCTTCGTCGGAATCTTCCGGCTTCGTGAAACTAAACATCTCGATCTTGTTGAACTGATGCACGCGTAAAATCCCGCGAACATCCTTCCCGTAGCTCCCGGCTTCCCGGCGATAACAGGGGGAGAGCCCCGCGTACCGCAGAGGAAGTTTTTCAGCCGGCAGAATTTCGTCCATGTGCATCGGCCCAATGGCCTGCTCCGAAGTGCCGATCAAAACAAGATCGTCGTTTTTAATGTGATAAATCTCCTCTTCTCCGCCATGCTCCAAATACCCCATCGCCCCCATCGCCTTCGTCGAAATAAGATGCGGCGGTAAAACCAGAGTGAATCCTTTCGGTAAAATGACGGAAAAGGCGTATTGCCAAAGAGCAACCTCAAGAAGCGCCGCGTCTCCTTTGAGGTATGCGAACCGACCGCCGGAAACTTTCGCGGCCCGTTCGACATCAATAATGCCAAGAGCTTCTCCAAGAGCAAGATGATCTTTGGGCTTGAAAGAAAGTTTCGGCGGTTTCCCGACTTTGCGGAGCTCTTCGTTCGCCGTTTCATCCGCTCCGGATGGAACATCCTCACGCAATATATTCAGATACTGACGGAGCTCCTTCGCGAGCGTGTCCTCCGCGATTTTGAGCTTCGCCTCCAAGTCCTTCACCTTTTCTTTAAGCTCCTTCCCTTCTGCGACAAGCTTTGCGCGAGCCGATTTATCCGCCTTCGGAATGGCGGCGGCCACTTCGTTCGCGCGCGCGCGAGCTTCTTCGACAACCCCAATCAGCTTCGCGCGGGTCGCAAGAAGATCCTTCGCGGTCGAAACCTTGATTTTCTTCCAACGTCGCTTGTTGTTTTCTTCAACAAGCTTTGGGTTATCCGCAATAAGTTTCGGGTCGATCATAACGCCCCCTATCATGCCGCAAAGCGTGCCTATTGTGAAGAGAAAGGAATTGTCTTGTTGAAAAATGACGGCGGCGGCTTTAGGATTGATCTGTCATATGCAGGAATCACTAGAATGGTGGAAAACCGCTTTTGGGACAGAGTATTTCGAAATTTTCGAGACGCTCTTCCCAGAACCGACGGAAATGGAGGTTAAATTTTTGATGCGCTTCCTCCCTCCTGGCGGACGTGTGCTCGATTTGGGCTGCGGGGCAGGACGCCACAGCTTGGCCATTTCCAAAGCCGGTTTCTCCGTGACGGGCATAGATCGTTCCAGAGAGGCACTCGAACTCGCGAGAACAAAAGCGAAAGAAATGAAAGTGGCACCGACATTCATTGAGGACGATATGCGAACTTTCAATCTCGAACAGGTTTTTGATTTGGTCCTCCTCGTCGGCAATGTCTTCGGATATGGCACGGACGCGGAGCAAAGCGAAATCCTCCTTCACGCGGCTTCACACATGAAAAAAGAAGGAACACTGATTCTTGCCTTGCACAACAGTTTGCGTACCCTCGGATCGCTCAAAGATCACGGCTCGCGTGAGCAAACGATTTGCATCCGTGACCAAGATTATCAGGTGAAAGAAGAGTATCGTTTCGATCCGCTCCAATTGATAAAGACGTCGACGTGGTCCGTTGCCTCGGATGGGAGCGAAGTGTACCGCCACGACGCACGGGTGCGACTCTATGTTTTCCCCGAATTGAAGGCGGTGGTGGAGAAAGCCGGCATGTGTATAGAACAAACATTCGGTTCCTACAAAGGTGAGCCATTCTCTGCGTCCTCTCCTTACCTCATCTTGATCTGCCATAAAAAATGACCGGCACCTGATGGCACCGGCCATGAGTCGCCCTAGCCCGGGCGACCCTTGACGTTGACCGTCCAGTCGTTCGGCGGGCAAGAGCACATCTGCGTCCCGAGCGGCTTGAGGGCCGCGGCTCGATCCGCGAACCTGCCCCAGATCTCCGTCGCACGAACATTCGATTCCGTTTTCATGTCATCATCACCTCCTTTCGGCATGCGTCTGGTTCTGACGCGTTGAGAAGACGGAAAAGGGGCGGACAGACCCCGCAGCTCTCTCGGATAGGACACGTCGTGCACTTGTCCGGTTCCCGGAGAACACTCTGCGCGATCGCGGGAAGTTCATGCATCCGTTCGAGAGAAATGGCGGGGCGTCTTGCGACCTTGCACAGGGTCACCCGACCATCCGGGAGGACGTGGAACATGCTCCGTCCGGCTTCGCACCCTTTCCAACGCTCTGAACATTCGTACCGCTTTATGCGATGGGCAAGCGGACCGCGATCGCCGGACAGCGTCGGCATGATCTCGTAGATCAAGTCCGTCTCGCCGTATTGGCACGCAAGCGCTTGCATTGCAGCCGTCTCGCTTCGGTTCTCGGCGAGCTGCACGATCTTTAGACGGAGGGGGATCCCTGCCTCTTTCGCCGCCCGAATCCCGGAGAGGAATCTTCCCCAGCTGCCCTTCACGCGCGTGACGGCCTCGTAAGTTGCTTCTGACGCACCGTAGACGCTGACCGAAAGGCGAAAAGGCGGTCTCCCAGCGAGGAGCCGGATGAAAAATCCCTCGGCGAGCCGCGTGCCGTTCGTGAGAACCGTCAAAACGAACCCATGGTCCCACGCGTAGGCATAGATCTCCTGGAAGTCGGGGTGTGCGAGAGGCTCGCCTCCGGTCAGCTGCAGCCAGATGACTCCCGCCGCCTCAAGCTTGTCCACGATGTCAAACCAGGCGTCTGCTCTAAGGATGGGCGCGGCACGTTCGTCACCCAGATAACAATGGACACAGCGGACATTGCATCGATCCGTTACCTCCAAGCTGGCCGCGACGAACTGCGTCGAACGCGTTCTCCGGATTACTCCGTCTTCTGAAATCGAGCGCGCCTCTTCCGGGGTGAGACGGACGATCTCGTTCTTTCCGCGATGGATGAGGACCCATCCATCGCTCCCGTTCAACGCCAGCACCACAGGAGAAGCCGGTGCATGTTCCAACAGGTACGTCATGGGCTCCTCCTTTTTGTAAGGGCCTATTCTGACGGTATAAGTTGAAAATGCGGATGTCAATGATCTTGCCAACGATCCTTTCTTCTTTTACCCTGCCAACGTATGTTCACTGGTATCGTCGAGACAACGGGAAAGATCATCGAGCGAACAAGAGGATCACTTACGTTTGAAGTGCCCGCGACCTTCCTGTTGAACATTGGCGACTCGATCGCCGTGAACGGGACATGTCTCACAATAGTGGAAGTTGGAGGTGGGAAGTTGCCCGCCCGACCGAGCGACATGAAAGCTGCGTCCAGTCGTTCGGGCGGGGAGGTTGGAACGAGCGTTGTCAAAAGCAATATTCTCGAAGAGACGTGGAAACGGACGAACCTCGGCGACCTTAAAGCCGGCGACCTCGTGAACCTCGAGCGTCCCGCGCAAATCGGCGGGCGGTTCGACGGCCACATCGTGCAAGGGCATGTTGATGGGGTTGGCACGATTCGCTCGATCACTCCGACTCTCGCGTCCCCCTTGCCAAGTCACCGCCTCTGGCGGGATCCCGTCCAACGGCGGGAGGGGACAACAGGAGGTACCGAACTTGGCCATAAAATCGTGGTTGATGTTCCACCCACACTCACGAAATACATGGTGGAAAAGGGTTCCGTGGCCGTGGACGGCATTTCTCTCACGATCATCGACCGCGATGATCATTCTTTCTCCTTTGAATCCATCCCGCACACATGGGCCGTGACGCGTTTGCACACGCTGCAGATTGGAAGTAAGGTGAACATCGAAGTGGATGTGATCGCAAAGTATGTTGAACAACTCATAAAAGGAGGGTGACGTGACTGATTGGTTGAGGGAACCAGCCACACAATGGTTGATCGTGTGGATCGGTTCATCCCTGTTCGTCCTTTCCATCTTGTTCCTTGCTCTTCATAACTTCTTCAAGTACGTGCGGAAAATTCCGAACCCGCCGTCATGGTTTGTGAATGTCGGATGGGGCCTCTTTGTCTCGGGTTGGGTCTTCGGTGTCCTTCATCTTCTTTTTCATCCCTGACGGCATCGGGAACGAAGCCGATCTGCATCCGTACAATACGGGTGCTTTTTTTGAGACGAAATAAAAACGCCCGTGCTCCTTTCGAAGCGGGGACAGTGTCAGCAGCCGTTGCCGGTCACTGATAGTAGATGATGAGAATGGTGAGAACGGCTCCCAGCGGAACCGCGAAGATCTGCGGTATGAAGACGTACCAATTCCTTTTCTCCTTGAAGCTGTGGACGGCGTAAAACACCGATCCCATCCACATGAGCAGGTAGAAGGGAACCGACATTCCGGCCACCTGCTTCGTTTCGACGATCCGCCAGATCTGGTGCGGCATGCCATACAGAATGATCGCCAGCTGTGTCCACATTGCGGCAGATCCGAAGTTCATGACTTGCCCCTTTCTTGGGTTTAGGTTGTAAACAGCTCTGTATTTCCTCCTAAATCTCGATTTTCAGAACAAATTACTATACCACAAAAACGGCCTTTTGTCAATAGCCGCACAGCACGTGTCAACGGGGAATGATTTTTTCCTGTTCTCCGGGGAGTGAATATTTCCGG
>CAZNKO010000016.1:0-18199 GCA_964573855.1 uncultured Gammaproteobacteria bacterium | reverse complement strand
AGGCGGAAAAATTCATTCCCCGCGAAGAGGAAAATATCACTCCCGTGTTACACCCAAGATATCCACGTTTCGAACAAACCAAGGACGGCTTCATCTTTTCCCAAATTTCGGCTAGTCTAGAAGGCAAGCTATGGCCTCTCTCCCCCGTCGCAATGGGTTCAGCTGGAGGGATGCGGGCTCCTCATTTGAACACCGAAAGGGTTCACGCCAAGCCCGTAAAGAGTGGGTGAAGAACTTCGCTCTTCTTTTTGTCGTCGCGATCCTCGCGGGCTCCATTGGGATCCTCGCCGTGTTCGCCTATGTGAGCCGGGACCTGCCGGATCCGAACGCGCTCAGCGAGAGGCTCGTAAAACAGAGCACAAAAATCTACGACCGGACCGGTGAGCAGCTGCTCTATGAAATCTACAACGACGAGAACCGCACGCTCGTGAAGATGCAGGAGGGATTTTGCAATGATAAGCCCCTGAAGGAGACGAATCCGAATGGGATCCCTCTCATGGCGGTCCAGGCGACCATCGCGGCCGAGGATCGAGCCTTCTGCACCCATTACGGCTTCAGCTTCAAGGGGCTCGCCCGCGCCGCCCTCTTCGGGGGAGGCCGCGGAGGCGGCTCGACGCTCACCCAACAGCTCGTCAAAAACGCCATCCTCTCAAACGAGAAGACGCTCACCCGCAAGGCGAAGGAGCTCATCCTCTCGATCGAGCTCGAACGCCGGTATTCCAAAGACGAAATCCTCCAAATCTATTTCAATGAGATCCCTTTTGGATCCACCTATTACGGCATCCAGGCCGCAGCCCAGAATTACTTTGGAAAAACCGTGGATAAATTAACCCTGGCCGAGGCCGCGACCTTGGCTGCCCTCCCCCGAATCCCGACGACCTACCTCAACAATCCGGACCTCCTCCATGCGCGGCGGGACTGGATTTTGGATGGGATGGCGGAAATGGGATTTATCGACACGAAGACGGCCTCCGAGGCAAAAAAGGAAGCCACGCCGGTCAAAGCGAAAGTGACGAACATCACGGCCCCGCATTTCGTGTTTTACGTGAAAGAAATTTTGGAAGAACGCTACGGCCGTCGGACCGTTGAGGAGGGCGGGCTCAAGATCACGACCTCCCTCAACATGGACTTTCAAAAAGCCGCTGAAGAAGCCGTGACCTCTGGAGTGGAGGCGCGCGGGAAACAGTATGCCTTCACGAACGCGGCTCTCACCGCCGTGGATCCGAAGACGGGGCAGGTGGTTGCTATGGTGGGGTCAAAAGATTATTTCGACGATGAGATCCACGGACAGGTGAATGTCACGGTGCGCCCGCGTCAGCCTGGCTCCTCCTTCAAACCGATCGTCTACGCAAACGCGTTTGCCGCGGGCTACACTCCGAATACCGTCCTCTGGGACGTAAAGACCGAGTTCCCGACCGTGGTCGGAGTCTATGCGCCAAACAACTACGACTTGAAAGAGCGCGGACCGGTTCGCGCGCGCCAGGCCCTGCAAGGATCCTTGAACATTCCGGCGGTACAGATGCTCTATTTGGTTGGCGTGGAGGCGACGCTCGATTTCGCCGAAGCCTTAGGCTACACCACCTTCAGCGACCGGTCGAACTTCGGGCTCGCGATCGTGCTCGGGGGAGCGGAGGTGAAATTACTCGATCATGTGAACGCGTATGCTACGTTTGCAAACGAAGGCGTTCATTTCGATCCGGTCGCGATCCTCAAGGTGGAGGAGCCGGGTGGAAACGTACTGGAAGAATGGAAACCGCGCGAGGGGCGCCCGGTCATGGAGCCAAACGTTGCCCGCATGCTCTCGAACGTCCTCTCGGACAATGCCGCGCGCGCGTTTATTTTTGGAGTCAACAATTTTCTCCAGCTTGGGGGAAGGCCCGCGGCCGCAAAAACAGGCACCACGAACGACTACCACGATGCCTGGACGATCGGCTTCACGCCTTCGCTTGCCGCGGGGGTTTGGGTCGGCAACAGCAACAACGACGCGATGAAGCGCGGAGCGGACGGCTCGATCATTGCCGCCCCGATTTGGAACCAGTTCATGAAAACTGCGCTCAAAGACGCCCCGGTCGAACCCTTTGTCGCCCCCACGATCCCTTCCACGGGGAAAGCCATCTTGGACGGTGTCATGCCAGGAAAAATTGTGACCGTGGACCGCGCTTCCGGAAAACTCGCGACCGAATATACCCCGCCCTCGTACCGTCAGCAGCGCCTGTACGCGGAATATCATTCCACCATCTTCTACGTCGACCGCGCGAATCCGCTTGGGCCCCAGCCCGTCGATCCGTTCCGCGACCCGTATTACGTCCATTGGGAGACTGCGGTCCAAAACTGGCTCGCCCGCCGAGAGCTCGAAACCGGCATCCCCGTAAGCCGTGAAGCGCCGCCGACCGAATACGACGATCTCCATGTTCCGTCAAATTTCCCGACGATTCTCATCACCCAGCCCTTCTCGGACACCGAACTTTCGGAAAGGGCCCTAGACGTGAGTGTGGCGGCCTCGGCTCCGCGCGGCGTCCGACGTGTGGAATTTTATTTGGATGGATTTTTCCTGGGTTCAGACACGGGCGCTCCCTACAGCCTCTTCACCACGATCCCGAACTCGGTTTCGCGCGGCTATCACACCCTCCGAGCGGTCGCCTTCGATGACATCGACAATAGCGCCGCCTCGACGGTCGGCATCCGCATCGCAACCGAAGCCGTGAGCGGCCACCTTGAAGTCATTGACCCGAAAAACGGTCAGACGATCGAACGCATTCAAGAAAGCTACAGTGTCGTCCTCTCGCTCGAGAAACCGGACCAGTACCGCTCGGTTACGGTCTTTGCCGCCTCCCCGATCACAGGAGCACGCACGGAAATTGGCTCGAAAACCAGCCCAACCTCCCCTTTCCTCACCTTCCCATGGACGCTTCCTGAAAACGGCGACTGGGTTCTTTCGGCTGTTGCGACTCCCAAGGACGGCAGTGACCGGCTGGAGGCCGCTGGCGTTTTGGTCCACGTCACTCCTGCTTCCGGCGCCGCCCCGCTTTCGGATCTCTCTCCGTTCCCTGTTCCCTAAGTTCCCCGTTCCCCAGCCGTCAGGCAAGAAATGCGTCGCGCATCAGATCTTCCGACGCAAGCTCTGACCGCGTTCCCGCGAATCTCACTCGCCCGGCTGAAAGAAGATACCCGCGATCTGCATACGGAAGAGCCAGACGGACATTTTGCTCTACCACAAGGAGGGTCGTCCCTTGTTCCTGCAATTTTTTTAATATTGAAAAAACTTCTTGCACGAGTTTGGGTGAAAGACCGAGCGATGGTTCATCGAGCAAAAGAAGTTTTGGCGTCATCATGAGCGCGCGGCCGATCGAGAGCTGCTGTTGCTGCCCGCCTGACAAATTCCCTGCGAGCTCGCGACGCTTTTCCCGAAGCGCCGGGAATAGGTCGTACACTCGTTCGCGATTTTCCTCGAGGGTGGCGCGATGATTTAAAAGATAGCCGCCCATGTCGAGATTTTCTTTGACGGTGAGCGATGGAAACACGAGACGCCCCTGCGGCACGAACCCAATTCCCTCCTCAATGAGGCCGTGGGTTGGGAGATGAGTGACATCTTTTTCCTGAAACTGAATAGTGCCCGCCATTTTCCTGGTGAGGTTGAAAATGCTCTTCAAGATCGTGGATTTTCCAGCGCCATTGGGTCCAATCAACAGCACAAATTCTCCAGGTTGGACGTTGAGCGTCACACTCCGAAGCACCTGAAGATCGCCATAGCCAGCCGATAAATTTTCAACAGAGAGCAACATACGAAATTTTCTTTCTACTTTCTACCTTCTACTTTCTACGGTGTTTATCCCAATCGCGCCTCCGGATACTTGTCCGGTTGATGAAAATCCGGCTCCGCGCCCGAGACGGGGCTCATGGCGAGAAAAAACCCGCGCGCGATCACAAAGGCGTTTAAGGCGCGGAAGGGTTTTGGGATGAGGTTGAGCGGAATAACGGTTTCGCTCATCCAAATTCCCGCCTCCTGCTTCCAATCCACCTTGAGCGCAAGGTGCTCGTGCTCGTTTGAGCGATGACGGATCTCATCAAACGAGAGAAGGAGCCAGTGGCCGCCTGCGCCGAGTTCCAGTTCGAGATACTGATGCCCGGGCCCCACAAAAAACACTTCCACGACATCGTATTCCCAAAGGTTCGCGACGCGTGTGCCTGTGGGCATGGCGGGGATGCGCGCGTCCGCGAGCGCAGGGGCGCGTACGTGCACGCGCACGCCCTCGCGCGTTTGCGCAAGCGAAACCTCCGCCCGCACGAGAGCGTCCGGGCACGGAGAACCGTCCCACTGCCGCTCGACCGTAAGACGCGTTTCTCCCTTTTTTGGAATCACACTGCTCATAACGTCATTCCGAGATAAGCATCAAGCACTCGCGGATCACGCAAAACCTCCTCGGGCTCCCCTTCCGCAAGCACTTTCCCCTGATCCATCACAATGACACGATCCGCGACAGAGCGCACAAAATCCATATCGTGTTCGATAAGAAGAATCGTCTCCCCGGCTGCTTTCAATTCCTTCAAAATCCCCTTGAACTTTTCGCGCAGGACCGGATTCACACCTGCCACCGGCTCATCGAGCATGAGAAACGTGTGCGGATGAATCAGTCCTCGACACAGATCAAACAATTTCTGCTGGCCGTAAGAGAGGTCTGTGACGAGAGTCGCGAGATCAACGTCGAGCCCCACCCGTTTCATGACTTCGCGAATTTGAGCACGTTCTGAATCTCTCACTCCCGGCCCTCGTCGAAGCATGGACCAAAGCTGATGGTCATCTTGCCGAAGCGCGAGCAGGAGATTTTCCTCGACCGTGAGGTTCCGAAAGAGCCGTGAGAGCTGAAACGTGCGCGAAATCCCCGCCCGCGCCCTCTGCCAGGCCGCCTGGTGTGTTAAATCTTTCCCACGAAACACGATCGTACCACTGTCCGCCTCGAGAAGCCCGGCGACGATCTGAAAAACCGTAGTCTTGCCAGCCCCATTCGGACCCACCACCGCTGTGATAGACTTTCCTTCAACGCGAAATTGACACTGGTCCACGGCTTTCACGCCGCCGAAATGCTTCGATGTATTGTCGATTCTTAAGAGACTCATATTATTGTTCCAGTTGAACGCGCCCCCAGACCCCCTTTGGACGCACCAAAAGGACCACCAAAATCACCAGGGCATAGAGCATGTTTCGGGCCGGCCCGAGGACACTCGGATCCAAGGGCAAAAAACGGATCAGCTCAAAAGACACATTGAAAATCACGACCCCGAGCAGTGCGCCGCGAAAAGAGCCGAGGCCGCCGATCACGAGAATGCCGAGATACCAAATGGCGCGATCGAGCCAAAACACCTGGGCATTGATGAACTGGAGGAAGTGGGCGTAAAACGCGCCGGTAAAGCCGACCAAGAGCCCTGAAATCGTGAGGGCGGAAATTTTAAGAAACGTCGTCGGTTTCCCGAGCGTCTCCGCGACTTCTTCATCGTCCCGGACGGCCTCGAGAGCTGCCCCATACGGCGACGACACGAGCCGGTGCACAAAAACGGCGACAACAAGAAGCGCTAAAAGCACCAAAAGGAGATAATCGGATGAGGCCGTGAAACCGGCTGGACGAGCGATACCAATAAGTCCGAGCGTTCCCCGCGTCATGTCAGTCCAATTCAGGATAACCGCCTGGACAACAAAGATGAGGCCGAGCGTCATGAGCGCATAGTATTCCCCGCGAATACGCCGGGCCGGAAGGGCAAGGAGAAATGCCGCCACACCAGTCAACAGGGCGGCGAGAAGGGCCGCGGCCCAAAACGGAACTCCCTGAATGGTAAGAATGGCCGCTGTGTATGCCCCGACTGCAAGAAGGGCCACCTGCCCAAAATTGATATAGCCCAAAAATCCAACCGCAATCGCGTACGAAAGCGCAATAATCATTTCAATCGCCATCAGGGTGATGATGTGCAAAAGATAACCGGACATAGGCTATGGGGAACGGCGGCGCCCCAAAATGCCTTGGGGGCGGACCAAGAGAAAGATAAACAGCAAAATAAAGCTCGCGGCATTCCGCCAACCAGCCCCCCAAAACCACACCGCCGCCTGTTCGATAAGACCGATCCCTAAGCTCCCGAGCAGAGCTCCACTCATGAGCCCCGTGCCCCCGATCACAGACGCGGCGAATCCCTTCACCACGAGCAATGTCCCCATCTCCGGATCAAGATTAAACATGAGCCCCATGAGAATCCCGGCCGGCGCGGAAAGGAGTGACGACAACAGGAAACAGGTGAGCCGGATGCGTGCCGTGTCGATCCCCAAAATTTCTGCAACCGTTTCCTGGTCCGCGGTCGCCCGCATGGCTTTCCCGAGCTTGCTCAATCGAACCACGAATAAAAAGAGTGTGAGGAGGACCAAGGTAATGATCACGGACCAAACTTCCACGCTCGTCACGGTCACACTCCCGATGTGCCACACGATGGGCTCCAAAGAAAATGTTTTTGGAGCAGATCCAAAGATTGCCCGAATGGCGTTCTGACCGAAGATCAACATCGCCAAGGTCGCAAGAAGATAGCTGATGCCCTTGGCTCCCCGACGGCGGAGTGGTTCATACGCTGCGAAATGCATGATGGCGCCGAGTAACACGGCGACGAGGAGAGCGAAAACGGCCGCCACGAGATAAGGCCAATGGAGCGACTCCCACATCCACCAAAAAGCATATCCCGCCGCAACAACGACGACGCCGTGCGCCAGATGAAAGATGCGTGTGGTGGCATGCACAAATGCCACACCGCCCGCGACCAGGGCATACAAGGACGCGGCAAGGATTCCATTCACGAAAAGTTGTGGGATGACTTCCATATCAACGAAGAAGGCGGATGGAATCCATCCGCCTTTCTTCCAACGTCGTTCATTCTTACGGTGTAAAAGGTCCGAGATCGGTCACCTGGCCTGCCTTGATCTGACGAACATTCTCGCCCAAGATCGGGTCGCCGTTCTCATCAAAGCTGATGGTCCCGCCGGCCCCGGGCCAGTCTTTCGTATTGTACAGCCAATCTCGAATTTTTTCCGTGTCGAGTCCGGAGGCCTCGATCGCTTTGGCGACAAGTTTCATCGCATCATAGGCGTTCGCCGAGAACGACCCGGGCTCCGCATTAAACTTCGCTTGATGGGCGTCTTTGAACGCCTTTGCCACTGGGTTATTTTCATAATCCACGGCAAGCTCTACCCCGATCACCCCTTCAAACGCGGCCGCGTTGTCTTTCACAATCTGTCGGTCGAGAAGCACTTCTGCGGTCGTATAGGTTCCGCTCACGCGATACTGCCGGAGCTGACGGAAAATGGTGATACCGGGGGTCGGCGTCTGGGGGACAACATACACCACGTCCGGTCGGGCCGCTTGAAGCTTCAAAATCTGCGTGCGGAAATCCGTGTCACCTGTGTTGTACGTTTCATCCGCAACCACCTGACCCCCAAGACCCGTGAACGCTTCCTTGTAGACACGGCGGAGACCCTGCGCATAATCGGTCTGCTCGGTCAGAAGCGCTGCCTTGCGAGCTCCGAGTTTTGTGTACGCATACCCAGCCGCCACCTTGCCTGCCAACGCGTCAGAAGGATACGTCCGAAACACGAAGTCGCCCGCGTTCGTAACATCCGGACTTGAAGCTGATGGCGACATCAACAAAACTTTCGCTGGCTCCGTAATCTTTGCGGCCGCCAATGTCTCTCCCGAACAGGCGCCGCCCACAATCACCTTCACCTGATCCACATTCACGAGTTTTTGCGCCTCGGTTCCTCCGGCTTGCGGATCACATTTACTGTCTCCCACGACAAGCTCAATCTGACGCCCCTTGATTCCGCCCGCCCCATTAATTTCATCCACGGCAACTTGAATGCCGCGAAGCTCCGCCTCGCCATACGAAGCAGCGTCGCCAGTGAGCGGCTGCATGACGCCGATTTTGATCGGCCCTTGGTCGGCTGGACCAACCCCTCCTGGTTTATTCAAAAGATACGCTCCTCCCAAAATCACGAGAACCACCACGATGACCCACACGAGCGCTTGACCTGTTCTTTGCATAGGTTCGCGAAAAATTATTGTTTAATCGGCATGACGATGTACAAGGATCCCTGCCCGTCCGGCAGGCGGGCGCCTCCGTCCTTTGGTGTTACCACGCAAGGATTTGCCGCGTCAATCATCTGGAAGATGACCTCGCCCTCGGAGAGGGAGTTCAACCCATCCAAGAGATACCGATAATTCACGGTCACGGTGTTTGCATTCCCATTCACTTCCGAGGGGCACATCGCCGTGTTCTCGCCGCGCGTGGCGTCCACAGAGCGGACCGAGAGCCCGCCGTCCTTGGGATCAAACGAGAGGGTTACGTCGAAAAGCCCATTCTTCGAAAAAAGGCTCGCGGCCTTTACGGCCTGGATAAAATCCTCCCGATCAAGCCGTGCCTTGGTCCGAAACTCCTTCGGGATGATCTGGCGATAGTCCGGATATGTCCCCTCGATGAGGCGGCTCACGAGCTCCACAGGCCCATAACTTGTAACAAGCTGATTGTCCGAGAACTGGAGGCTGACCGAGGAGGGTGAGTCCACCGCATCACGGAACACGGAAAGAATCCGGTGGAGCTCGCCGAGCGTCCGAGACGGCACAATGACCCGTGAGGGGGTTTGAACACCGGAGGGAAGCGGCACGGTGACCTCGGAGAGGCGATACGAATCGGTGGCCGCAAGAACGAGGGAGCCCGCATTTCCCTGCGCCTCAAACGTCATGCAGACCCCGGTGAGCTCTGGCCGCGCTTCGTTGCTCGCAACCGCAAACAGGACGCGGGAGAGCGCCTCCCGCAGCTCCGAGACAGGCACTTGATAGGTGCGCGTCGCCTGGACCGAGGGAATCAGCGGGAATTCCGAGGCCGGCAGGCCATTCATCTTTGTTTTATATCTCCCGGAGACCACGCCCACGTGCCCGCCATCCACTTGCACATTCACGGTTTCGTTTGGAAGCAGAGAAACGTAGTCAAAAAAGAGCTTGGCCGGAACCGTGCATTCGCCGGATTGTTCAACTTTTCCACGCACGGCGCACCGGACAGCCATCTCGAGGTTCGTGGAGGAAAGATTCAGGGTTCCCCCCTCGGCCTTCATGAGAACGTTTTGAAGAATCGGGAGATTGAGGTTCTTCGCACTCAAATGACTCACGATGGAAAGTCCTTGGTGGAGGTTGTCTCGGGTGCAGGAGAATTTCATATCAATAGAAGACAAGAATATATCGACAGTAACAATAAGGCGGTGGATAGAGTGAATGAACCGAGGCGACCAGTATGGATCCGATGGCAAATCGACGTGAGAGGTCGAGGTATGGTGTGGAGGAGAGACGGGTCTCGCAGTGGATGGAAAATCCTCCTGCAAAGGAACAAATTGTGTCCGGAATTCGTCGACGAGTTGTGCGCTGGGTTATCCCATAGTCTGTCCCATCGTTCTCCGCATGTGTGAGGCGTGTGGATGAAGAGCGACTAGAGTGTGTAGAGCCGCTGCTTGATGAGTTCGAGGTCGTTTTGGAGCTTCTCGTCGTCGTTCAGGCACGTCGTTATTTTTTCGTAGGCGTGCATGGCCGTTGTGTGGTCGCGCCCTCCGAGTTCAGCTCCGATCGTTGGATAGCTCGCTTTCATCTCCTCCCGCATGAGGTACATCACGATCTGGCGCGGGAAGGCAAAGCGTTTTTCGCGGCTTTGGCCCAAGAGATCCTCGAGACGGAGGTCGAAATAGACGGCGACCGCCTGGATGAGCTGGCGCGGCGTGATATTTTTGGTGGCACTGACCGGTTGGAAGCTTGCGAGGATGGGGCGCACGGTGTCGACGGTGGGAGAAATGTTCTTGAATTGATGAAAGGCCATGACTTTATTGAGCGCTCCTTCAAGTTCGCGGACATTGCTTTGGACCACACTGCAAATGTGGTGCAGAATTTCGCTGTCGAGAGCGAAATTCTTCTCTTTGCACTTCATGCCAAGGATCGCGATGCGCGTTTCAAAGTCCGGAGTACCAATATCCGCCATCATGCCGGATTCGAAGCGTGAAATAAGGCGCTGTTCCAGGGTTGGGATCGCTTTGGGCGGCCGATCAGAGGAAATCACGATCTGTTTGTTGTTTTGGTGGAGCTGGTTGAAGGTGTGGAAGAATTCTTCCTGCGTGCCCTCCTTCCCCGTGATGAATTGGATATCGTCCACGAGGAGGACATCCACGGTTCGGTAGTGGTTTTTGAACTCCCGCGCCTGGCCTTGGCGGACGGCATTGATGAAATCGTTCGTGAACCGCTCGCAGGTAACGTACAGGATGCGGGAGGCGGGATTTTTGTGGAGAATTTCATTGCCGATCGCCTGGAGAAGGTGGGTTTTGCCGAGTCCCACCCCGCCGTAGATGAAGAGCGGGTTGTAAACGCCGCCCGGGCTTCCCGAGACGGCCTGGGCCGCGGCGTGTGCCAACTCATTTTGTTTCCCCACGATGTAGTTTCCGAAAATGTACTTTCCGTTTAAGGAAAATTCCCCGAACCGTTGAGGAATGGTTGCCGTCGCGTGTGGAATGGGGTTTGGAGCTTGGGAAATGGCCGGGGCGAACGTCTGCGGCGCGGCGGCGGGAGCGGAGACGGTCTCGGAGACCGGAAGCGGCGCCACCATTGGGCGGGCTTCCACCCGATAGCAGATGGTCCGGACCTTCACGCCGCTTAAATTCTGGATGGACTGGAGGATCTCTTTGGAATACTTCTTTTCGAGCCAAGCCTTCGTGAACATGTTTGGGACGCCGACCACCACTTCCCCGTCTTGGAGCGCCGCAATAAAGGTATTCCTGAACCAAGTGGTGAAATTGGCTTTGCTGAGCGAAAGCTCAAGCTCTCCTAATACCGACTGCCAGAGTTCACTCGTGTTCATAAGGCATGGATTGATTGGCTGGGTTAGTTTAGATCAGTTGTCCACAGGTGGGCAAGGGCTCTCGTCGTGCATAAATGGGTTGATAACTTGTGGATGATCTGTTAATGTTTCAGGAGGAGAAAGGAGAATGCAGAAAAGAGAAAATTATATGCCGAAGCGAACGTATCAACCGAAGAAAGCGCGCCGCGCCAAAGTGCACGGCTTTCGCGTGCGCATGCGCACGCGGTCAGGGCAAAACGTGCTGCGCCGTCGCCGGACCCAAGGTCGCAAGCGCGTGTCTGTTCAAGCGAAACGAAAATAAATGCTTCCGCGCGAGCATCGGCTCCGTCATGATCGAGACATTAAGACGCTCTTCTCAAAAGGCAAGGGCGTTTTTGATGGCGCACTCGGTTTGAAATACCGGAAGAATGACGGGGGGGTGTCGCGGTTTGCCGTGGTGGTCGGGGGAAAGGTGTCGAAGAACGCCGTGGAGCGCAATCGCATTCGGCGGAAAATCCGGGAGGGGCTGCACGCGCGTCTTTCTCGGATCGCTTCCGGGTATGACGTGATCGTGATGGCGCGGCCGGAGGCCGCGCGAAAGAAAAATCCTGAGCTTGAGGCAAATCTCGAGCGCCTCCTCAAAAAAACCCCGCTCCTTCGTGTATGACCCCGTTAGAAGCCGTCTGTCGTCCACTCATGTTTTCTAAACTTATCAAATCAGTTGGTGGCATCCTGATCTTTTGAACATATGCGAAAAAAATTTTTAATTTTTTTCGTTCAGGCTTCTAACGGGGTATGAAACACGCTGCTCTCTTTTTGATTCGCCTGTATCAGCGCACCCTCTCCTTTGATCACGGGCCCTTAAAACGCCTGTTTCCCGATGGATACTGTCGATTTTCCCCCACCTGCTCGATGTACGGATACGAATGTATTGAACGACACGGAGTGATCCGAGGCGGCGGCCTCATGCTTTGGCGGATTTGCCGCTGCAACCCCTTCTCGAAAGGCGGATTTGATCCGGTACCAGGAGGAGACATTCGAAATTCGAAATTCGAAGCACGAAATCCGAAGAAATTCTAAATTCGAAAAACCGTGATCTGTTTGAGGCGGGTCGTGGCCCCGCGAACGATCCGGAGCGAGGTTTTCGGCACCTGGAGTTCCTCGGCCAAGAGTTCCAAGATCGCCTCGTTCGCTTTTCCCTGCTCCGCACGGGCCGTGACAGAGACCTTCAGCGTATCCTGATCCATCCATTCGAGTTTATTTTGTTTGGCGCCCGGTTTCGCGTGGACGGTGAGGATCATATGACATACAATGTACCATATGGAACATTGTATGTCATGTCATTTTCGCCTGACTTCTCCTCTTTCATCCGACATCTTTATATGAAAAGGTCAAATGACTAAATTTGTCATTGGTCATTTCAGTCGGAACGACTTGAGGAGCTTCATGTCCGCGGGGCGCTTTTCATCGAGCGGCGTTTCGAGAATAAGGTCGAGGTGCTGGAGTTTTGGATGTTCAACGAGAATTTTGAACGCATCCTTTCCGATTTTCCCTTCCCCAAGATGCTCATGCCGGTCTTTTTTCGCTCCAAAATCCACCATGGAGTCGTTGCAATGGCTCAAAACGAGACGATCAAGCCCAATCAGTTTATCAAATTGGCGGAACGTTTCGTCGATTCCCTCTTTTGTCCGCATTTCATAGCCGGAGGCAAAGGCGTGTTGAGTGTCGAAACACACTCCGATCTCACCACCGCGCTCCGCCTTGTCGAGGAATTCAGCGATTTCTTCAAATTGGTCTCCCATGACCGCTCCGGCACCGGCCGAGATCTCGATCAAGAGCTGACAAGAGCCCGTGTAGCCATCGAGAATCTTGTCCAGTCCTTCGATGATCATCTTTTCGCCCTCCTTTTGTCCGACGTCTTTCGCGGATCCCGGGTGAAACATCATCGCTCGGCATCCGAGGGCGCTTCCGCGTTCAAGTTCCTCACGGATAACGGTGATTGAGCCGTGATAAATACGCGTTTGTCCCGAGGCAAGGTTAATGAAATAGGGCGCGTGAATATACGCTCGCTCAATTTCGCACTCTTTCATCGCGTCTTGAAATTTTTTTGCCGCCTCCGGCGTGATTGGCGGAGCTTTTCCACCCTGCGGCGGGCGCGAAAACATCTGCAGGACTTCACAGCCGAGCTTCGCGGCATTTTTTGGCGCATTCCAGAGCCCGCCCGCCGCCGAAATGTGAGCACCGAATTTCATAGAAGGGTTATCACGAGAATTTTTAAGACTGTTTGGAGGAGGATCTCGGAGGCGTTCGGAGCTTGGTTCCCGCCGAAGGCGGGATCCGAACGCCGAGAGCTTCAGGCGCGTCCGGCCGCTGGAGCCGGACGACGCCGGCTCCGACAAATAGTCTTAGAAATTCTCGTTGCCACCCTTAATTTCGTACCATGGCTTGGCGGAGCAGGTCGATCACCTTTCTGTTTTGGAGAAGCGTCCTGGTATAATCGCGGAAATCCGGATCGTAAAGGCGCTTCCTCGCCTCTTTGTCTTCATAGCGCGCGGCAAGGCGAACAAGTTCAGCATCAATTTCTTTTTCTTCCACACCCACCTTCTCCTGTTTTGCGATTTCTCGGAGCACGAGGGCCACCTTGAGGCGGACGATCGCCTGCGGCGTAAAATCAATCTTCAAATCCGCGTAGGTTTTGTTGAGATGCTTCACATATTCCTCAAAATCGAGCCCCTGCTCCTCGACTCCGCGTTTCAATTCCATGATCATCCGGCCCAACTCTTCGTTCACAAGAAGATCCGGGATGTCTTCAAAGCGAGATTCCTTTGCAATGAGCTCCAGCATTTCTTTTTCCTGCCGCGCTCGCTCTTCATTTTCTTTTTCCAGTTTTAAATTGTTGCGGATGAGCTCTTTCAGTGTGGCAAAATCCTTTTGGCCGAGCGAGGTGGCAAAGGCGTCGTTCAATTCCGGGAGCTCCAGGTGATAAATTTCCTTGAGGGCCACGTCAAAATCAATATTGGCCCCCGCGAGCATCTTTTGCGTGTGATCTTTTGGGAACGGAAGCGTGAATGTTTTGCTCTCCCCTTCCTTCATGCCAATGACTTTTTCTTTGAGACCCGGGATGTAATACTCCTCGGTCAGATAAATCGCGTGGTCCGGAGAAGAGCCGCCCTCGATCGCGACCCCGTCCTTTTTCATATTCATGGAAACGATCACTTTGTCGTTTTGAGCAGCAGCACCTCCGGATACCGCTCGAACCTCTTTCGTTTGCATGCGCTGGAGATCCTTGAGCGTGTTCGCGATGTCCTGATCGCTCACTTCCGACGGCTTGGATTTGATTTTCAGTTTCCGAAAATCCGCGAGTTTGGTGACACGCGGCATGCGGCCGACCTCGGCTGTGTAAACGATATCGTTATCCGGCGCCAGTTTTTCTACATCAATTTTCGGCGATCCCACCGTTTCGATTTGATTCGCAAGGATTGCCTCGACGTAGGTTTTTCGGACGATGGACTCGAGCGCTTCCTCGTAGATTTTCATTTCTCCCACGCGCTGTTTTACGATGTCATATCCGGCCTTGCCCGGGCGAAAGCCCGGGATCGAAGAGGATTGGGAAATCCGAACGGCCGCCTCCTCAAGATAGGGGCGGGCTTCCTCGGTCGGGATTCTGACCGTAAACTTCACGGTATTTTTCGGAAGCTCATCCATTTTTATTTCCGCCATATTTTTTTCTTGTTACTGGTTTCTTGTCACCTGTCACTTTTGAAAGTGCGGAGAGTGTATCGGCCGAGGGGGAATCTGTCAAAGGGGAAAACCATCCATGATAGAGCGCCGTATTCTGAAATGTCGTTTTTATAAGATTCGAAAATGACGCATATGCGTCATTTTAGAATTATCTTTTTGGAGAGGATTCTGGATGAAATTTTCAAAAAACCGTCCATCTTCGGGGCGGTCTTTTTACTTTCTACTTTCTACCCTCTACTTTCTACACAAGGAGGGCGACGATGAGGAGGGCGACGATGTTCAGGATTTTGATCATGGGGTTAATCGCTGGGCCGGCCGTGTCTTTGTACGGGTCGCCGACCGTGTCGCCGGTTACGGCCGCCTTGTGGGCATTGCTTCCCTTTCCGCCGTAGTTTCCCGCTTCAATATATTTTTTCGCATTGTCCCACGCACCACCGCCGGTCGTCATCGAGATCGCGACGAAGAGTCCGGTTACGATGGATCCGACGAGAAGCCCCCCGAGCGCGGAAGGCCCGAGGAGGAATCCCACCACGATCGGAGCCAAGACGGCCATGAGTGACGGAACAATCATGCGGCGGATCGCTTCTTTCGTGACGATATCAACCGCCTTTGCGTAATCGGGTTTGCCCGTGCCTTCCATGATGCCCGGAATCTCGCGGAACTGGCGGCGGACTTCGCTGACGACACTTCCCGCTGCACGGCCGACCGCTTCCATGGCCATCGCCCCAAAGAGGTAGGTGATGATGCCGCCAATGAAGAGCCCTGCGATAACTTCCGGACGGTTAAGTTCGAACGACACGCTCGCGCCTTGCGCCTCGATCGTGTGAATGTAATCACCGAAGAGCACGAGAGTCGCGAGCCCGGCCGATCCGATCGCATACGCTTTCGTAACAGCCTTGGTCGTGTTCCCGACTGCGTCCAAAGGATCAGTGACTCCACGCACTTCCTCTGGGAGGCCAGCCATTTCTGCAATGCCGCCGGCGTTATCCGTGATCGGGCCGTACGCATCAATTGCGACGATGATTCCCGTGAGCGAGAGCATGGACATGGCGGCGATCGCGATTCCATAAAGGCCGCCCAGTTGATACGCAAGGAGAATTCCAAGCACGATGGTCAGGACCGGAAACGCCGTGGATTTCATGGAAAGGGCGAGGCCGGCAATGATGTTTGTGCCGTGCCCAGATTCCGAAGCGCCCGCGAGCGATTGGACCGGTTTATATTTTGTGCTTGTGTAATATTCCGTAATCATGATCATGAGGCCGGTCACGATGAGCCCCAAGAGCGAGCTGAAATAAATATTTGCAACATTCAATCCCCCTATTCCCCCAAGAAGTCGCGAGGTAATAAACCAGAAAAAGACAGCCGAGAGGACGCCCGCGGCCACGAGTCCTTTGTAGAGGGCGGCCATGATCCCTTTGTCTTCTCCTAGGCGGACCGCAAAGGTTCCGAGGATGGATGCCACGATTGCGGCCGCTCCCAAAGCGAGCGGGAAAACAATGATGACGGTCTGGCCTGGGAAGAGGAGATTGCCGAGCAGCATCGCGGCGACCGTCGTGACGGCATACGTCTCAAAAAGGTCTGCGCCGACGTTGTCCGCAATGACCGCCGGGTTTCGTGGGTCATCTTCCGGAATTCCGACTTCTGTTTTTCCCACGAGATCTGCTCCGACATCCGCGGCTTTCGTAAAAATGCCGCCACCCAAGCGCGCGAAGACACTAATGAGCGATCCTCCAAAGGCGAGGCCGATGAGCCCATGGGTGCTTCCGGTCGCGGCATAAAATCCTGCGACTCCGAGAAGGCCCAAGCCCACCACAAAGAGTCCAGTCACCGAGCCACCGCGGAACGCAACCTGAAGCGCTTCCGAGAGGCCCTTTTTCGCGGCCTCGGTCGTGCGCACGTTTGCGCGGACAGAAACCGACATGCCGATGAACCCGGCGAGAGCCGAGAGAATGGCGCCGACCGCAAACCCGCCGGCGATCTGCCAGTCGAGTGCAAACCCGATCACAAGAAAGACGACGAGGCCGATCGCCCCGATCATCTTGTACTGCCGAGCGAGATAGGCTCGGGCGCCCTCTTGAATCGCAAGGGCAATCCCTTTCATTTTTCCGTCCCCGGACGGGAGGGCGAGAATCCACCGAATAAGAATGACACCGTAGAGAAGAGCCGCCAACGCGGCTCCAAGCGAGAGAGAGACTATGGATGATGTGCTCATAAAAACATGTCAAAGACGATGGTACACCCCGTACTACAACTGTCGCAGAGACTGTAGGACGGTGATGGTAAATGGATGGTCTAAATATATGAGAGATATTAGTGTTCCACCAGTGTTGTAGTACGGGGTATACTAAGAAAAAAGTCTCCATCTGTCAACGCTATGAACACTCCTACCTTTGAGTTCGAACGCGAGCTCCTGTCGCAGGGGTATCGGGCGATTGTGGGCGTGGATGAGGCTGGATGCGGGGCTTTGGCCGGGCCCGTCGTGGCTGCGGCCGTTATTTTCCCCCTCGATTCTCATTTGGGGCGGGTCAAAGACAGTAAACTCCTCACCCCCGAGTCGCGAGAGGAGCTTTATCCGCTCATTTTGGAGCGGGCGGTTGCGTGGGCGGTTGGGTTGGCGTCCGTGCGGGAGATCACGGAGCTCAACATCCGGCGCGCGAGTCTGCTCGCCATGCAGCGGGCCGTCTCCGCGATCGACCAGGCAGACTTCGCGCTCGTGGACGCCTGGACGATCCCCGGCATCACGATTCCGCAGAAGGCCGTGATCCATGGGGACCGGCTTGTGAAGTCGATCGCGGCGGCGTCCATCATCGCGAAAGTGACCCGGGATCGAATCATGCGGGAGCTTGCGGAGGCATTTCCCCTTTATGGATTCGACGAACACAAAGGGTATGCAACCGAAGAGCACCGCGAGGCGCTGTCGCTTCATGGCCCGTGTCCGCATCATCGGTTGAGTTACCGCACGTTCCATCCGACCCTCTTTTGACCCGCGGAAGGAGATTGACGGCACAGTCTTTTTCCGGTACCGTTTCCGTTCGTAACTTTCCTTGTATCAAACTCTCTTTGAAACAATGGATCGTCCGTCTATTGCTCGGATTTCTCCGCGGACTGATTTTCATGAAACGCCTTGGCGGACCGCTCGCGCGTGCGTTTGCACGCCCGTTCGCGTCCCTCGGGCGATTTTTCATTCGCTTCGTTGGGGTCCCGGGATACCGATTCGTATTCTGGGTGCGCCGGTGGCTTTCGCGCCTCATGATTCCCACGCACCATCGCCTTCTGTTTCTTTTGACGAATCGATATGTCATCCATTTCGCCATCGTGATGCTGGTCGGGTTTGTGCTGGGGATCAATATGGAGAGCCGAGAAGTGCGGGCCGAATCATTTGGAAAAGAAAGTCTTCTCTATTCCTTTATTACGGCCTCCGACGTGTCTTCCGTGGAGGTGGTGAGCATTTCGGAAGGAGCGGCACGGAGCCCCCGCCCGGTTTCCTATCTCGATGACCCGTTTTTGAGCCCGGAAGAAAATTTGGATTTGGACTTTTTGGATGCGGGACACGTTACGACGATCATTG
>CAZNKO010000015.1:5406-19140 GCA_964573855.1 uncultured Gammaproteobacteria bacterium | reverse complement strand
TAACAGAGAACTAAAACGCAATAATCACCAACCACGTTTTGGTACGGCGCCTTATCTTCATCCATTGACACAGCGTCAAAAAAACGTTACGATCGCGTCGCTCGCGCCCATAGCTCAACTTCCGCCGAAGGCGGACCAGCCTCTGGCTGGGGATACCCGCCGTCAAGCTTGCCCATTGATCAAATTGGATTGCGCGGTGTTAGCTCAGCTGGATAGAGCGTCAGCCTCCGAAGCTGAAGGTCGCAGGTTCAACTCCTGCACACCGCACCACGATGAATGGGCAAGCTAGACCGGCGGGCCCGCCTTCGCTGGCTTCAGCCTGCGCGGCGGGGAGCGCTTCCCTCCGAAGGAAGAGGTCGGACGTTCAAATCGTCCTGGGCGCACCATGATAGTCCTTCGACGCCCTGCCGCCTCACCATTAAGAAACAGGGTTTGCGCGGCAGAATCGACTCATGTTTCCGAACCTGCAAATTGACGAATCATGACTAGAAATGAACTCCAAGAGCTCGTTCGCGACATCGTAAAGCAAGCGTGTGAGCTCAAAAACAAGTATACGAAGCAGCGCGACATACCAGTCCACTACGCCGCGATCTTCTCTCACACTCAGGAGGAGTATGAGGGCCTGCTTCAGGCAGGAGCGCAGCTTGGAATGGTCTATAAGGAGACGCCCACCGGCCCCCTCTACAAGATCGAGTCGCTTGATACCGTGGCTGGCTCTCTTCGCCTTCTCAAGATTCGTGCTCCCGATCCAACTCGGCCGGAACGTGGTGATGCCGATTTCGCAGTGAAGAACTATCCAAGTTTTAAGTCGGCTTGCGAGTCGAGGTCTGGCTTTAAGCTGATCCAACGTGAGACGTTCGAAATGATCGAACTCACAGATCCCGCGTTCGATGTTCGCGTATACTTCTCGAATCCGCCTGTTGAAGAGCAGTATGGATTGGTTTAGAAACTCTGTTGTTTGTCACCATTGTTTCTGAATCGGATTGTTGATCAGCTTGCCTGCTTTAATCAACCTAATTCGGAAGGACCGGACATCATACGCGAGTTCTCGGATGCATCTATTGAAATCCTTCATTCTTTCGACAGTGTAAGAGTCGAACTGAACTTTTATTCCTTCTTTTCTACGGGTAGTCATTTTAATACGCATCGCGGTATCGGCATCTTCTCCAGCGTTCCAGGTTGAGTGTGTGATTCGGTCTCGTTCCTCTTCAAGTTTTGATGCTGAATCTACGAATCCTTTCAGAAGTTGGTAGTCGTCATCCTCCCCATACCGCTCTCGGTAGAGTGACAGAAGAAGGCTATAGGTCTGTTCGAAACCTCGTAGTGAGCTTGTGATAATCTGTGTAGCCCGTTGGTGTTCATGAATCAAAGATTGCACAAGGCTCTTGAATTCGTCCTCGAGGAGAGCAAAACTGACCGTCATATCCCCGATCTGGGTTAACAACGGCTCATTAACAGGATGTTTAAGTTGTCGACATTTTTCTGTCATGAGTTTTTGTTCTTGATTAAAAGAAAATGGAGTGGCGCTAGCGCTAGCGCCACTCCGTCAAGGCGTCGCTCAGGCCGTTACCAAGCGGGCCTTTTCGGGGGCTTATGGTGGGTCCCCGGTCCCAGCGCGAGACAGTTGGCCCAAGCCAGAGTTGCCCATCCGGAAGGGCAACTGCCGGACCTTGCGATCAGTACTTGGCCCTTCCGTCAGAACTGACTATAGATCTAACACCATGTTCATATCAAGGCACACGAGGTCTTGAATATCACCTGGACGCCCTATTACCCAGCCCTCGAACAAGGTAAGCTCGGGCGCACCACCCCGCACCTTTCTGAAACAGCTGTCGGAAAGGTGCGGGGTTGTATTAAACCAATCGACGTACGCGTCGAGCAAGACGATAAAATCCGTAGGCTGCCGGTTTCAAGACAAGATCGAACGTCCCCGGATATTTTACGCGCTCGCCGCCGAAGCCGAGTTTGAAGCGGGAGATGCCAGACCAGGCGTGGCGTTCGCTCGCGTTCTCGGGAGCGACTCCCCACCAGTCATACCAGTACCGCCCTTTTTTCTTTGCCTCCTGAATCAAATGCCAATGGAGAAGGTAGGGCGCCATCACGTTCCGATCGCGATCGCTTGAGGCGCCGTGGAGATACGTGCGAGTCCCAGCGCAATCGATCATGATATTCGCGGCAACCACTTCGCCTTTGTACCGCGCGATCGCAAGAAAGGCGCGGCACGCATCCGTGTTCAATGACCGCAGGAGGTGTTCGTAATGGCTTCGAGGATGCAGATGGAAGCCGCCGCGCTTTCCTGTGTTCTCAAAGAGCGGCCAAACCGCATCAAAGTCGGTTTCGATCGCGACCGTGACACCATGACGCTCTGCGACATGAATGTTGTACCGCGTTTTCGGATGCATGGCGGAGAGAAGCTCTTCCTCGGATCGCTTGAGATCAAGAAGAAGCGTCTCTTCGGGCTGGATCGCGAGCGTGCTTTTCACGGTAACCCCTCCTACCCTCCCCTTGGTAAGGGGAGGAAGCGTGGATTCTCCCCCTGCCTGAGGGGGAGTTAGATGGGGTGGGAGCTCAATGGGTGGTTCGATGCGGACAAAAAGCGCCCCGTGTTTTTTCCCGAGTTCTCGAAGAGTCGCGAGCGCTGCTTCCATTTCTTTTGCGCCCGAGACGATCGGGCCGCGAGGTATATAAAGATACGAGAGGCCGAACGGGAGCGGTGTATGGATGATGGTCGCGGCAAAGCTTTTCAGATCGCCGACGCGATGAACCTCATACCCGAGAGCTTTCTGAAACTCTCCCCACTCCCAGGATTGTAAAAACGCGCCGGAGCGCGGCCCGTGCGAGTAGATAAATTCGTTCCATAATTTTTCATTCATATCACCCTTTGTCATTCTGAGCGCAGCGAAGAATCTCTTTGGGAGATCCTTCACTTTGTTCAGGATGACAAACGCGACAAACGTTTCAGTGCGGCGCGGATCCGCGCTTCCGTCGTCTCCCCTTCGACGGCGGCAAGAGCGTCCTGCGCTTGTTTGCGAGAGTACCCAAGACCGACCAGACCTTCGATCGCATCCTGGTCCCCCGCGACCGTCTCGCCCTCTTCGGCCAAGACCCCCTTCAATTCCAAAATAATTTTCTGCGCGGTCTTTTTTCCGATCCCCGGAATGCTCGACAAAAACTCGACGTTCCCAGCCATGATTTTTCCCTTCACCTCATCGACCCCTCCGGCAGAGACGACCTTCTGGGCGACTTTCGGCCCCACGCCGGACACGGTGATGAGCCGCCAGAAAAGTTCAAGGGCGCTCTGCGACAAAAATCCAAAAAGTTCCCGTTGGTCGTCGCGGATCACTTCATGAGTGTAAAGCGTGATCTCCCCGGAGAGTCCGCCAGCCACGTGATCCGGCATCTGAACCTTATATCCAATCCCGTCCCGCATCAAAACAACAAAACCCGCCCCCCGATACTCAATTTTCCCCTGCAACATCACGATCATAAATCGTCATGTCATCCTACTCATCCTCTCCGGCTTTTTCAAACATCTCCGCCTGGAACGCCTCCACGCGGCGCGTCACTTCCTTCGCGGCCTCCGGAGGGAGCGCTGGCATCTCCCCCTCTCCTTTGACCGCCGCCTGGATGGATTTCAGAAGCTCGCCGAACACTTTCCCCGGCTCCATCTGCAAAAGTTTCATGAGGCCAACGCCATCGAGGCCGACCTTCCGGAACAAACGATTCCGCTTCCGCGCGCGCTCTTCTTCGCGCTTCCGCTCCCTCTCCTCCCGCCGCCACGGCGCGTACTCGTGCTCGGAACGGAAAAAATTGATGAGCGGCGTCGGGTCGTGCCAAAGGCCTTGCGCGAGACGCCGAGGAGAGCCGCACACGAAATCGAGAAAAAGGCCGGCCTGGAGAAGATCGATAAAATCATCGGCGTCGTAGCCGCGCTTTTCCGCAAGCGCCACGTAGCGCCGCACGCGCTCCGGCCGCATCTCGGTAAAATCACCGGGCCACAAATGAATCGCGATGATGTCCTCGAGCCGTCCGATGTCATCGCCGGTGAGGCGGCGCGCCTCTCCAACCCGATACAGGAGCGAACGGTAGACCGGAGTGTGGATCGCGCGATCATGGCCGGGGTAGTGGGCCTCGATGCCATAGGCCTCAAAAAATTCCTGCTCCACAACCGCATCCGGCTCGTTCGTATGCTCGCGCGCGAACGTGCGATAGAGTTCAAGATAGGCCGCGCGTTTTTGTGCGCGCGCCGCCGACGCTTCGTCGTGCGCATGCGCCGGCCGCGCGGAAAACCCAAGTGCCGACCCGCGGCTTTTTTCCGGAGCCGTGAACATCACGGTCGCCCATTTCGCGGCATCATGACACAGCACGAATGTTTCCATGGTCCCCGCTTGTTCCTTCAACGTTTCTTCAAGCTCATCGATCTCCCCCTCATATCCCTTGAGCCGTCGAAACTCTTCAAGATCAATCAAATGAAGTTTCTCGTCGAGGACGGCGTAGAGGACGGTCAGCATTCGGCGTAGATGATGTTCCATGGTTGGCCCCTCACAGTGATACGGCGGCGACTGGGGAGTGCGCAAAGCCTCGGCAAGAAGCGGTTCGCGCGCGGTAGCCGCGGCAAGCGTCGCGTCCGCGCGGGCGCGAAGCGCAGGGTCGCGCATAAGCTCGCGCAAAGCCTCATCCAGCCACTGCGATTCCCCACGTTCGTGTACGCTTTGATACCTCCACATATGGACGCCATCTTACGCGAAAAACGAGAACGAAAAAAGGGCCCTTTCGAGCCCTTTTCTATTTTCTACTTTCTACATTCTACTTTCTACCTATTCCACCAACTTATACGTAATCGAGACGTGGAGAGTGAGATCAATCGTGCCTGGCTCAATATCCGGCGCGCCGGCGCCACCATATCCTTCTTCCTTTGCGTAGTAGTATGGCGGCTGGCCTCCCTCGGTCCACTCGCTGTATCCAACTACACGCTCAAGCTGGACCCCAAGACGCCGCTCGAGCTCACGGGCGCGCTTTCCCGCTTCCGCAATCGCCTTCTCGCGCGCCTCGGCCTCGAGATTGGACTGATCGTCGAGCGTCAGGTTCGGCCCGGAAATGTTCGTCACACCATTTTGCCCTGCCACCTCAAGGATTTTTCCAATTTTTTCAAGATCGCGAATTTTCACGCTCAGCTGCTGCGACACAATCCAGCCGATCGAAACGGATTTCTGCAAGTTCGAATTCCATTCAAAATTTTCGTACGAGGAATAGTACGTGGTCTGAATGTCCTCGGAGGAAACGCCCTGCCCCTTAATTTTTTCGAGCAGCTTATTGACGATATCCGTATTGAGCCGTTGAGCATCGGCCACCGTACCGGCCTTTGTCTCCACCGTGAGGTCCACGCTCGCAATATTCGGGGCGCCAGTCACTTTGGCCTTCCCCTCGACCGTGATCGAGTGTTCATAGAGCTGCGGACGGCCAACCTCGGCCGCGAGACGCTGGGTGTGATCAATCTTTACCCAAAGGAACATGACGAGAAATGCGGTCAGGACGAGGAGTCCGAGCGAGAACGCCTTGTTCTCGTGCCAAGAGGGCCAAAAATTCATAAATAATGGAGGTTAGAGATTGGAAATTAGAGATGAGATATTGGAGATTGGTAAAAAAAGAATAGCAGAATTATTTGTTTTTGGCGAGCGTGATGAGAGGTGAAAGAAACTGCTCGATGTCCTCGACGCTCACGCGCTTTACCTTGCCTTGATTCCGATAGCCCCAATTCCTGTCCATGCCGAACGTGAAGCCGCCGAATTTTTTGAAAAGTTTAAGAGCGTAGTCTGATTCCTGAACGTAAATAAATCCGCGCTTGGCTTCATCAAGAATGAGCGAGGTGGGCTTTCCGAGCTCGAGGGCGATCATAAGCGAAATGCGCGAGCGGATCTCGACCGGATGTTCATCGCGCACGACCACAAACTTTCCCCACATCTGCCGCCGCTCCCACGCGGCGCGCGCCACCTTGTTTTTGCTCTCCTCATTCTTTCGTTCGCGCACGCTCCCCATGAGCTTCTCCTGATACGCAATAACTTTCAAGATGTCCGCTTTTTTGTATCCCGCCTTTTGCAAAGCCCACACGTACCCGCGATCCATGATCCCGATCGCTTTCACGAGCTTTGGATCAAAGCCGGCGGCCTTGAGTTTTCGGTCTGTGATCCGAAATACTTTCAAAAATTGTTCCAGAGAGGATGGGAGGAGTTTGCCCGTCTTCGGATGTTCGGCGCGATTGAGGTCTGCGTAACGGTGATGATCAATGATCACGACCTCAATCCCCTGCCGACGAAGTTTCGTCTCCGTCTCTGGCCCAGGCATCTCGACAACCACGACTCGTTCCCACCCACCTTCACGAATTTTCTTGATGATCTCCTGTTCCTTGTCGAGCGACGCCCCATGCGGTTGGTGCGATTTGATCAAGGGAATCTCGAGCCCCTTCGCCATCTGTGAAATCAAAACCCCTTCGGGATCGTTCGGTGGGACAATGAGGACGGTCGGCTTCTTGGCCATACGGAACGATTGTACTCTACAACCCCTTGACAAAATAGAGGATTTTTTATTTTTTAAAGAAAATGGCTGTTAGCATCTGCCAACAGCCGTGTAAGAAGAAAGTGCGCGGTCTAGATCTCGGTGCGGGTTCCGGATCCAGGAATCTTCCAGACGGACCCGACCGTCAACGGCGGCACCCCACACCGTGCCGAGGCCCCTATCTTTCCCAGAGATTCTTCACTCCTGCAAACGAGGAGCCGGCTCCGGTGCCGCGCCACCTGCCGCGTTCGTTGAAGGAACGGACGGTCAGAACCGGTCGGACCAGATGTACATAAGCCTTGAATCCTGTGCCGTAAGCCGTAAGTCCTTATTCCTGACGGGTCTGAATCTTGAACCCTCGGAATGGACCGTTCGGCGTCGGCGTCGGTGGCTTCATGTATAGTCGTCGCGAGACGACTGATCTTCGACGCGGAAGCGTCGAATCATCTGTCGCGTCACCTGGTCCAGAGAGACCCCAGGCACCGCGCAAACCTTCCGGCTCTGCCGTCCAACCGGTCGAGGACTAGGCCTCCACCTTGGTGCGGTGGTTGGCCTCCTCGAGCGCCTCGTTCAGCTCTTCGAGCTCCTTGCGGATCTCGTCGAGCTTCGCGGCGCGCTCGGGCTCGGACAGCGCCGACTTCCACTCGACCGGCTCGTAGACCGGCCGGTTGTGGGCGTCGTAGCTGGTGAGGTCCCCGCGCTCCTTCCCGGAGCGGAGCTGAAAGCCCTGGTACATGTCGAGCCGCCCCTTGAGCTCGGACATGCGGTGGATGGCCTCCGCGACGGACATGGTCCGGCCGCGGTGCTCCACCTCGGTCGTGGCGTTGGAGGCCGCGATGGCCGCCTTCAGCTTCGTGAGCTCCTCGACGGCCTTGTCGTGCGCCGCGAGGGTCTCTTCGAACTTGAAGGCGGACGGCTTGCCCTCCACCCAGGACGTGGTCGTCCCGAGCCGCGCACGCAGCGTGGCGATGGTGCCCTTCAACTGCTTGCCCTGACGGAGAGCCTTTGCAACGGTAATGGCGGCCATGTTTTCCTCCTCGCGCCAGTGGCGCATAAGGCCGCCTGGTGAGCGGACGCCCCGCACCTGCGGGACGATTTTGTTCTCGAAACCCTCGAGACCATTCTCAAGGGTTCGGTCGAACCCCGGAGCGATGAACTGCTCCGGGCGCGTCTCCATGAATTCAGGCGTTGCATGGAATCGCCACGTCTTCGGCACGGAGACACGATTTTGCTCCGTTGCTCGCAGGTTTCCCCCGAGCTATGATGTCGACGCGTTGTTAGACGCGTACCCCGCAGCCGGACGGGGTGCAGATCTCGAAGGGCTTTCGGCCCTTCTCGACCTGCCGCGCCGCGCTCATCAGCGACCGGAATTTCTCCGGAACGATGCCGAGGCAGGCGAGCGCCTCGGAAAGCCGCGGGTGAGAGCCGCCGCGGCTTTGCGCCAGGTAAAGCACCTGCCGAGCCTCCGCGTAGCTCATGAACCCTCCTTTGCGGATAGGAACCCCCAATTTATGTCTTCACGCCGGGGGGCCGCGGAACCTTGAAAGCCCGGATTTTCACGAGGCATGGAAACCTCGATTGATTGCGCCGTCTATGCCGCCCACAGCTGCTATTGGCGCGGCCATCAGTTCCGTTGGGCATGGCGCTTGAATCCTTGTGCCGTTTCACCTCCCTCTTTCCCCCACCAAAACGTTTATGAAGTGCCATTCTTCCGTCCCAGGACGCAGTTCCGCTTCTCTCCTCAGTAAAAGCGGAGCTGGGTCCCGGGACGGAAATCCCGGAGTCAATTGTGAATGGATCCTCCTCTGGCTCCAGAGGAGCGTGGGCATTTCCAGGGCAAGAAATCTTTCCTGCCATCTCTCGGAACGGGGACGGATCTGCCACGGATCTTCCAGAAGGTGCCGGCGCGTCTTTCAGCGCTGGACAAACCAGACTATCACAATGGGGAAATATTGTCAAGAGTTTAAGTACAGATTACTATATTTAGGCTAATTTTAGCTATTTATATTGTTCTTTATTATAATACTAACTATAAACTAAAAAGAGGAAAAGTGTCCAATTCCTCTTGACAAAAAATCAATTATCTGCTAATCTTAGCCTCACGCGCAATCCACGGAGGAAAGCGCGCTATCGGCTGGACAACCAGCCAAAGGAGGTCGCCATGGGCGGCGGCTAGCGTCTACCCCGATCCAGCTTTTCTGGGTTGTGGAGATGACACGACACCGAAGTGCGTGCCTGATCGCGAAAGTGAACGTGGTACGTGTTTCATTCATCGAAGGAGTTAACAAGAAGTTGCTCTTCGGTAGGTAGTATGGTGTCGCTGTCAAACCCTTACCCAGGAGGTGTCGCCATGAACGGCGGCTAAACGGGGAACGTCCTGCTCGCGGTACGCGCGGTCAGGACGTTTTCTTTTTATCCGAAACTGGTAAGGTTTGAGATGGGTGCGAGGCGTTCCACGCAACATCAAACAGGACTCTTGCGGTGGAAGAAAACGGTTCGCTTTCAATAATAATCGTGACGATCTTCCCAACGAACGTTACAAAGGCGACACGGTTTCCATATAACCAGATGTCCCCATGAAACTCACCGAACTTTTGAGGAAGCTCGCGGAATTCTATATCCGGATTCGGCGTTCGAATAGCTCCCCGGTGCAAAATCCTGACGCGTGTCTTTTTTGGATCAAGCAGTTTCCGCGCGTCGGTTAAAATTTTTGAGTCAAGAAAGGAATATACATCATCCAAATTCGCCACTTCATACATAAACTCGGGATGAAGTTTATCCACGTCTCTGAACACCGCATACAGCGCTTCTATGCCTTCATAAAACCGAACCGAGGGGCGTTCACCGCCGGCCATCATTTTGACTTCCGGAAGCGCGCGCTCCAAGACGGCGATCTGCTCCTCCATTTGCTTCACGTGGCCCCGAAATTGTGCCAGCGCGTTTTCCGGTTCCTCGGCGGAAAAGTAATTCTTTTTCCCTCGTTCATGGGTCGACATAAGCCCGCGCTGCTGCAGCACCTCGATCGCGGCGTACGTGGCGGTGCGAGAGAGTTTCGCTTTTTTCGCAATTTCCTGCACGCTCGTCGGCCCCAAACTCAAACTCGCCAAATACACTTTGGATTCCGTGGCGGTCAGGCCGAGGGAGGTAAAAAGTTTCAAAATATCCGTGGCCATAGTGATTGGAGTATACCATTATTTTCCGGCAAAGCCGCCCGCCTGCCGGACGGGCAGGGATCCGGCTCCGCCGGGCTTCTCAAATCCAACCGTCACGTCGAATTCGTTCACGCGGAACGATTCGGCGTTTGCGGGTTTGTTCCCGGACGTACGGAGATCAGAGGAGAGGGTTCCGGAGAGAAGGTCGTCGCGGTGTTCTTCAAGCGCTTTCGCGATCTCCGATTCCTTGCTTTCGATGAACAACTCGATCCGATCTTGGATCGAAAGCTTTGCATTTTTTCGCATGGCGTTCACGCGGCGGATAATCTCCCGGATCGTGCCCTCGCGAACCAACTCCGGCGTCAAATTCAGATCAAGCTCCACCGCGTACTCCCCCTCCTTCACTTCCACTTCCTTCACATTCACTTCATCTTTCAAAAGATCAAGATACGCCGCGTCCAATTTCCCTTCCGGGAGCCTCACGGTCATGCGCGCGAGCGCCTGACGCACATTGCGCCCCGCCTCCGCGCGCCGCTCGAGCGCACGCGAGACGATGGAGCGCACACGACCCATTTCTTCAAGAAGTTTCTCGTCGACGTATTTCTTCTCCACCTTCGGCCAGCTCTCCAAGTGTACGGATTCCTCTTCTCCGCCAAGCCGTCGATACATATCTTCAGCTAAGAAAGGTGTGAATGGGGCAAGAAGTTTCGTGGTCGTCAGAAGACAATCATGCAGGACGGACAATGCCGTTTGTTTGTCCGTATCCTCTACCCCCCTCTTTCCCCCCTTACTAAGGGGGGATGAAGGGGGGTATCCCTTAAACCGATCGCGGCTCCGACGAAGCCACCAGGTTGAGAGATCGTTCACGAATTCTCCAAGATCACGGGCGGGCTCTGTAACTTTGTAATTCTCAAGAGAGTCCGTCGCGGTCGCAATCAACTTGTGGAGACGAGCCAAAATCCAACGATCCAAGACGTTCTTCGTCATTGCGAGGCCGAGCTTTCGCGAGGCCGAAGCAATCTCATGGGATTGCTTCGTCGCTTCGCTCCTCGCAATGACGGGAGAGGCGTATGTGCTGTAGAAATTCTCCACGTTCAAAAGAATGTTGAAATTCTTACGCACAATGTCTGCCAGATCTTTTTCATCAAACCGCTTGCTGTCTCCCGGTTGGTTCACGGTGTACATGTACCAACGCACGGCATCGGCGCCATATTTGCCAATCATTTCCATGGGATCCACGATATTCCCGAGCGATTTAGACATTTTCTTGCCTTTCGCATCCAGCACGAGCCCGAGACAGATCACATTTTTGTATGGTCGCTCCTTTCCAAGGAGAGCCGCGACAGCGAGAAGCGTATAAAACCACCCGCGCGTCTGGTCAATCGCTTCAGAAATATAATCCGCTGGGTACGCCTGTGCCTTACCTGCCCTGAGCTTTGTCGAAGGGTCGATCTTTTCCTTGTTCTCAAACGGGTAATGCCACTGCGCATACGGCATGCAGCCAGAATCAAACCAGACGTCGCAGACGTCCGGCACGCGCTTGGCCTTCCCTCCGCACTTTTTACACTTCAAAATAATATCGTCCACTGTCGGCCGATGCGGATCAAAATCGACTGGAACATCTATCGATTCCGCAATGCCCTTTTGTGGATAGGTGGTCGTATGATAATCCGCTTCTGGAATACTGGAATAAGACCATTTCAATATCCATAGCGGATCTCCATGAGAAACAAACAAGATATGTTTACCGGGGAAACGTCGAAGGGCTCTTTGCACCGCCCGTTGCATTCGCTCACGGACTTCCAGATAATTTTCCCCGCCGCCCAATCGAAGATCGAGCGGGATCCTGTTACCGAGCTGCTTTTCAATATCCTCCACGAGTTGCCCTTCCCAATCTGGGGTTTGAATTTCCCAAAGATCCTCATCAAAAAACACTTCTGCCCCGGTTATTTTTTGGACAATTTCGGCTGTCTCGCGGGCGCGACCAAAATCAGAGCTTAAAATAAGATCAATCTTTCCTTTCAAAGATTGCGCTGACTGCTCAACTTGTTCAGCCCCTTCCGGTGTCAATCCGTATTTATGACTATCCTTTACATTCCCTTGAATGATCCTCGGATTGTTTTTCTTTGAAGCGCCGTGCCGCATGGTCCAGATTGTCGCAGGTTTTGAAGGGACCCCAAGCTCTTCAAAACTCCCCACACACTTCTTCTCTCCACATTTCTGACACACCCAAATTGGAAGCGGGGTGCCCCAATAGCGCTCACGTGAAAACGCCCAGTCTTTCACCTCACGCAACCATTCCCCAAAACGCCCTTCCTGAATGTGCTCCGGCTCCCAATGGATTTTTTTGTTCTCCTTGATCATCTTGTCGCGCAAGGCACTCATCTTTATGTACCAAGAATCCTTCGCGTAATAGATGACCGGCGTTTTGCAGCGCCAACAGAACGGATAGGAGTGTGTAACGGTTTCATGGCGAAATAAAAGATGGCGTGATTTCAAATCTTTTATAATCTCCTTGTCGGCCTCTTTGACGAACTTCCCTTCCAAAAATCCGGTTCCTTCGATGAATCGCCCGTCTAAACCAACAATGTGATGCTTTGGGATCCCGAAGCGATTTCCGAGTTCAAAATCATCAACACCATACATGACGGCCGTATGAACGATACCGGTTCCTTCTTCAGTTGAGACGAAATCGCCAGGTAACACCTCAAAAACTTTATATTCTCCTTTCGTCTTTTTAGTTTGATAGAGCTCTCCTAATTGGATGGTGTCTTCCCAAAATGGATATAACTGTTCATATTTCATTCCGACCAACTCGCTTCCTTTATAGTGACCTAAGATCTGAATATTTTTTGGATGGAACAATGGATCTAATATACGTTTCCTGTCAGCTGCTATGATTAAGATTTCTTCTTTAAGAGGTGGCAATTCTTCTCCCTCTTTTGGTGTTTGAGTCGAACCGAAAACCTTTACTTTCACATAATCAACGTCTGGATTTACCGCGAGTGCAACATTGCCTGGAAGTGTCCAGGGTGTGGTCGTCCAAGCGATGAGATATTCATCCTTTTTTCCCTTCACCTTAAATTTCACGTACACGGCCGGATCCTCTACCTCCTTATATCCAAGTGCGAGCTCGTGAGACGACAAAGACGTGCCGCAGCGCGGGCAATGCGGGGTCACGCGATAATCTTGGTACAAAAGCCCCTTGTCCCAAATTTGTTTGATGACCCACCAGAGCGACTCGACGTATTCGGGGTGATAAGTGACGTACGGATCCTCAAGATCCACCCAAAACCCGAGCCGGCGTGTGAACTCTTTCCAGTCTTCGAGATACTTCCAGACACTTTCCTTGCACTTCTCGTTGAACTTCGCGATGCCGTACTCTTCGATCTGCCCCTTCGACTTGAACCCGAGCTGTTTTTCCACCTCAAGCTCGACCGGCAGGCCATGCGTGTCCCAACCGCCTTTGCGTTCTACCTTATATCCCTGCATGGTGCGGAAACGCGGAATCAAATCTTTAAACGCGCGCGCCTCGGCATGGTGAATCCCCGGCTTGCCGTTTGCCGTCGGGGGACCCTCAAAAAACACAAAATTCCCTTTCGGCGCTTTTTTGGAAAGGGATTTTTTGAAGATGGAATGTTTCTCCCAAAACGCGAGGATTTCCTTTTCACGTTCCGGCCAACTTCCGTGCGATTCCGCCATAGATGACGCGGCTTATCGTAACAAACAAAACGAACAAAATCAAAGAATATCAAGGGATTTATTGGTCTTTGTTGGTATCCACTCATTATCCACCGTAAAGAATTGCGAATGAATGGGGAACGTGATAAAATTTCTTCAAAATCGTTTGAAAAATTTTAATTTCTCTATGAAAATGACGAATCCAGTTCTTGGAGTCATGCGGCTCTCGAGTATATGGATGACGGCCCTGGCCGTTATTTTTGTTCTCGGAAGCCTCTCGACCTCCTTCTTATTCCCGGTGGCGCGGGCAGCCATCGCCATCACGGCCGCTCCTTCCGAACTGCTCACG
>CAZNKO010000015.1:1048-5396 GCA_964573855.1 uncultured Gammaproteobacteria bacterium | reverse complement strand
CACGCCCGTGAAGGCGGGGGCCCTCGTGGTTCCTGTCACCTTCTCGGTTTCCCAGGCATCCGGAAGCGATACGTTGGACGCCGTCACGGTTATTGTTGCGGACCCGAGCACGAGCGGACTTGCGAGCGCGGATATTGCCTCCATCACTCTCCGGAAAGAAAACGGAACCACGACCGGATTCCAGACAGCCGAAGACGCGGCCGTTGCGGGCGCCACCGCGTCTACTCCCGCGATCGGCTCCGGGGTCACCCTGACTCCCACGACACCGGAAACCATCGGGGCCACCGCGACGCAATATTATCTTGTCGTCACGATCGCCGACACCCCGACCAACAACCACGCTCTTGTCGTCAATCTGCCGGTGAATTTCGTGACGACCTCCGCCGGATCTGACGGAAGCGCCTTCACGGCCACCAAGCAGATGACGATCGACACGGTGGCGCCCATCGCCATCCTGGTGGGTGACTTTGTCTTCATCCAAGGCTCTCCCGGCACCGCGGACCAAATTGGTCCAGCCGCTTCGATCGGCCTCGAGGGAGACATCCTCAAGGTGTATGCAAGCGACGGGACCACACTCCTCGGCCAGAGCACCATTAATGCGAGCGGCCAATTCTCCCCTGTGAGCATCGGGGATAACCTCCACGCGAGCGTGAAATTGCAGGTGGTCGATCCGGCGGGAAACACCGACTCCATGATTGAAAAAACCGGCAATGACATCACCGCCCCGACGGTCACCGCCGCCGCCTTTACGGACCGCCTCGTCCTCACGTTCAGCGAAAACGTGGACGGCATGCAGGCCATGAGCTGCGCGAACTATACCGTGAACGGCACGGCTCTTACCTGCAGCGGCTCCGGCACAGCGTTCATTGATTTCCAAGGCGACCGGTTGAGCATCAAAGACCTCTCCTTGACCGGAACGGTTTCCCTGGTCATCTCCTCCTCCAACACGATTACGGACATCAACGGCGGAAACAACCGTCTCGCAGCCTATTCCAACGCGAGCCTTTCCGTCTCGAGCGTCACGCCCCCAGCCATCACAAACCTGACACCGGACTCCGGTGCCGTCGGGGCTTCGGTCACGATCACGGGAACCGGCTTCGGAACGACGGGAACGCCGGGTGATGCGACTCATAAAGTTTTCTTTCCCGGGGGCTTTAGCTCAACAACCGGCTCGCTCCCGCCCGTAGAGGCGACCAGCTTCACAAGCTGGTCTGCAACCCAAATCGTTGTCACCGTCCCAACCGGCGCCCAAGGCGGACCGATCAATATCATGGTAGATGGGGTCATGAGTGACATAAATAACTATAGCTTTTTCGATATAACGGCGAATTATCTGCTGAAGGTGTATTACGACGGTCTGGGCACCCCCATGCCGGATGGAGACAACGGCAACATCCGCATCATCGTCGGGAGTATGGACGGAATGACGGTCTATTATGCCGGCGACGCGGCCGGGACGACCTATGCCGCGGGGACCGACACGTTCACGGTCCCGGGAGTCCAATCCATGGGATGGACATGGGTCTTTGACGCCACCGGTAACCATTTGAGCTCCCCAGGTCAACAGGTGAACACCTCCGCAACCCAAAACTCCATCCTGACGACCACGACACGAAAAATCTCCGGCACAATCACGCTCGGAACCTCCTGTGCCGCCGCCGGGCAGGACAAGGTGGTGGCCGTCTTTGCCATGCCGGAGGTCGTGGACTTCTCCAACACGGACTTTAAACCCATGGAACCGACGTTCTTCACGACCGGTCCCACGAACGGTCAGACCGCTTGTCAAACCACCTACGCCATCGGAGTTCCCATCAATGGAACGTATCGAGTCGATGCCCATATTGCCCCTTCCGGCTCCACGACCTCCTCGGCGGCCTTCACGGATCCAGACCCATTGCAGGTATCAATCACGGACGCGGCCCCCACGGCTACGGGCAAAAACTTCACCTTCACATCCGCCACGCACCGGATCGTGGGTTCCGTCACCAAAGCCTCGGGAAGCTTCGGGACCGAAGAGAGGGACCTGCTGTGGGTCTTTGCCTACCAGCCGAAAGAGAACGGAAAAGGCACTGGTACGCAAGTGGCCAGTGACGGGACGTTCACGCTGTACGTTACAAAAGGGATCTGGAAATTGGGAGTCGGCGGCCCGAATATGCCATTCCCTGTGGAAGTGACGGTGGACGTTGATGACACCTATGCCATCGCACTACCGGCAAAGGGGCCGACCATCGTGATTCAACCGCCTTCGGATTTTATCGAAGGGTATGTAAAGGACTCCGCGGGAAACGGCTTGGGTGACGCTTCCTTGTATGCCTGGAGGGAAGGAGGGCCTGGAGAAGGCCACGCCAAGACGGACAGTCAAGGGTATTACAAGATGTACGTATCCGTGGGAACAAGTTACCGCGTCGGCGCTCATTCCATGTCCTACGGATTTTTGGGAGAGCAGAGCGGAATTACCGTGAGCAGCTCCGTGCACCCCACGATCAACTTTACCGTCTCGGATGCAAACAACTACACAATTTCCGGCACGGTCACAAAGGGAGGGGCCGCCTTGCAGCAGGCCTTCCTCTTCGTCACCGAAGGCGAATTTGGGACCATGCTCGGAGGAGGCGCCACGAATTCCACCGGCGCCTACACGCTCCGGATTAGCGGCGGAGCAAACCGCTGGCTCCATGTGGGCCTGCTGGGAAGCGGCGAGATCTATAAAGAAAATCTAGGGACCATCGCGGCCGACAACACGTCAAAAAACATCACGATTACCGTCACAACGATCACGGTCCGCATTTCTCCCACCACGTCATTTGACGAAGCCTTTGTCGGCGTTCACAGCGAACTCGGGGATGGGTTCTCCAACACGGATGTAGCCACAGGAAGCCCCGGCTACCGAGAATATCAAATTGAAATTCCACGGCCTTCGTCAGGGTCGGACACCTATTATATTGACGGCGGGATTCCAGGATACGGGCCGCTCCCTGACGCCTCCTTCACGGTGAACAGTTCCGGCACGATTGCCGAAAGTGCCGGAAACGGGACTCTCAACGGCGCCGACACGACGGATGGCCTTTTCACCTACACCTTGAGTGGATTTTATCTCGTGTCAGGATCCGTCACAGGCGCGAACGTGGAGGATGCCTGGGTCTGGGCCGCGAGCCCAACGAGCGGTGGGGGCGGAGGAGAAGTGGCCGCTGACGGGACCTTCTCGATGAGACTCCGGGACGGAACGTATGATCTTGGGGTTGGGAAACCCGGATACATTGGAAACAGCATAAGCATTACCGTGAATGGGGCTGCCCTGCCGGGTCAAGCGCTCACGCTCACAACGGCAGATCAGACGATCACCGGAACGGTGTACCTCCCGGACGGAACGACTCCTGTCACAGACGCCTGGGTCTGGGCAGCCAATGCTACCAACGGCTGGGCGGGGGACTCCACGGACGCGAACGGTGCCTATACACTGAATGTCACTGCCGGGTCGTGGAATGTGCAGGCGGCCCATGACGGCTTTGCCTCCACCACGACCACCGTCACCGCTCCCGTCGCAGGAACAAATATTACCTTAAGCGCCGTTGCCGGCTTTTCTAGCGATATCCGAAACAGTCCCATCACTCCCGCGGACGGCGGGGTGTTCCAGGGTGATGGAATCACGATTGATTTCCCGCAAAATGCCTTGGGAACCGACACGGATGAAGGAACGGTCCAAACACAAGATACGACCAATGTCCCCTCTGTCTCCACGACAGAAATCATCGGTATCCCGAAGGAAGTCACGGCACTCAACGACTCGAATCAAACCATCACCACGCTTTCGACCGCGGCGACCGTTGAGCTCACCATCACCAAATCGCAAATCGAGACGGAGCAGCTGACGTTCTCCGACGTACAAAACATGAAAATCTCCTACTGGGATCCCACGGCCAATAACTGGCTGGAGATCCCGACCGTCGTCACGCTCCATCCTGCCACCGCCACCTCCGTGAGCGGCCTCGACGCCGACCCGGCCGTGACGCTGACGGGGACAACGGACCACTTGTCTGCCTTCGCCCCAAGTGTGGCAACCGACAATTCCCTGAATACCCCGACCGGCTTCAGCGCCACGAGCAACAGCGCCACGGTGGTCGCCCTTTCGTGGACCACCGTGAGCGGCGCAACCGGCTATGACATCTACCGTGATACGTCTCTTACCGGATCGTTCCCGCGCGTCGGAAGCGAACCCACAGTCTCCGGCGGCTCCACCTCAAGCTTCACGGACACCGGTCTCACGGGAGCTACCGACTACTACTATAAAATTTCGGCCGTCAGCGCCATCGGCGAATCGACCGTCTCAAGCGCAACCTCTGTCAGAACGCCA
>CAZNKO010000015.1:0-960 GCA_964573855.1 uncultured Gammaproteobacteria bacterium | reverse complement strand
CCGGGAAACCCGCAGGGGGGGGGGGGGGGGGGGGGGGGGGGGGGGGGGGTCACAACAGCCCCCAGCTGTTCGGTCGCGAATCCGAACGGAGGAGTAATGCTCACGGGCGGTCAAGTGACCTATATCTCCTGGACCACAGCCGGCTCCGGAATTGCCCATGTCCGATTGTCCTATTCCGTGGATGCAGGAACGACGTGGGGTTCCATCGCCGACCAAGAGTCCAATGACGGGATGTACGACACCTGGACCGTGCCGAATACACAGACCTCCGAAGCGAAAGTGCGGATTGAATGCCTGAATGACAGCGGCTCTCTCTTGAGCTCCGATACGAGCGACGCGGTCTTCTCGATCGCCGCGCGCGCCGATCTGCCAACCACCCTGCCGCCTTCGGCAACGGGGGGGGTTCTGTTGAGTCGCGCGGAGGCGAACGCGAAACTTCCCACCGCCTTCCCTGTGGATTCTCTCGTGAAACTGCCGGATGACGGGAATCCCAATACCTACACGGACACGACCGTCTACTATGTCGGTCTGGATGCCAAGCGCCATCCGTTTCCGGATGCGAAGGTCTTCTTCTCTTGGTACGAAAACTTCAACGCGGTCAAAAAGATCGACATGTCAACCTTAGCCTCCGTTCCGCTCGGCAACCCGATCCTCGTGCGCCCGGGGACGCATTGGGTCAAAATCCAGAGCGACCCGAAGACGTATTATGTGGAGCCGGGGTATACGCTCCGCTGGATCAAGGATGAAAGCGCCGCCCTCGCTCTCGGCGGCAGCGACTGGAACAAAAACATCATCGACGTGGAACCCACGTTCTTCACGAAGTTCAAACAGGGGGTAGAGATCACGACCGAGGCCCTAAAAACCAGCTGGCCGGCCGCGGCCCTTCTCAAGACGCTGACGGACGCGACGGTCTGGTATGTTTCCCCCTCCGGACGCCGCTCTATGGCTTCCGGCGCCCTC
>CAZNKO010000014.1:6900-19994 GCA_964573855.1 uncultured Gammaproteobacteria bacterium | reverse complement strand
AACCGGAAATATTCACTCCCCGGAGAACAGGAAAAAATCATTCCCCGTTGACAGTGTGAATAAAAAGCTTGACGGATCACCTGTTTTGTAGTAATCTAATTTTTCAGTTGAGGTAAACTACTGGTGTCAAAAAGAACTCCCCCGCCTTTTTGCTTGGGAGTTCTTTTATTATCCCGGAAGCCATCGGGCCTGTGGAGGTAATTGGTAACCTCAACTGTATTGACACCAGTAATTGCGGGTTCAAATCCCGTCAGGTCCACCACAGGACGTGGCATCATTCCGGGACCAACCCTCGGCCGTAGCCTTCATGGCCTACGGGCGAGGCCACCCCGCGCGATGAGCGCGGGGTTTGGTTTTCTCGGGCCTTTTCTTTTTTCATCACCATGTTAACCTGCTTATGACCCCCCTAGAGCGCGAGCTCGAGGGGCGCTTCTGCTTTTATGAAATTTAAACTTACGGCGCCGTATAAACCAGCGGGGGATCAGCCGAAGGCCATTGAGGCATTAACGGCTGGGCTTAAAGCTCAAGAAAAATTTCAGACGCTCCTCGGGGTCACTGGTTCTGGGAAGACATTCACCATGGCGAACGTGATTCAGAATGTGCAGCGGCCGACTTTGGTGATTGCCCACAACAAAACGCTGGCGGCCCAGCTTTGCAACGAATTCCGCGAGTTTTTTCCGGAAAATGCGGTGGAGTATTTCGTAAGTTACTACGATTATTATCAACCAGAGGCGTATTTGCCGCGCACTGACACGTACATCGAAAAGGAAGCCCAGATTAATGATGAAATTGATCGTCTGCGTCACGCGGCGACTCAAGCGCTCCTATCGCGGCGCGATGTGATCATTGTGGCATCCGTGTCGTGCATTTATGCACTTGGCTCGCCGGCAGAGTATGAAAGGACGGTTTTGCATCTTACGGTAACCCCCTCTAACTCCCCCTTGAAAAGGGGGAGAAAAGGCGTTGCCCCCCTTTTGAAGGGGGGCTCCAGGGGGTTGTCGCGGAGCGAATTACTCCGACGTTTGATTGATATGCAGTTTGCGCGTACGACCGCGGACCTGACGCGCGGGCACTTCCGCGTGCGCGGGGATGTGATGGAAATCATGCCCATGAACGAAGAAAAGATTTATCGCATCACGCTTGCAGGGGAGGAAATTGGTGCGATCGCGGTACACGATGCTGTGACGCGCAAAGAGCTCGAACAGGTGCAAGACGTGTGGATTTTTCCAGCCAAACATTATGTCGTGTCTCCTGCACGCAAAGCGAATGCGCTTGCGGAAATCCGGCACGATTTGAAAGAACGGCTGGCGGAATTTGAAAAGGAGGGAAAAGTGCTCGAGGCCGAACGTTTGAGCCGCCGGACGCGTTACGACATTGAAATGATCCAGAACATTGGCTATTGCAATGGGATTGAAAATTATTCGAGGCATTTTGACGGTCGGGCGCCAGGCGAACCACCGCACAGTCTCCTCGATTATTTTCCCAAAGATTTCTTGATGTTTATCGATGAGTCACACGTCACCATCCCGCAGGTTGGCGGGATGTATGAAGGCGATCGGGCGCGAAAGTCTACGCTTATTGAGCATGGCTTCCGTCTTCCGTCTGCGAAAGACAATCGCCCGCTCATGTTTGAAGAATTTGAGACGCGGATTCCGCAGGTCATTTTTACGAGCGCCACGCCAGGAGTTTATGAAAAAAAGAAAAGCACGAAAGTAGTCGAACAAATTATTCGTCCAACCGGACTTGTGGATCCCGAAGTCGAAGTTCGTCCCGTGACAGGATCAAATACCCCCCTTTTATCCCCCCTTGATAAGGGGGGAGAGCGCGTTTCTCCCCCTTTCCAAGGGGGAGGCAAGAGGGGGTATGTGAAGGGGCAGGTGGATGATTTGATTAGCGAAATCATCAAGCGGGCCGCGGCAAAGGAACGCACGCTTGTCACAACGCTCACAAAAAAGATGGCCGAGGATCTTACGGAATTTCTTAAAGAGAAGGGGATGCAAGTGCAGTATTTACACTCGGACGTGCTGACGCTCGATCGCATCACCATTCTTTCGGAACTCCGAAAAGGGAAGTACGACGTGCTGGTCGGCGTGAACTTGCTACGTGAAGGTCTTGATCTTCCCGAAGTAACACTGGTTGCGATCCTCGACGCAGACAAAGAAGGATTCCTGCGTTCCGAGACGTCCATTATTCAGACAATTGGTCGGGCCGCTCGTAACGTCAAAGGCCGAGTCATTCTCTATGCAGATGATATGACCTGGTCGCTTGGGCGAGCGTTGAAAGAGACAGACCGGCGCCGCACGATTCAGATCGCCTACAATAAGGAGCACGGCATTACACCAAAGACGATCGAGAAGAAGATTAAAGATATCCGAGAAATGCTGGGTGCAGAAGTTGATGTTTCAGAGATTCTCAAGCTTGAGCTCACGGCCGAGCCACACGAGATCGAGGAAGTGATCAAAGAAAAGGAATACGACATGAAGGAAGCGGCAAAGAAACTCGACTTCGAAACCGCCGTGATCCTCCGCGATGAGATCGTGTTGCTCAAGAAGGAGTTGAAAGAGAAAAAGAAAGGCAAGCCAGTTATTGCCTGAGCCAGTCGAAGGCATAACTGGTTAAATGTATGGATTGGAAATGGTACGTCTACATTATCGAATGTCACGATGGGAGTTATTACACGGGCATGACATGGTCGCCTGATCGACGTTGGATGCAGCATCTCGATGGTCTTGGTTCAAAATACACAGAGAAGCACAAACCGAAGGCTGTAGTTTATCTAGAAGAATATGAGGATCTGGAAGAAGCTCGTCATCGTGAGAAGCAAATAAAGGGTTGGTCACGAGAGAAAAAATTAAAGCTCGTATCTGGTGAATGGGCAAAGTGGGAATAAAATAGGGCTGCTTAGCCCTTCGACAAGCTCAGGGAATAAGCAGCCAGTAATGTATGTCCGATAAAATCATTATCAAAGGCGCGCGGGAGCATAATTTGAAGAATATCTCGCTCGAGCTTCCGCGCAACAAACTGATTTGCTTCACAGGCTTGTCTGGTTCTGGCAAGTCGAGTTTGGCTTTTGATACGATTTTTGCTGAAGGTCAGCGACGATACGTGGAGTCGCTTTCCGCATACGCTCGACAGTTTTTGGGCCAAATGGAAAAGTCGGATGTGGACGAGATTGAAGGACTCTCACCCGCAATCTCCATCGATCAGAAAGCGCATTCGGCAAATCCGCGTTCGACGGTTGCGACGATCACGGAAATTTACGATTATCTGCGTGTCTTGTTCGCACGCATTGGCCGGCCGCATTGCGTGAAATGCGGGAAGGAGATTAAGAAATTGAGCAATGAGGAAATGGTGGACGTCGTCATCTCGTCATTGCGAGACCGTTCGTCAGGATGGTCGAAGCAATCTCTTGGCAACGTGACAATTCTCGCGCCGGCGGTGCGCGGCCGGAAGGGCGAATACTACCAAATGCTGTACGATTTTTATAACTCCGGTTTTGCTCGCGTCCGAATCGAAGGGAAATATCACGATTTGAATAAGCAGATCAAACTCGCACGGTATCAACAGCACACAATTGAGATTGTCGTGGACACGATTCCTATTCCTGTCATTCTGAGGCCAAAGGCCGAAGAATCTTCACGAAGATCCTTCGCTATCGCTCAGGATGACAACGTGATCCGTGATTTTCGTCAGCGCCTCGCCGAGGCCCTGGAGACCGCGGTCGAGCGCGGCAATGATGTAGCAACGGTCGTCTATCCCGACGGGGAAGAACAGCTTTTGTCCGCAAAGTTTAGCTGTCCGGATGATGGTTTTTCCTTTCCAGAAATCGAGCCACGGCTTTTCTCTTTCAATTCACCATACGGCGCCTGCCAAACCTGCCACGGCCTTGGTACGGCCGAGCTCTTTAGTGAGGAGCTTTGCGGAGCATGTTCTGGCGCGCGCCTGCGGCCCGAGGCCTTGCGCGTTTATCTTCCGGCCTCTGCGAACCTGCGACCCTCTCGGCCTGCGAACCTTTCCATCGTGGACGTGACCGCCATGTCCATCGAAGCGGCCGTGGACTACTTCCTTAATCTCGAATTGAACGAACGCGATCGAGAGATTGCTAGCGCGGCGCTCAAAGAAATCATGGGCCGCCTGCAATTCATGTTGGACGTCGGGCTCCACTATCTCACGTTAAACCGCATGGCCGGCACGCTTTCCGGCGGGGAAGCGCAACGCATCCGGCTCGCCTCGCAGATCGGCTTGCGGCTGGTTGGTGCGCTCTATGTGCTCGACGAGCCGACGATCGGCTTACATCAGCGCGATAACGAACGCCTTGTCGCGACCTTGACGCAACTGCGCGATCTCGGGAACACTGTGATCGTTGTCGAGCACGATGAAGATACGATCCGTGCGTCGGATTATATGGTTGAATTCGGACCCGGGGCAGGCGTGCATGGCGGGCAGATCGTGGCTGAGGGGAACATGCCGGAGATTTTTCATGACAAAAAATCGCTGACCGCGGCGTATCTTCGCGGGGACAAGAAAATCCCCGTGCCGAAAGAGCGGCGTGACGTTGGGCGCGACGTGATCAAGATCCGCGGCGCGAAAGAAAACAATCTTAAAGAAATTGATATCGACATCCCGCTTCGACGTTTCGTGTGTATCACAGGCGTTTCTGGTTCCGGAAAGTCCACACTTGCCTACGACACGATGTATAAAGAAATGGCCCGACGTCTGTATGGCTCGAGCTACACACCGGGCAAGCACAAGGCCGTGCTGGGCGTCGAATACATTGATAAAGCCATCTTGATCGACCAGTCGCCGATCGGACGCACGCCGCGCTCGAACCCTGCGACCTACACCGGCGCGTGGGGTCCGACGCGTGACCTGTTCGCGGCCACAGCAGAGGCGCGGTATCGCGGTTATAAACCCGGCCGATTCAGCTTTAACACGCCTGGCGGACGCTGTGAGAATTGCGAAGGGCACGGCACGCTTGCGATTGAGATGCACTTTCTCCCGACCGTATATGTGACATGCGATGTGTGCAAGGGGAGGAGGTTTGATCGTGAGACGTTGGAAATTAGTTATAAAAAGAGGAATCTCTTCGATGTGCTCCAGATGACGATCGAGGAAGCGGCCGAATTCTTCAAGGACATTCCTCCGATCCACGACAAACTTTTTACGCTGAACGAAGTCGGTCTTGGGTACTTGAAACTCGGCCAGCCGGCCCCGACGCTTTCCGGCGGCGAGGCCCAGCGTGTAAAACTTTCTTCCGAGCTTGCCAAGCGTTCCACGGGCCGCACGTTGTATCTTCTCGACGAACCAACAACAGGTTTACACTTTGAGGATGTAAAACGGCTTCTTGAAGTTCTTCATGCTCTCGTGGCAAAAGGAAACACGGTGATTGTCATTGAACACAACCTCGACGTCATCAAGACCGCGGACTGGATTATCGATCTTGGTCCTGAAGGCGGAGACAAAGGCGGCAAGGTGGTCGCAGTCGGCACGCCCGAAGAAGTCGCCCGCAAAGCCGGCAGCTACACGGGCCAATATCTGAAACGCGTTTTGAAATAACCCGCCGTCGAATAAAAAACGACCCCGCACTTACGTACAGGGTCGAGCTCCTCTTGCGAGGAAGTTTTCCGCGGGCGCCGAGAGTGTCGACGTAAGGTTTTACCCTCACGACGACCGCTCTCGGGCCTGGAAAAGAATCGGGTGCCGTGTGTCCATCGAGGGCACAGAGAGGTGGTTCAGAGATCCTTCCCCACATCCTGTCGACTTGTCTAGTTTGTCGACAGCAGCTTTGTTCGAGAGATGTTCACTTGAGTTTTTAGGCTCTTGTGGCGGTCCGAGACGTGGACCTAGATCTCTGGAACTCCATCCAGTGCATTTTTCTTTCATTCATTTCGATTTGGTTTCTGGTTTTTGAGGCCGTACTCCCGACAGACTCCTGCCTGGTTTAGGGGCGAGTCGTTCTGTCTCGAAATGACTGTTTGCAAAGAACGGTTGACCATCTGTTTACTTTGGGGAAGGGTCTTTCGACCGTATCCTTACAGCTCACAGATGTAGCGCTTGCGTTGCGCGGCCTTTCGACCGTGACCTGTGGTTAGGGAATGGCGCTCAAAATTCCCAAGTTGCAGGTTCAGACGTGTCCGGAAGTTTGTTGACCCTTGCGGATCTCATCTTCCACGTCTGATTAGCGTCTTATCGGAGATTTACTGACCGCGTTGCCGCGGGTAGGGTTCGGGACACGAACCGTCCGATGAAGAACATCCTTGGCTTGGAACAAGTCCGTTTCCCTTGATGTGATCGCAGGGCGTGGCTCGTTCTTTGTTACGGATGCGGCTCTGGGTGACGTTACCGGCTTTTGGCCGATCCGTGTCGTCCAGACGTGTTCACTTTGATTTACCGGTTAGGGCCGCGCTCATTGCGAAGCGCGACTCTTAGAGGAACTCACACGTGTTCCAGCGCCGGTCCATGAACCCTGTCCGTCTCGCACAACCTTGTGAGTAGGCGCGAGAAGTCATGGAATTTTGCGCGAGGTTTTGTCGCAGAGCAAGCTCTGCGACGGTCCGAACAAGGACCATTACCTTACGCGATCCGCCCGTTATTTCACCGCACCGAAGCGCAGTGGGTTACGGTCGGCGGACGTTTGTTGGTTGATCCCAGGCGCTAACCCGGAAATTCCACCAAACGATTGCATTTCGTTGCCTTACAAGATCTTGCGACCTTGTACGGACCTTTGGGGTCCAGCGTCGAGAGAAAATGCAATTAATCTCTCATACCCTTGCGGGTTTTGACGCCTTGCCGCTCGTTGCGGCAGGTTTTCTCCCGTAGGCGGTTCCTTGCGGTTCCGCTTTCCGTTGCTGATGATTTACTCGTCTGAGGAGCTGCCCTGATACGATTTCAGAGCTCATCGGCAGAGACCATCCCGTTCAGATACGCGGTCCGCTTGAGCGAGCCACATACGACCCTTTCGAGTCGCTGCCTGTCCGCTGTGGACGGGCTATGTACCTGCTTCGGATGAGGTCCCGTTTCAGATCCGACGGATCATTCGACGGTTTTGGCAGAATACACGAGCCGTTTTATGCCGTCAAGGGGGAGAGGGGGATGGTTTGTGGATAAATTTGGAAAATAGCTGTGTTGAGGAAAAATAAACATCCTCACTTAAGGTCCGGTCGGACCTTAAATGAGGATTTGATGTTATGGCGATGGATTGTGTTTGGACTTCCGGAGCTTTTCTTTGATCGCCGGGGGCAATCCGGACCAGAAAAGCGAGATCGTCCCGCCCAGGAGGCCTAAATCTCGGACCGTCACCGCATCAATTCCGGAAGTAACGAGCACAATGAGGATGTGGATGGTTCCAATGAGTGCCGCAACCCAAGTTCCGACGTCAATCAGCAGGAAAAGGCCGACCAAAATGTCCAAAACAGCCGTGCTGATCATGGCCTGCTCGATCGGCACCGGCAGGAGACCGGCGGCCCAGGGCTGGAGGAATCCGCCCCAGAACTCGGGCTCGCGGAAAATGAGCACCCCGATCCAGAGAAAGGTAATGCTCATGCCCACACGGAGAATTTGGTAAGCCGCAGGTTGGGGAGCGCGCATATAAAGGTAGAAAATAGAGAGTAGAGAGTAGAATTTTTAGGAAAGGACGAAATTTTTGGCGAGGAGGATTAATTCCATACCTCCAACAGTCGCGGCGGAGATGAGGCACCAGAAGCACCAAGCCTTGATCATGCGCCACTGGAGGAAGATGAGGAAGAGCGACATCACCGCGGCGCTCGTCACGGCCATGGCCGCGAGCACGCTCCAAAGCGGCACGGGCTCGACACCGATTACGAGAAACGCCGCAATGAACGCCATGACAACATAAAACGCCATGCCGACCAGGTCGTTATGGATACCGAAGATCCGATTATATTTGCTTTCGAGCACGATGGAACAGCCACCGCCGATCGGGCAGACCGGCTTTTCGTGCGCCCACCGCGACCGGATGAGATACATTGAAATCGCGATCCCAATAGCTGAAAGGGTAAAGAGGATGGAAAACGCCGTCATAGTTACTTCACGACGAGCAGAGCCTCCATTCCTTTTGCGCGGTGGCTGCCGACATCGCAGTAGATGGGATAGTTGCCAGCTGTGGCTGGAGCGATGAACGAGACCGTTCCGTCGGCTTTCACGGGTTGTTTGAAGTTGATGGCATCGATCACAAACGTGTGGAACCCTTCATTTTCATCAAAGGTGATTTCCACTTGCTGGCCCGCGGTCGCGGTGATCGTCTTTGGCTCAAAAAAGAAATTGCCGGAGCGCAAGTCTACTTTCAGGGCAGAGGAAGTATCGGCGACCGGCTCGGCTTCGGCGGTGACAGAGCCGCTGGCCGATCCTTCGACCACGATCGTTGGCGAGTTGTCGGTTGCCGACTGCTGGCTCCCGACTTCTGGCGCTGGTTTGGTTGAAAGATTGGAGGGAGTTGTCGAGGCACATCCGGCGCCGAGAAGAACGAGAGCGAGAAGAGGAACGAGGGATTTTTTCATAGGTAGATTGAGTTTGTTGATATTGATGACTATCATAGCACATGTCCATTGTCATTCTGACCCGCCACAACTTCGCAGATGTTGGCGGGGAAGAATCTCTTGAGATCCCTCGCTAACGCTCAGGATGACAGGAGGTATGATTCCATCCTCTATTAAAATCAAGGGTGACGAACTTCCGGATAATCCCGGCGTGTATTTTTATTATGACGAGGACGGAAAGTTGTTGTATATCGGCAAAGCTACGTCACTGAAGAAACGGGTTGGTTCGTATTTTGTGAAGGCGCACGACAATCGCATCGCGGACTTGGTTTCGAAAATCGCGCGGATTGATTACATCGAAACGCCGACCGTGATTGAGGCGTTGGTTCTCGAGGCGAACCAGATCAAGGCGCATCGTCCGCCCTTTAACATTTTACTCCGTGACGACAAAAGTTTTCTCTACCTCACGATCACGAACGAAAAATATCCGCGGCCGGTTCTCATGCGCGGACTTGAGCTTGAACGTCTTGGCATCGATCCGTTCCGTACGACACTCACGGACAAGACGCAGAAAAAGTTCTTGGCCGTGTATGGGCCGTACACGAGCGGTTCATCACTCCGAAAAGCACTGGATCTCGTACGAAAATTTATTCCATGGAGCGATTGTGAGCCACCGGTAACCCCCTCTAACTCCCCCTTGCCAGTCAGAGGCTGGTCCGCCTTTGGTGGAAAAAGGGGGAGAAGCGCTTTCCCCCCTGCCCGAGGGGGGATAAAGGGGGGTGGGAGAGTATGCTTTAACGTGCACCTCGGAAAATGTTCTGGAGTCTGTTCTGGAGTGATCTCTTCGACTGATTATCGCAAAATCGTCAGGAAACTCATGCTCTTTTTTGATGGAAAGAAGAGCCGGCTCGTGAGTCAGATCAAGAAAGAAATGGCGGCCGCCGCAAGAGCAGAGCGTTTCGAGGAGGCGGCGAAACTGCGAAATAATTTGTACGCACTTGATCACATTCGCGATGTCGCACTCATTTCGCGCGAGGACGTGGAGCTGCCGTATGTTCGCGAGACGCGAGAGGGAATGATTGATCTTGAAGGTCGGATCGAGGCGTATGACATTTCGAATATTTCTGGAACGTCCGCGGTTGGATCCATGGTGGTGTTTGAAGAAGGGAAGCCAGCAAAGGACAAGTATCGCCGATTTCGAATCAAAACGGTGCGTGGCGCGAATGACGTCGCGATGCTCGAAGAAGTGATGCGGCGGCGGCTTGCCCGCGCGCATCGACAAGGGAAGGCGTGGCCCATGCCCGAGATCATGGTGATTGATGGGGGAGAGGGACAGGTGAATCGTGTGCGGCACGTTTTACGTGCGCTTGGCATTCGCGTACCCATTATCGGAATCGCGAAAGGATTTGATCGCAAACAAGATCGCCTCGTGTTTGATCAAAACGATGTGGAACTTGCTCGTGTCGCAACCCGCGGCAAAGAGCTTTTCCAACGCGCCCGTGACGAAGCCCACCGCTTCGCAATCGCCTATCATCGTAAACTGCGCGCCAGACGGTCTTTGGGAAAATAAAAAACGGCCCCGCCTCTCGCGAGAGGCGGGACCGCTTTTTTGTGTTAGTACAACTGATACGAGCCGCCGCTGGTGAGGAGCACCGCGAGGGCCGTGGCGAGGAGCAGGAGATCAAATTCCCACCCCATCTTGTCCATGGCCGTGAATGGCGTTTTCCATTTGGAAATTTTGAAATACAACGCGCCGAGCATGACGAGACCGAGAAGGAGAGCACCGACTTGTGTGTAGACGCCGAGGATCACGCTCAAGCCGCCGAGAAGTTCCACGAGGCCGAGGAGTGTGATACCCCATGACGGCCAGCCCATCCCTTGGGCCATGTGTGCTGGTTTTTTGAGCTTCGGCATGGCGTGCACAAGAAAGATGACGCCGAGGGCGAGGCGCATGAGCCACATTCCAAGGTCGGCGTAAGAGAGAAGGTTGGGGAAGAGCATATGTTCAGCTATTAGGTATTAGTTGCTAGCACCATTTTAGACTCACATTCCACTTTTGTCCCGATCGGGACAAAAGTAGGATAGATGAATCTCGGCATAATTATCCACATGGGTGTGGGTAATTTTTTGTCTTTTGGCTAATGTAAGCCACGTTATTGAAATGGGATGAAGTGTTGACGCGTGGCGTTCTGTGGAATAAAATGGGCGCAGGTGGAAGAAAGTGGGGATCTGGCAGAAGCTGCTGGATGCTCACTTTATTAATTCAATGTGAGATTTTTTCCACACTAACCGCGGTCTCATGTTCATTGGTGAATACAACCATACCATCGACGACAAGGGACGATTGAATATCCCGGTGAAGTTCCGTCAGGACCTTGCGAAGGGGGCCGTGGTGACGCGAGGTCTCGATGCTTCGCTTTTCCTGTTCCCCAAGGAGGAGTGGGACAAGCTCGCTTCCAAGCTTGCGAGTTTGCCCCTGGGGCAGTCCAACACACGCGCCTTCGCCCGACTCATGCTTGCGGGTGCCATGGACGTGGAGATGGACAAACAGGGAAGGGTCGTCCTGCCGGAATATTTGCGGCAGTACGCAGGGATCAGGAAGTCGGTGGTGGTGGCCGGGCTGTACACCCGGCTGGAACTTTGGGACGAAGCGAAGTGGAACGCCTACAAGTCGTCAACGGAGAAAGACGTTGGCGACATCGCAGAAAAAATGGGGGAGTTAGGAGTGTAATCGGATCGAACCTTTACCGCTGTTGCATCCCAACCGCGCGATCCGAAAAAGAATATGCACATCCCCGTTTTGCTCGAAGAGGTGATTCAGTATCTCGGCCCAGAGCCGAAAGAGCATTTTATTGACGGCACCGTGGGGGCTGGCGGCCACGCCGAGGCGATCCTCGAGCGAACCGCGCCAGACGGCCGTCTTCTCGGAATTGATCGAGATCCGCGCAACCTCGAGGTTGCGCGGCAGAGACTCAAGAGGTTTGGGGCACGTGTGGAGCTCGCCCGCGGCAGTTACGCCGATGTCGAGACACACGGATGGAAGTCAGCAGACGGAATTCTGCTCGACCTTGGGTTTTCGTCTGTCCATATCGAAGATGCGAGCCGCGGATTCTCCTTCCAAAGCGAAGGCCCGCTCGATATGCGGTACGACCCCGGGCAGGAACTCACAGCCGCGACGATCGTGAATGGATGGAAAGAAGAAGAGCTCGCACGACTTTTTCGCAAATATGGAGAAGAGCCAGCCGCGGGGAAGATTGCGAAGGCGATCGTTGAAGCGCGGCGGCGGGAGCGCCTCGTGACCACGACACAGCTTGTCGGTGCCGTGATCACGGCGGTTCGTCGGCGCGGCAAGATTCATCCGGCCACACGCGTCTTCCAGGCGCTGCGTATCGCCGTGAATGACGAACTCGGGGAACTCGAACGGGCACTTCCAAAGCTCGCCCTCCTTCTTGCGCCCGGGGCGCGCCTCGTCATCATCTCGTTTCATTCTCTCGAAGACCGCATCGTTAAAAATTTTTTCTCGCAGCATCATTCTTTGAAGATTCTCACCAAGCACGTGGTCGTTCCAAGCCAGGAGGAAGTGCGAAAAAATCCTCGGGCCAGAAGCGCGAAACTGCGTGTGGCGGAAAAGCTATGAGTCCTTTTGCTCAAAATATGATCCCCGGTGTTCAAAAGACCAAGACGCTTGCTGCTGTCATGGATCGGCATCGTCTGCTTTTGAACATGGTCAGTCTCCTGCTCGTTCTCCTCGTTTGTATCGCGTATGTCATTCAGGTGAACGCAACCGTAACCAAGGGCTACACGATTCGCGAGCTCGAGACGATGACTCGGCAGGTATCGCTGGAAAACCAAAAACTCGAAGCAGAATTGCGTAGAGTACAAACGCTCGAGAATGTAGCACAAGCCGTGAAGATGCTCGGGTTCGTGCCGGCAACGGAAACCCCAACGTATCTTACCGCCTCAACCCCGGCTTTCGCCCTCGCGAAATAAAAACACGCCCCGCTTGTTGAGGGGTGTTTTTATTTTTGAAAACGCAGGGTAGAATGAGGCGCGAGTATGATCCAGCTCTACAATACGCTGACGCGGAAAACGGAATCGCTCGAGCCGGTCAAAAAAGGCCAGGTGAGTTTGTATACTTGCGGCCCGACCGTGTATTGGTTCGCCCACATTGGAAATTTGCGTGCCTACATCTTCGCGGACGTGCTTCATCGTGTACTCACCGCGAACGATCTCAAAACGAAATTCATCATGAACATCACGGATGTCGGGCACCTGACGAGTGATGCCGATGAAGGCGAAGACAAAATGCTGGTTGCCATGCGGCGGGAAGGGAAGTCGGCCTATGAGATCGCGGAGTTTTATACGCAGGCGTTCAAGGAGGATCTCAAACGGTTGAATGTTGATTTTCCCGACAAGTTCGTCATAGCTACGAATCACATCAAAGAACAAATCGCGATGATTCAGAAGATCGAGAAGAATGGCTTTGCGTATCATACAAGCGACGGAATTTATTTTGATTCGTCAAAATTGTCGAGCTACGGCCGTTTGTCCGGACAGAAAGCGGAAGAGAAAAAGGCTGGAGCGCGGGTTGAGATGGGG
>CAZNKO010000014.1:0-6890 GCA_964573855.1 uncultured Gammaproteobacteria bacterium | reverse complement strand
TGGGGGAAAAGAAACATGCGACAGACTTTGCGCTTTGGAAGTTTGCGCCGGCGGGTGTGAAGCGCGAAATGATCTGGGAGTCGCCGTGGGGCGCTGGATTCCCAGGGTGGCACATTGAATGCTCGGCCATGTCCACGAAATATCTCGGCATCCCGTTTGATATTCACACCGGCGGCGTGGATCACATTGCCGTGCACCACGAAAACGAACTTGCACAGACCGAGGGAGCCGAAGGGGAACTCCAGGCAAATGTCTGGATGCATTCGGAGTTTTTGACCGTGGACAACGGCAAGATGTCGAAGTCGCTTGGAAATCTTTTTACGCTCGACGATCTAGCAAAACCCCGCGGAGCGGGGTCCGCCTCTGGCGGAAAGGGATACGACCCGCTCGCGTACCGTTACCTCGTTCTCGGCGCGCATTATCGCAGTAAATTGAATTTCACCTGGGAGGCAATGGACGCGGCTGAAAACGCGCTGACGAAGTTGCGCGAGACGGTGCGCGGATGGGACAAACCGAAAGTCGGCTGCGCGGAATACGAAGAAAAATTTTTGGCAGCCGTGGATGACGACCTCGACACACCAAAAGCGCTCGCTCTTCTCTGGAAACTTGTGGATGATCCCACGTTTCCAACATCCGCGAAAGCGGAAACACTCTTGAAGTTCGACGAAGTTCTCGGACTGAAGCTCAAGGATTATCTCGCAAAGCCGATCAAGGTGCCGGCGGATGTTCTAAAACTAGTCAAGGAACGTGAAGCCGCTCGGAAAGCCAAGAACTGGGCCGAATCGGATCGTTTGCGCAAAGAAATCGGCGCGAAAGGTTTTATGATTGAGGATACGGAAGAGGGACCAAAAGTTCGAAAACAGAGATTCTAGATTCTACTTTCTAGATTCTAGCTTCTGCGTTACAATAGGAGCGTTATGCCCCGTTAGAAGTCGTATGTGTTCCTCTGACCTCCCACACTATCCACATAACAGCAGGAGTTCTGGTGGTTTATTAACGAATTGGAGAAAGAATTTTCAATTTTTTCTCCGAGACTTCTAACGGGGTATGCCAGATGCGTCGGGGGTGGAAAAACGCCTGAAGCCGCGTGGGGAGACGCCGGAAGAACCAGGGGCGGAAGTGGTTGAAGTGGAGGAAGAGATGGAAGGGGCGAGAGAGACGGAAGGGGGAGAAGGGACGAAAGAGGCGCAGGAGGTCCAGGGGGCCCAAGAGGCTCAGGAGGTTCCAGTCGCAGAACGACTTTCTGTATCCGCGCCCGCGACGATTTCGGCCGCTGCGCAAAAAGATCGGCTTACAAAGGAGATTGAGAGCGTGCTCGAGGAGGACGTGACGGACGCGTTTCTCAAGATGTCTCCCAAAGAGCAGAAGGAATTCAAACGGGTGGGAGAGGAGACGACGAGCAAAATCCGCGCGCTTGTCGGCAAAGCGAAAGTTAACGCGCGGAAAATTCTCGATCTCATCAAGCGGTGGCTGAAGCTCATCCCCGGCGTCAACAAATTCTTCCTGGAGCAGGAAGCAAAAATAAAAACAGATAAAATTCTCCGGTTGTGATTCTCTGGCAGTTTGATCTCTTGCCGTCGGAATTGGGGGACGTGAGCGGGGCGGCGTCCGCAAATACGGACTTGCTCACGCAAGTTGCCGTGGGACTCGGAGCCCTCGCACTTTTCGTTTTAATTTGCTGGCTTTTGATCTTGGCTCTTCGATCGCGGCTTCTCGCGCGGCGCGCGACATTTGACCAAGTGACCCTGCTCATTACTCGGCCGAAATTCCGGCGCGAGGAGGAAACGGAACGGGGTCCAGAGAAGGAAAAGGTGCAAGAGGCGATCGCGTCTGCCGAGACATTTTTCTCCTCGATCGGCGGGCTCAAGGCGGAAAAAGGATTCATGTCCTGGCTCCGCGGACGCAGCGATGAATTTGCGTTTGAAATTGTCGCGCACGAGAAGCTCATCAAATTTTTTGTCACCGTCCCGCGCGCGATGCAGACCTATGTGGAGCAGCAGGTTCTCGCCGCCTGGCCGGATGCCTCGGCTGAAATCGTCGAGGACTACAACATTTTTGCGCCGCAGGGCGTGATCCTCGGGAGTTATCTGACTCTCAAGCGCGAGCACGCGTTTCCGATCAAAACGTACAAAAAGCTCGAAACCGATCCCCTGAACGCGCTCACGAACGTCTTGTCGCGCCTCCCGGAAGGGGAAGGGGCTGCGCTCCAATTTTTAGTGCGTTCCGCGCCGGCCAAATGGCGGAAACACGGCGTCTCGATCGCCCGCAACATGCAGCAGGGCATGACGCTTGAGGAGGCGATCAAGGGAAAGAGGAAGGGAAAGAAGAGCGAATGGGTCGAGGCCGTGTCCGCGAAAAAGGACACAAAGGAAGAAAAAGAGCATCGCCTCTCGCCGCTCGAGGATGAGGTTGTAAAGGGGCTTGAGGAAAAGGCGAGCAAGGCCGGCATGGACGTGTGCATCCGGCTCGCGGTGTCCGGCCGCGATGCCGCGGCCGCGGAGCAGACGCTCGGCAACATGCTGAGCGCCTTTGCCCAGTACAACATCTACCAGTACGGCAATACGTTCGTGAAAAAAGTCCCGTCTTCAAAAAACAAACTGATCCGCCAGTTCATTTACCGCCAATTTGAGGAGCGCGTGACGACCGTGCTGAACACGGAGGAAATGGCGTCGCTCTGGCACTTGCCGCTCCCGTGGACCGAGACCCCGGACATTCAATGGCTGTCCGCCCGCCGTGCGCCTGCGCCGACGAACGTGCCCGGCCCGAACGAAGGTGATATTCAGCTTGGATACAATTTGTATCGCGGCCTCAAGACGCCCGTCTGGATCAAGAAGTCCGACCGCCAGCGGCATCTTTACATCATCGGCAAATCCGGTACGGGAAAATCCCAGCTCATTGCCCAAATGGCGATTCAGGATGTGAAAAAAGGCCATGGGGTCGCGATCGTGGATCCGCACGGGGACCTCATCGAACAAGTGCTTGGCAACATCCCGAAGGAGCGCGTCGACGACGTCATCCATTTCAATCCGTCCGACACCGAGCGGCCGATGGGCATGAACATGCTCGAGGCGCGCGACGAGAGCCTGAAGGATTTTGCCGTGCAGGAAATGATCGCCATTTTCTACAAACTCTTCCCGCCGGAAATGATCGGGCCGATGTTTGAGCACACCATGCGGAACGTGATGCTCACCCTCATGGCAGACCAGGAGAACCCGGGGACGCTCGCGGAGATTCCGCGCATATTATCGGACGAGGATTATGCGAAGACGTGGGTCGCGAAGCTCAAGGATCCGGTTGTGAAAGCATTTTGGGAAAAGGAAATGGCGAAGACCAGTGATTTCCACAAGTCCGAAATGCTCGGCTACCTCATTTCAAAAGTCGGCCGGTTTGTGGAAAATGAAATGATGCGGAACATCATCGGCCAGTCGCATTCGAGTTTCGATTTCCGTGAAGTGATGGACCAGCAGAAAATCCTCCTCGTCAATCTTTCCAAAGGGAAGACTGGTGACGTGAATGCCGAGCTTCTGGGGCTTATCGTGGTTTCGAAGCTCCAGATGGCCGCCCTTTCGCGCGCCGACATGCCGGAGGAGCAGCGCAAGGATTTCTACCTCTACATCGATGAGTTCCAGAACTTCATCACGGATTCGATCGCGACCATCCTCTCTGAGGCGCGAAAATATCGGCTGGACCTCGTGATCGCCCACCAGTACATCGGCCAGCTCGTAAAAAATAATGATACAAAGATCAAGGATGCCGTGTTCGGAAACGTCGGCACGATGTTCACCGCGCGCATCGGGCCGGAAGACGTCGAGACGCTTGAGAAAATTTATGCGCCGGATTTTTCCGGCTATGACCTTATCAATTCCGACAAGCTGACGTGGTATGCGAAGATGATTGTGGACAATGCATCCACCAAGCCCTTCACGCTGAATTTTGACATGGCGCCGCGGGGGAATACGGAGCTTGCGGATGCGATCAAGGAATTGTCGCGCCTCAAGTACGGACGAGACAAAGAAATTGTCGAAGCGGAAATTATGGAGCGCACGCAGATTGGGGCCATGGATATGGGTGTGCCGCCGGCCGAAGGGAAGGAAGGAGGATTCTAATATGGATACAGGTTCGCAGGAATTGAAGGGTCGCAGGTTCGCAGAGCCGTCTGACGAATTTCTCGAAGACGAGACAGAAACCGTTTTCGAGCCGGAGCCCCTCGGGCGTAGCCCTACGGGCGAGCCCGAGGAGGCTTCGGATGGATCATCGTCGCAGAAAATCGTGCGCACCGACATTGCCCTGAACACCCTGAAGCACGTGCATGAGGCGATCGGGCACGTGATCAAGCTTCTTGAGGAAGCCGAAATGTTTGACGCGGCAAAGCAGTTGACCGGTCTCATCACGTCCAAGCGCCAGATGTCAGACGCGTGGAAAGAGGCTTCGGGAGCGCGGGTGGTGGAGGGGGTGTTCGATGGAGCAAACATGGTGGCTCCGGACGGAAAGCTGTATTCTGTGCCGCCAAACTATGCGTCAAAATCGCGGCTCGTGGAAGGCGACATGCTGAAGCTCACGATCCGCCCCGACGGCAGCTTCATTTTCAAGCAAATCGCGCCGATCGAGCGCCGGCGCGTGGTTGGTTGTCTTGCGTTTGATGGAGCAAACGATAGTCATGTCGTGATGTGCGGCGAAATGGTGTACAAAGTGCTGCCCGCGAGCGTTTCCTACTACAAAGGCCAGCCTGGGGATGAGGTCGTGCTTCTGGTTCCGAAATCCGGGAAAAGTGTGTGGGGAGCAGTGGAGAACATTGTGAGGAAGTAAGCAAGAGGTTCGCAGGGAATATTGAAGGGTCGCAGGTTCGCAGAACCATGGTATGCTGTATACGTATCGAGATTTGATTGTTTGGCAGAAAGCGATGGACCTGGTTGTTTTGGTCTATGAAATGACTAAAGAATTTCCGACAGAGGAACGCTATGGCCTCGTCAGTCAAATGCGTCGCGCGGCCGTATCTATTCCATCAAACATCGCGGAAGGACGTTTACGCGGATCGGATCGTTCCTATAGAGTATTTTTTCTTCACGCTTTCGGGTCGGCAGGTGAACTTGATACACAGATTCAGCTGGTGAAACGTATTCCCGAGCTTTTCAAGAGCAAGATCCCCGCCGTTGAATCTCTTCTCGAAGAAGTGATAAAGATGTTAAATAAAATGATTGAGCAGTTGTCAGCCAGTACGGTTCTGCGAACCTAAGAACCTACGCACCTGCGAACCTCATACACTTATGTCAGAGGCGTTGTACAGAAAATATCGCCCGCAGACCTTTGCGGACGTGACGGATCAAGAGCACGTGAAGGTGACGATCCGCAATCAAATTGCAGCCGGAGCGCCGGCGCATGCGTATTTGTTTACCGGTCCGCGCGGGATTGGGAAGACCACCGTGGCACGACTCGTCGCCAAGGCCGTAAATTGCCTGAAGCAAAAGGAAGGGGAGCCGTGCAACAAATGCAAGGTGTGTGAGGAAGTGGCAAGCGGCCGGTCGCTTGATGTGCATGAGATCGACGCGGCGTCGCACACGGATGTGGAAAACGTCCGCGAAAACATCATCAAAAGCGTCCGGTTCGCGCCGAACAAGCTGAAATACAGGGTGTACATCATTGACGAGGTGCACATGCTTTCGACCTCAGCGTTCAATGCGCTTTTGAAGACGCTCGAGGAGCCGCCGGCGCACGGGCTTTTTATTTTGGCCACGACCGAGATTCACAAAGTGCCGGCGACGATCATTTCGCGCTGCCAGCGGTTTGATTTCCATCGCATCTCGACTGCCTCCCTTGTGAAGCGGCTCGCGGCGATCACCAAAGAAGAAGGGGTGAGTGTTTCTCCTGACGTGCTCGCCGAGGTTGCACGCCATGCGGACGGATGCGCGCGCGACGCCGAGAGTTTGCTTGGACAGATTTTGTCGCTCGGAGAAAAGAAGATCACGATGGACGAGGCCTCACTTGTGCTGCCCGCGACGACGGATGTGTTGGTCGCGGATTTTGTCGAGTCCTTGCTCGCAAAGAAAACAGCCGAGGCAGTTCGTCTTGTGAATGGATATGTGGAGCAAGGGGTGGACATGGCGCATTTTGTGGATGATGTGATTGATGTGTTGCGCGCCCTGTTGTTTGCAAAGCTCGGCGGGGAAGTGTCACGAATGGAAAAGCTTGAAGAAAAAGCGCGGGAGCGGTTGAAAGCGGCTCTTGGTTCTGCTTCGCCAGCGTGGATTACACGAGCGATCGAGGTATTTCTTGAGGCGCGCCGTGCAGTTAAAACGGACAAGATTCCCCAGCTCGGGGTTGAAATCGCGATCGTCAAGGTCTGCGAACCGGATTTTCAACATAGGGAGGCTGGGTTGGAATTGGTGAAAGGGTCGCAGGTGCGCAGGGTCGCAGGTGCGCAAGAACCGCAACGAGATTCTTCCTCGGTTTCTGCGAACCTACGAACCTCTCATTTCTCCGAACCTGTGGATATTAAAACCACCGTTTTTGAGAATGTGCCGGTCGTGAGCCTCGACGAGGTGAAGACAAAATGGCCGGAAGTCTTTCAACAAATTAAAGAATGTCACGCAACGCTTCCGATTGTGATGCAGGCCGGGGAGATTACCGTGGTTGAAGGGGATGCGGTGGAGTTTTCTTTTCAATACGCTTTGCACGCCGACACCATCAATCAAGCGCGCAATCGACAGCTTCTTGAGGACACGCTCTCGCGCGTGCTCGGCAAGCGAGTGCGTGTCCGTGCGAAGTACGCGCACGCAGACGCGGACGAGACCGTCTCAAATCTCTTGCAAAAATTCGGCGGGAGTGTCGTGTAAAGATGATGTAACACGGGAGTGATATTTTCCTCTTCGCGGGGAATGAATTTTTCCGCCTCG
>CAZNKO010000013.1:0-20921 GCA_964573855.1 uncultured Gammaproteobacteria bacterium | reverse complement strand
TAAACCGGAAATATTCATTTCCCTGACAACCGGAAAGATTCACTTCCCGTTGACAATGAGTTTTGAGGATTGACACAGAGATATTTTTGTGATACGGTTTTATCGCTGCTGGGACGGCAGCTGCGCGGGCATTCCGCCCGAGTGATCCTGTGACAGGAGAAGACCATGGCTGGAGAAAAGATCTCCGTGACGCAAGGAAATTGGTTGGCGATCGAGATGGTGAGCGAAGTTGTCCGGCGCCTCTGGGGACTGGGGGCATCGATGCGGGAGGTAGATATCGAGCCCGTGACGAGCGAGGAGCGCGGACCGGATGAGCGGCTCGTTCGCGTTTACTCGTTGATCGTGGATCCTCTCGGCGAGGCGCGGATGGTCTTCATTTGCCACCTGCACAGATATCCGCCCAGCACCTCTTGGATGCCGGGTTCTGTGTTCAAGGAGGAGGGGGATTCCGGCGGCAGAGAGCTCATCATGACGTACACGACGGTCCGGTCGTCCAAGAAGGAGCCACAGTCGGTAGGACGTCTCCGATCCCTCCCGGACATTTTCTGACGCTTTCGGGAAGGTGTGCGATTCATCGCGCGCCTTCCCGATTTTTATTTTAGGGATTGCTTCGTCCGCCGGCTGGGGGACTCGCAATGACGAGGGGGCTGGGTGAGACGGTTGCTGTGGGGGGAAAGGTGTGATACGCTGGGCGCAATTCTTGTCTTATGGTTGAAGGCGATTTTCAGAATCCCCACCAGAGTTTTTGGCACCGGAAATTCGGGCCGACGTTAGGGTCGGTCATCCTTTTTGTCGTCGAGGTCATCCAGATCGTGATCATCTCGGCCGCGATCGTGATCCCGATCCGGTATTTTTTGATCCAGCCCTTCAACGTAAAGGGGGCCTCGATGGAACCGAATTTTTACAACGACGAATACCTTATTATAGACGAGCTCTCGTACCGCTTCCGGGAACCCGAGCGCGGCGAGATCGTCGTGTTCCGTTATCCGAACGATCCCTCCCAGTTTTTCATCAAACGTGTGCTCGGGCTTCCGGGGGAGACCGTGGAGATCACGGATGGAAAAATGGTGCTGTACAACGAGGCTCACCCGAACGGGGCTGTCCTCGAAGAGCCGTATTTATTTGGGGAGATGACTGAAGGAAAAAAGAAAACCGTGCTCGGTGCGGATGAATATTGGCTCATGGGGGACAATCGCGATGAAAGTCTTGATTCGCGCAGTTTCGGGCCGGTGAAACGCTCACTCGTGGTCGGGCGCGTGTGGATCCGCGGGCTCCCGCTTTCGCGGGTTGGCACATTCGAAATGCCGGTGTATAACCTCTAGACTATGTTTCCGAAGAGAAAAATAGAGGTGAAGAGAGCGGTGCCCGCCAAAGGCGGGTCCGCCTCTGGCGGAGAAAATGCCGTGAACGTAGGGACAGGTGCCGCGGCGGCCTCAGGCATGCCAGCTGGGAAGAAGGTCAAGGCGCCGCCCGAGCTCTTGCGCGGGTTTCGGGACATCCTGCCCGAGGAACAGCCGCGCTGGCAGCTCGTGCGCGACACGGCCCGTGCTTTTGCGAGTGCCTATAGTTTTGATCGCATTGATCCTCCCATTCTCGAGCGGACAGATCTGTTTTTGCGCACCGTCGGCCGCCAGACGGACATTATCGAGAAGGAAATGTATTCTTTTCTGGATGCCTCCGAGGAGAATGTGTCGCTTCGGCCCGAGGCCACGGCCTCGATCGCTCGAGCGTACGTGAACCACGGTATGATGAATTTGCCGCAACCGGTGAAGCTTTGGTATGAGGGACCAATGTTCCGACATGACCGCCCGCAGGCCGGACGCTATCGCCAGCACCACCAGGTTGGGTTCGAGGTGTTGGGCATCGACGAGCCGATTGTGGACGCGCAGCTCATTTTGATTGCAACCCGGATGCTCCGCGACATGGGGCTCGATATCTCGGTCCAGATCAATTCGATCGGCACCGCGGAAACGCGCCAGGCGTATGTGGCAGAGCTCGTGCGTTATTTCCGGCCGCTTCGCAGCAAACTGTCGGAGGATGACAAGCGGCGGCTTCAAAAAAATCCGCTGCGGCTCCTCGACAGCAAGGACCCGGCGCTCCTCGAACTCCTGCCTGGCGCGCCACAGATCGTGGATCGGTTGGACGAGGATTCGAGGAACCATTTCATGAAGGTGCTCGAGTTTTTGGATGAGGTTGAAGTGCCGTATGTCTTGAATCCGCATCTCGTGCGCGGACTCGATTATTACACCCGCACCGTTTTTGAACTGTGGGAGGCCGGCGACGCGGGGGAGCGGGCGCAAAATGCGCTGGGTGGTGGCGGGCGCTATGATGGCCTGATCGAACAGATCGGCGGCCGGCCGACTCCGGCGTGCGGTTTCGCGCTCGGGCTTGAGCGCATCGTCCGCGCGCTTGCGGACAAAGGGGTGTCGCCGCCCATCCTCAACAAGCCGAAGATTTTCTTCGCCCAGCTTGGTGACGCGGCCCGGCGGGCGGGTCTCCGACATTTTGAAGCGTTTCGCCAAGCCGGAATTCCAGTGGTCGAAGCGTTTGGCAAAAACGCGCTCAAGTCCCAGCTCGAAGTGGCGAATAAAATCGGCGTGCGCTATACGCTTATTTTGGGACAGAAGGAAGTGCTCGATGGCACGATCATTGTGCGGGACATGGAGTCCGGCGCCCAGGAGATCGTGGACGCGAGCAAGATCGTCTCGATCATGAAGAAAAAATTGCAGCATAACCTTGACAATCCCCCCGAGGTGCGGCAAACTACCGACGCCTAGAAGAGGAGTTGAACTACTTGTAGTGAGTTCATCGAACTATGGTTGAAATCAAACGCCGAAAAGGAGAAAGCTTTGAAAGCTTGCTCCGCCGGTTTACGCGCCGAGTCCAGGTCAGCGGACGGCTGCTTGAGGCGCGTAAATACCGTTTCCATACAAAAGAACCGAATCGCACAAAAAAAAGGGCGAGCGCGCTGCGCCGTCTCGAAGTACGAGCGAAGCGCGATTATCTCATCAAAGTCGGGAAACTTGTGGAAGAGCGCCCGCGCGGACCGCGCCGATAAGACATGATAGAATGGGATCGCAGACGCGATCCCATCTGCTTTTATGGCCTTTTTTGACACGTTCAACACGGAGTTTAAAACCGCAATGAAGACTAAGGATGAAGCTAAGCTCTCGACACTTCGCATGTTAAAGGCAGCTTTGAAGAACAAACAAATCGAACTTCTTCACGAACTTTCGGAAGAAGAAGCGCTTGCGGTCGTAAAGTCCCAGCTGAAGCTTTTGAAAGATTCGCTTGAGTCGTTTGAGAAAGGTGGCCGCGCGGATTTGGCGGAGAACGTCCGCACGGAAATCACGGTACTCGAAGCATATCTCCCGGCCCAGATGGATGAGGCCGCCCTGAAGGCGGTTGTCGCGGAAGCTTTGAAAGGAGCGGGGATCACCTCGAAGGCGGACATGGGCAAGGCGATGGGGATTGCGATGAAAGCAGTCGCAGGACAGGCGGATGGCACCCGGGTGAAATCCATTGTTGCATCGCTCCTTTCCGTTCTCGTCGTTTTGGCGTTTCTTCCGCTCTCGGTCTCTGCCGCGACGTCGAGCGATGTCTCCCCCGTGTTTCTCGAGTCTGGTCTTCGGATTGCACGCATGTTTTTTCTCCTCATGGGCATTGTCTGCGTGAACACGATCCTTGTTGCGGCCTTTACGATTTGGGCGGGGAGCGGGAGCGATCATGCCCATCATGAGTGGCGGGACAAATTAGCCTGGGGGCTCCTCGGGAGCATCCTCATGGCTGCCCTTTTTTCCATTGCAACCGTGGCCATCCAGAGGATTTAAGGGGAAAGACTATCCACAGAAGAGAACGCCTGTCGGAACAGGCGTTTTTCGTATATAATGACCTGACAATTATCCCGTTTCATGAGACCCGCTTGTCATTTCTTTGGGTGGAACCGGAGAACCGCGGCCGTCTTTGGCGTGCTGCTTATTCTTTTTGTTCTTGCCGTGTTCCATCCGACGGCGTTTGCCCAGCAGGAGCTTGCTCAACAGGTGGCGGAATCAGCCGGGCTTTCGCAGACGCCCATTGGGGTTATTATCGCCCGCATCATTCGCGTGTTTCTCGGTATCCTCGGCGTCATCTTAACGCTCCTCATCATCTACGGCGGTTGGATGTACATGAGTGCTGGCGGGGACACGGAAAAAGTGGCGCGCGCGAAACAAGTTTTGAAAAACGCGATCATCGGCCTTCTCATCATCCTTTCAGCCTTCGCGATCACCCAATTTATTTTGAGTCGGCTTCTTGGGGCCGCTGGCCTCGGCCCCGGCATTTCCGCCTCGACCGCGCGCCGGTATGCGGAGCCGCTCGGGAGTGCGCTCGACGGGCGCGTGATCCGCGACCATTATCCGCCGCGCGACGCGCTGGACATCCCGCGCAACACCCGCATTTTTGTTACGTTTGTGGATCCGGTGGCTCCGGCTTCGCTGATTGACGGATGGAGTGCGGAAAATCCGGCCGCCGCGGATTTGAATACGGGGAACGTAAAAATTTTTGAAACCGCCAAGGGCGAGGGTGCGGCTCTTGCTTCCGGCAAGGTGAAGGTGAGTGTCACGGAAGACCATCGCACGTTTGTGTTCGATCCTGTGGATCTCCTCGGGAATGCGGCGAACGATACGAATTACACGGTTTTCCTTAAACCGAACATCAAGAAAGATGGGGGAGGGGATATTTTTACCGGCCGCAACAAGGCGGGGTACCAATGGACGTTCGAGGTTTCGACCCTGGTCGATTCCACCCCGCCGCAAATTGTCTCCGTCCTCCCGAGCGAGGGCGACACGCATGACCGAAACCTCACGGTCGAGATCACGTTCAGCGAGGCCATGGATCCGCTTTCGGCCGCTGGGGCGTGGAAGAACGGCAGCGGGTTTTCAAATATTGCCGTGTTCGCGAAGGAGGGCGCCTCTGCCGAAGGCCGAGTGAACGGGACGTTTGAAATCGCGAACGCATATCGCACCGTGTCCTTCACGACTGAAGATGTCTGCGCTAAGGATGCCTGCGACAACATCATTTATTGTCTGCCCGCCTCCTCGGACATCAAGGTAGAAGCAAAGGCCGCGAGCGTGGACGAAAACAACAAACCGCAAGCCGTGCTCCTCGGGGGAGGATACAACGGACTGACGGATGCTGCGGGAAATTCGCTTGATGGGAACGGCGACGGGGCAGGGGATGGCCCGCCGGGCGACACCGCCACGTGGGCATTCAAAACCAATGACAACGTGGATAAGCGCACCCCGTCCATTGTGCGTGTCGCCCCAGGCATTCGGGAGGCACTCGTGGATCCGAATCGAGCGGTCGAGATCACCTTCAACATGCCGATGAAGAGTTCGACTCTCACGAACACCAACCTCCAACTCTGGCCGGATCCGTACTACGCATTTTGGTTCTCGGTTGCGTCCGAAGGATTGGACGCCTCGGGCGCGTTGGCACAAGGGGATACGCGCGTTGTGAGCACCCGCGCCCGCGTGAGTCACCCGAGTCTTGTGCAACAAGCCGAGGGCGGATGGAATTATTATCCGGTGGTGACCGAAGAGGCGCGCGGCATCAACCAGTTCTGTCTCTTCCCGTCGCTCGGGCCTGCCCGAAAAACGGATGAAGGATCCTGTAGCGCAAGCCTCGCGGCTCCGTATTGTTGTGACGGTTCCGCGTCTTCCACCGCGTGTGAAGCGGTAAGGTCGGGCACGACGCTTCCAGACACCTCTCAATAAAATCATATGTCTTCCCGCCGCCTCTTTATTCTCGGAGCTCTCACAACTCTGCTTGTCGCAGGGGTGGTTGTAGCGCTACCGGCCGCGGCGCAGGGCGTGGACCTGCAGGAGTTTGCGGCCCAGGCCGGATTTGCGCAGGCGGACATTCGACTCGTGATCGCCCGGCTCATTCGCACCTTGATCACGTTCCTCGGGATCATCGTGGTCGGCCTCATTCTTTATGGCGGGTTCGTGTGGATGACGGCTGGCGGGGACGTGGAACGCGTGAGTACGGCAAAGCGGATTCTCACCAATGCGGTGATCGGGCTCGTCATCGTGGTTTCTTCCTTTGCGATCACCCAGTTCGTTCTTTCCTCTCTGACACGGGCGATCGGTGGCACGATCGGGGCCGGGGGGCCGGACGGCGGTGGAGGATTTTATCAAGACCGGACGGACGCGGCGCGCCGTTTTACGCTTGTCGGATGGAATGATGCTTGCGGCGGCCGTCTCCGGAATTTGCAATTACAACTCGTGTTTTCGCAGGCGGTTTCAACGAGCAGTGTTACGAGTCAAACGAACCCGGGGATCGTGGTGAAGGACCGAGATGGTGCCGCTGTGGACGGGACCTTTGCCGTGTCCGGAAAAACCGTGACGTTCACGCCTGCGGCAATTTGTCCCGGGACAACCACGGAGCGGTGTTTTTCAAACGACAGTACGTACACGGTGGAGTTTATGCCAACCGTGCTCCGGAGCACGACGGGGCGGCAGTTGGATTGCGGTGGCGGCTTTGGTTCCTGCACGTTTTCGTTCACGACCGGGAGCGTGATCGATTCTGTGAAGCCCACGATGACCATGAGCCGACCGGATACGCAGGGCGGGAACGGAGTCGTCGGGGACATCGTATCGCTCCAGGCGCGGGCGCAAGACGATGGCGGGGTTTCGCTTACGCAATTTTTCGCGGGGAGTGCGACGGCGGTGTACGTCGCCGGGCTCGAGGACAGCACGGCGAAAACGCTCGCGGCGGACAATTATTTTGCCACGGATGCAACCGAGTGGAATACCATTGCCTCTACCCCCGGCTCGATAAAACTTTGGGCAAGCGGGGCGGATTGCGCAGGCCACACAGCCGTGAGCCCGCAGGTGACGTTTTCCCTTCAAGCGCTCTCATGCAGTAATGGTGTGCAGGATGGAGATGAGACAGGAGTGGATGAAGGCGGATCCTGCGGGGCGGGCGAGGGGGGCGCGTGTCGAACGACCACAGAGTGTGCGGCCGGACTTTCCTGCAAAGACGGAACCTGCCAGAATCTGCCGCGCATTGATCGGGTGAGTTCAGGGGATGGCGCCATCGGGAACCTCGTTACGATTTCAGGGATCGGGTTCGGGACGACACCGGGGAAAATCGTCTTTTTGGGGGATCCCGCAAAGCCGGAAGATGATTCAACTGTGGAGGCGTATAACGCGTGTCCCGGGACGTGGAGCAACAAACAAATCATCGTGCAGGTGCCGGGGACGGCGCAAGATGGGGCCCTCGAAGTACGGACCGCGGGAAATGCGGCCAGTGACAAAACGAACGATTCCTTCGGGTCGCGTTTGAATGATTTTGACGTGAATGAAACCGTGCGGCCGGGCATTTGTTCCATCCAGCCCGCTTCAGGCACGGGCTCGATTCAGGTGGCCATTGCCGGCAACAATTTTGGCGCCGCCCGCGGGAACGGCTCCGTGTATTTCGGCGATTATGCCGCCGCGGCCTACGCAGGCGTCTGGACCCCGAGCTCGCTGAACACCACGGTTCCGCTTCTGAACCCATCGGCGTACCCGACGCAGGTGTTCGTCGGCGACAATGTCTGCGCAGGCACGACCCCGCCGAAACTCTGCCGGTCCGATGCGGAATGTCCCGCGGGCGGCACGTGTCTCCTTGGTCGCCAGGGATCAAATACCGTGACGTACACGGCGCTCGCACTTTCCGAGCGTACGCCGCCCACGATTTCTTCGGTCGAGAGCGGTTGGAGGGTCTGCAGTGCGGGGAGTGCGAATGAAGGGAAGAAATGTTCTGCGGATGCGGATTGCGGCGGGGGCGGTGTCTGCGCCAATGCCTCGGATTGGGGTCCGCCTGGGCAGTATCTCACCATTTTTGGAAATAATTTTGGTACGCTCGGCTCCGTACGGTTTGAGTCAAAGTCGAGCGGAGATGAGGCACTCGGCGACACGCTCTTTCCGGAGCAATGTTCCGTCGCGTTTTGGAGCAATACGTCGGTCATCGTGAAAGTGCCGAAAATATTTTTGAACAGCCAGCAGATTTCTCCCGGCGCCTATGACCTTGTGATTGACCGGAGCGGAGTCAAATCCGCGCCCGCCACCTTTAACATTATTGATGATGTTCCAGGGCCTGGCATCTGTCGGTTGGAGCCATCGGCCGGGCCGGTTGGAACGGTTGTCAAAATTTTGGGGGAACAATTCGTGGGCACGATCGCGGGAATCATTTTCAACGAAAATCAAACCGCGAGCCACACAGCGATTGATACGAATACACTTGAGGCTGTGGTCCCGGCCGGGGCCAAGACCGGTCCTGTTTCCGTCGAGCGCGGGGCGCCATCCCCGGCCCGATCCAATGCCGTTCCTTTTACGGTTGGTAACTGCCAAACCACGCCGAATTTGTGCGCGGCCGGAACGTCTTGTTGTGCGAACGGAACTTGTGCCGTGAGCTGTGAAGTGGCGCGCGAATCGCATTACGCCTATCTCTTCTCGACGGGCGCGATTCCGCTCGCTCCGTACGTGCTCGTCGCCTGCAACGCTGGAGTAGTGGCCTCGCCAACCCCATGGGAAGGATGGAGTGAACCGAAGGCAGTGTGCGTAAACGCAGCGATCGGAGCGACGTTCAATATTAATATCGACAAGAGCACATTGACAGGGAACGTTGTCGTACAAGAGTGTACGGGCAGGAGAGAGAATCCGTGTAATGATTTGGGAGCGGTAATGACTGGCAGCCTTTCCTCTACAAATAAATCATTTAGTTGGGGCCCGCCGAGCGCTGATGGGCATGATCACGTATTGTTCAAGCCTGACACGACCTATCAAGTGAAACTACAAGCCGCAGGAATTCGGTCTGAAAGCAGTATTGTGGACGAGGTGGAGACGGGGCGTATCCCCATGGAGCGGGATTTTGTCTGGCGTTTCCGCACGGCCCCGAACGATACTCCGTGCCGACTCGGATCCGTGATCGTTAATCCGGATCAAGCGCTCGCAGATGAAGCAGGACACAAGGAGCCCTATACAGCGGAACCGATGTCGGCCGATGATCGTTGTGTGCAGATTCTGTGTGAGGCATCAATGAGAGTGGCATGGTCAACAGAACCATCTGATCCGACAATCGCAGAATTTATTGGTCCAGAGACGCCACTCCATTGCGGCGAGCGCGTGCAGGCTAATAATCAACCTCCGGCTCCGGGGAATGATGTTAAAATTCGCGCGACGATCACGAGTGGGGATGGCCAACCGTCTTCTTCCGTTTCCGATACCGGTACGTTGACGATCGATTTCACGGATCCGAACGTTTCGGAATCCTGGCCAACGTGTCAGACCGCCTGCATCAACACCTCGATCGGGGCGAAATTCAATACGACCATGCGCGCCGCGGATCTCACCGCCGCCGGAGCCGTGAAATTGTATCAGTGTGAAAACGCGGTGTGCGAGGCGTCGCGCCTGACGGAGGTTTCCGGCGTCACGGTAGCCTATCCGGAAAACGAGGATGTCCCGAAACTCCTTATCAAACCCGCCGCGGGAACCAATTTATTGCCGGACACCTATTATCGCGTCACGATCAGTGGCGACGTGGCCTCGGAAAGCGGCATTCCGCTCTCGGTCGCGAACCAGAGCCATGGGTATTCGTGGATTTTTCGAACACGGAACTCGACGGAAGCGTGCGCCATTGATCGGATTGAAATTGAACCCACACAAGCCGTGATGAGCCGAGTTGGGGAACGGCAAGAGTACAGCGCCGTGCCTTATGGCGCGCCGGATGATTGCGCTCTGAACGGCCAGCCGCTCGACGTCGACGACTATATGTGGAGCGACTGGCGCGCCACGGATATGCCGGATCGCGTGCCGGAACCTGTTCGCGTGGCCGACATGTTGAATTCCGGTGCGATCCAGCGGTTTCCATCCAACCGACTGCCCCCGTGGTGTACGACCGGATGTTTGAATGCGGGTGCCACGGTTCCCGTCACGGCTGCGATCTGCGGTAATGGAGTTTGGGAAAAAGAGAAAGGGGAGGATTGCGATGACGGCAACACCCAAAAGGGCGACGGCTGTTCTGGTCGCTGTCTTATCGAACCATCGCTCCGGTGCGGGCAGTTTTGCGTCGGCAGCAACCTTGCGTGTACCGCAGATGAGAATTGTTCGGCCGGGACTGCTTGTGAAACTCGGACGACGGGTTGTTGCGGGGACGGCGTGAAGGCTGCCAAAGAGGAGTGCGATCCTGGCGCCACCACAAGCGAGGCGTGTACGGAGGAATGTGTGTTCCGCGGGTCCACCACGTTTTGTGGAAACGGGCTCGTGGAGAATAAGCTTGGGGAAGAATGTGATGACAGCAATACCCGAAACGGTGACGGGTGTTCTTCTCGGTGTCTCCACGAGGGTTCTGTTTCTAAAGCGGACGTCGTTGCGATTTGCGGAAATGGGATTTGGGAAAAAGAAAAAGGAGAGGATTGCGATGACGGCAATGCGGTGAGCGGCGATGGGTGTTCTTCGCGGTGCTTGAACGAGGGAACGAATGCGTGTGTGTATGAATGTGTTGGCGGAAGCTCGGCAGGATCCAATTGTGCGTCTCCCGGCGCCATCTGTGCTGGCGGAGGAATCTGTTCTGCCGCGAACGCGCCTTGCTGCGGCAATGGAACGACGGAACGCGGGGAAGATTTTGATGATGGGAATGCCGTGAACGGCGACGGACTTTCTTCGCGATGTCTCAAGGAAGGATCTTCGGCGTTTTATGCGATCCCCTCGTTCTGTGGCGACCAAGTGAAGAGCACGGGAGAAGAGTGTGAGGTTTCCGCGACCTCGACGGCGGCGACTCAAGGACCGTACGGCGTGTCGCAGATCGCCTCTTCCGCGCCGCAGGAAGTGGATCCAAGCACGGGTCTTGCAAAAGCAAAAGTGTCCGTCAACGTAGGTGTGAAAGAAGGAGCCGGACAAATCGCGCTTCAGTGCTCCTGCACAAACGATGCTTCGTGCGGAAGCGCGTCCTCGGTCGGATGCGGAGTGGCGAACTGCTGTTATGATCGTCCGCAAATTTCCTCGGCTCTGCCGGCTGCTGACGCCGATAATCGTTGCCGGAACACGGCGGTTTCCGTTTCGTTCACAAAGACCATGGATCCGGCGTCCCTCAATCCATCCACAGGAGACAATTATCAGCCGAATTTGTATTTGGAACTCGTCTCGATCGGCGGGCAGCCGATCACGGAGGCAGAATGCGGCACGCGCGGCCATCGCTGGACGCAAGTTGCGCTTGGTTCATCGCCGGAACGCGGCGGATGGCTCTCGCGGGCATGGGAATGGATCACCGAGACCGTCGGGAACCTTTTCTCTCAACCTGTCCGAGCCGCCCATGATGATCCGGGAATTTCAGGGCCATCTGCGCAAGGCCGCTGTCTCCTGCCTGTCACCTACTCCGTCGCACCGAACGGCGCAAGCGGCGGCTCAAAAGTCTTTCTCAATCTTTCGAAACTTCTTGAGCCAAGCAGTACGTATCGGATTGTCGTCTTGGGAGATTGGAACGTGAGCGATGGGGAGAAGTTCGGCGTGCGGAGCCGCGAGCAGGTGACGATGAATCTCGCGAAATGGACGCAGGGGTTTTCCGTCGGAACCGACATTTGCACGCTCGCGAGCGTGAATGTCCTCGACCAAGGGAAGGGCGCACGCCTTGAAAACGGCACCTTTGATGTGGTCGACGATCCGGAAGATCCTTCTCCGCAGATGTTCACGAGGACCGGCGAGGCGCATGGATTCACGGCGACGGCCTACAGCAACGAAGGCGAGGAGATCAACCGGATCCCCAATGTCTATGACTGGACGTGGAGCTGGGGCGACAATCTTGCCGCGTGCACAGGAACCAATCCTCCTACTCCTTCCGGGTGCGACAAGAATGTCGTGAATACCGAGCAGGTGCCGCCAGGCGCAGACGGAAAGACAAAACCAGAGGCGAATGTGACGGCCGCGGGAAATAATGGCGACGAAACCGTGTTTGCGGCCGCGGAGATCGTCACGCCGGCTCCGCCAGCCGGGCAATCGCCCGCGAGAGTCACCGGAAGCCTGCCGGTAACCGCGTTCCTTTGTGAGAACCCGTCGACGATCGGCGAGTACGTAGATACAGATGAGAACGTTGTTGATCCGTCGAAGAGGAAACCGACGAATTTAGGTTTTTTCTATTGTCAGGATTTCGGCAAACCAGGGTTCGACGATGATCTGCCGGATCTGCTCGGGGCCGTGCCGGTTCCGTCCCCTCAGCCGAATTTGTACAAAGAAATTTTATTCCCGCTCGTCGGCACTGGCGATGGACTTGGGGTGCGCGTGGAGCAGAATGCGGATTATCTCCCGCCGGACATATGGTATGCGCTCAAAGGTTTCAAGGGCTCCCCGACCCTTACGACCTTTGACGGATATGAGGCGGTGCAGGACGGGACCACGCTCTACGTTTTCGCCCCGAACCGGGTCAATCCTCTGTACCCGAACATCTACACCATCTCGTACAACCCGAATGCGGAGCCGAGATCGCAAGAGGCATTCAAGCGGATTTTGTCCACCTGGACCTTCAATAAAAACGTTTCGGACATGAACCTCTGCCGCGTTGGCAGCACCTATATCCAAAAAGAGGGAGCCTTTCTCTCCTGCACGTCAGACGCGGAATGTCGCGCGGCTTCGAGCGACGCGGGCGTCTTCTGCGATGCGGAGAAGGCAAAGCTCCGCCGCGACACGAAGCGGTTGAGCGACATGGTCCGGATCAAACGGCTTCTCGACAATTACGGCGCATCGCACAAATTCTGTTCCGTCACGCGGAACCAATCCTGCATCACGGCGGCCCAATGCCCGGGCGGCGAATCCTGCGTCCCGTCGTACCCGCCGCTCGCATCCGGCTCGTTTATCCGCGCGATGTCGACCAGCAAATGGCCGTCCTGGGCCGCGGCGCTTGGGAATGCCATCGGCTCCGCGCTTCCAAAGGACCCGCTGAACACGATCGCAGACTGCCGGGTTAAGAATGAGGACGGGACACCCACAGGGTACGACGCCGAGACTTGCTTCAATGCGCTCGAGACGAAATTTATCTGTCCTCTCGATTCCCATCTGTACGGGTTCCGCGCGTCCGCAAACGAGGGCTACACGTTTTACAGCCAGCTCGAATACAACGGCACGCATTGGAGCGAGCCGATCGACAAAAACACCGGCGATGCTTTGAAACTCGTCGCGGAATATTACACGACGCCACGCACCGGCAGTTTCCCGACCGGCGGTTTTGATTCCGCCTCCTTCTGCACAGGAGTGGAGTATGGCACCTCGGCCGCATGCGGGGACGGAGTGAAGGGCGATGGCGAGGATTGCGAAGTCGGGGATGTGAGTGTTGCGGATTGCACGACGACAGACGGGAAACCTGGGCGGAAGAACGTGGGGTGCCGAAAGGACACCTGCGAATTTGAAACGGCTGCCGATTCCGCATCCGCGTGCGTTCCGCTTGCCTGCGGGAACAGTGTGGTGGATCTGAATGAAGAGTGCGATCTTGGGAGCCGGAACGGGACGTACGGTGCGCAGTGCACCACCGCCTGCTGCCGTCCCGGGTCGACCTCCGCTCGCTGTCAAGGCGCCCAGAGTTTCTATTGCGGCGACGGCCAGATCGCGGGCGGCGAGCAGTGCGATCTTGGAAGTCAGAATGGACAGTATACGGCCGCTCCTGATTCCAGTTGTTCCTTTGATTGCAAGAGCCCGGGGCCGTCTTGCGGCGACGGGGAAGTGCAGGAAGGGCAGGAGGCGTGTGATGGAAACACGGAAAGCACCAGCGCCGCCGTCGCCGTAGATAATCTTCCAGCTTGTCCAAGCGCCAACGTCTGTATTGGAGGAACCAGAGCTGGCATGATTTGTTCAACCACAAAGAGGTGTCAAGGCGGACCCAATTCAGGGAACGTATGTACGGCAGCTTCAAATTGTTCTGGTTGGACCGGCGGCGCGCCAGGGGTCGGCTTGCAGTGGATCGGTTACTGTTTACCAGAGGCAGACTGTCCTGACGGCACATGCTCAACGATCACATATCAAACAAGTCGCACACGAACATGCAGCAATGCGTGCTCGTGGCCGAACTGGACAGAATGTACGGCCGGGCCGCAGAGCTGCGGCAATGGGGTGAAAGAGGGAACCGAAGAATGCGATGATGGGAATACGAAAGATACCGATGCTTGTACCGGTCAGTGCAAGAAAAATATCTGCGGCGACGGATTCACGTATGCCGGAGTGGAATCCTGTGATCGCGGATCAGACAATGGCAAAGCTTGTACCGCGGCCTATGGCGGGACCTGCAACTTCTGCACCATCGGTTGTGTGTATAAGACTTCGACCGGAGATTTCTGCGGGGACGGCAAACTTTCCGGTCCGGAGTTCTGCGACGCCGGAAACATTCCTTCTTCCTGTTTCAAGAGCGCGAACGGTGTTCTCGAGCGGGAGGGGACGTGCAATCCGACGGACGAAGGGCAAACCGGAGTCGCGGCGGATGCCACGAGCGGCTACAAAGGATGTCCGGAAGGATTCACTTGCCGGAAACTCGGCGTCTGTAACGGCGGGCTCAAGAATGGCCAGATGTGTACGAGCGTGACGACAGGATCAAACATTACCGCGTGTGATTCGCCCGACAAGTGTGTCTTCCCAACCTGCGCTGGCGACTGCCGCACGGCCTGCCCTTTCTCCTTCTCAAGCGCATCCCTCAAATTGAAGCGCGGCGACATCATCGGCGGCGAGCCGCAGAGTTCGATCGAGCTCTACAGCATCACCTCGGGCAAAAAACCCGACGTGGCCGCCCTTCTCATCCCGGCCTGCAAGGTGATGCAAGGCGTGTTCGCGGATGTGGAAAAGAAAAATTTCCGCCCCCCAACACTTGATCTCGTGTTCGTCACGGACCTCTCTGGAAGCATGGGATGGACGGTTGATGGTGGAACAGAAACACGTCTGGCTGTTGTTCAGGATTCCACGAAAAAAGCCATTAACGATTTCTTTGCAACCTATCGTCAATACAACCAAACGCTTCGTATCGCGCTCGTGAGTTTTGATGGATGCCGACAAGGGAAAGTTGATCACGACTTTACCACAGACAAAGACGTATTGATTGACATCGTGAACACCTACACGGCGCAATGTGGGACGCCAACCGATAAAGGTCTTACGGCCGGGCTTAATTTGATAAAAAATTCCACAACTCCTTCTACAGCGGAAGTGAAGGCCCTTATCTTGCTTAGTGACGGCGAACCCAACAATAAAACAACCGCCATGGATGTCGTGAAGCAGTGGAGTGGAAATGACGCGGGGAAGCCGACCACGCTCGCAGAAGGCGTCAAACTTTATTCCGCTGCTGTGACCACAGACGCCAGTCTCATTTCCTTCATGCGTCACGTGTCGAGCGATTTTTGTCTCGCGGATCACTTTATTCATCCGCCGACGAAGACGTATGCAAGCGAAGAGGGATGCACCGCCAATAAGGATGATAATGCGAAATATGCCTATGCGGGTTCAACGGCCGATGAGGTAAAAGTCATGTACGAAAAAATCACGGAGAATCTTCTCGGTATCGTCCTCTCATTTGTAAGTAACCTGGACGGAAGCTCCGTGACGTCTCCCGGAAGCATCACGGAAGGGAAGGCCCAGCCGCTCCCGGTGCCCGCCGGATTTACGTGCACGGGTACCTCGAGCATTCTCCCGTTTACCATTTCGATTGATTCGGACGAAGCGACGGTGAGTCTCGATAACTTCAAATTCACGTACTGCCCAGAATAACTATGGATGGATTCGAACCACAGGCTCCTCTTGCGCCGCAACCGAAAACCCTTTCGCGAATGTGGTTGGTTGGAGGTGCAGTCGGGATTTTGGTGATCGTGGTGGTCGTGGTCGCTTTTGTTGTGCGAGGGCGATCCGGCGGATCTGATCCGATGGTGAACATCTTGAAACAGACGGAGGCGACCTGTGCCGAAAGTCTTAATCCAGAGGCTTGTAAGGCTGAAATGCTGGGGGATCTTGCTGGGACATCTGGAAGCGTGGAATTGTGCGAGGCGCTTGAGGGAAATGATTACGATCCTTGCGTTGTGGGAGCCGCGCGGGAACAAGGGAAGCCGGAGTGGTGCGACACGTTGAAGAATCGGGATCGTATCCCGTCATGCAAGGACGGGGTGTATCTTGCGCTTGCGCGGGCAAATCTTGACCGATTCTCGTGCGAGAAAATTTCGAGCGAGGACATGAAGACCGGTTGCCTATATGTTGTGCTCGGACCCGTGACGAGTGTGAATTGTTTGGAGCGCGGGCTTCCAGAGGAGCTTTGTCGAGCCTATCCGGTTATTGAGACGGCTGTGGCATCGCATGACCCGGCGAAATGTGCATCGCTGACAGACGAGACGGCGCGTTTTACCTGCCTTGACCTTGTTGGACCAACAGGAGAGGCAGGAGAATCGTTGGACAGTGATGGGGATGGCCTTTCGGATGCGGATGAAGCGCGGTACGGCACGGATCCGGATAATCCGGATACGGATGGGGATGGGTTTAACGATGGGGACGAAGTCCGGAACGGCTATAATCCGAACGGGCCGGGGAAACTGTGATAGAATAGGGTGGCAGAGGTTGCAGGAGTTGCAGGGGCGACAAGAGATTTGAACCCTTGAAACCCCTATAACCCTTGGAACCCATGTAACTTTTTTCTATGTTTGAAAATCTTCCAGGCCAAGAACCAGAAGACATTTTTGACAAAACGGATAACGTCCCGCACCCCACCCCTCCCGTCGCGACGGGAGGGGCCACGCCACCATCACCCCCAAAGCCTCCGCAGCCTTCTCAGCCCTCTTCGACCCCTCCTCCTGCCCCCGCCTTCCAGCCTCCGGCCCCGCCAGTTGAAACGGCAGGGGCACCCTCCTCCGGACGTCGTTTCCCTTGGAAGCCCGTTTTGTTTATCGGGGTGATTATCCTTGTGATTGGGGTTGCGGCGGCGATTTCTTCTTTCCTCCTTTCTTCTTCAACCCCAAACATCCCTCCAGAGCCAGAGCCGCAGGTAACGACGCAACCAGAGACGGAAGAGACGTCAGAGCTCGAAACCGTCTCAGAGCCGGAATCGGAGCCAGAGCCCACGACCCCTCCTCCGCCCCCGCCGGACGCGGACCAGGACGGGCTCTCGGATCTCGAGGAAGCGCAGTATGGGACCGATCCCACGAACCCGGATACGGACGGCGATGGATTAAGCGATCGGGAAGAGACACAGATTTACAAGACGAATCCCTTGAATCCCGACACGGACGGAGACACCTATTCGGATGGAAGTGAAGTGAAGAATGGGTATAGCCCAACGGGGCCAGGGAAGCTGTTCGAAGTGCCAGCATCATAATTATGAAATTCGAAGCACGAAGCACGAAATCCGAAGAAATTCTAAATTCAAAATTTGAAAATTCGAATTTAAGATTTTCAGCCATTTTTTCGGATTTTCCTCATTTCGAATTTCGAATTTAATCCTCTATGCCGGAGGGGAACCAACAGCTTCAGCTTCCCAAGGACACAGCGGCCCCTTCCCCCAGTGAGCCGCTGATTTTCACGATGCCGGAGCGTTACCGCGGCGGACGCACGCCGATGGTGGAGCCGAAACCACCATCTCCCTCAACGCCTTCAAAGCCCTCAACGCCTTCCCCCCCTCCGAAACCGCCGCCTCTCTTGGCTGGCAAGCCTTTGCCCCTGAAAAAGAAATCCAACGCGAAGATGCTTTTGGTGGCTGGAGTTTTGGTTTTGATTGCTCTTGGGCTCGCGGGATTTTTCCTTCTCCAAACACTTCAACAGCCCGCGGCTCCTTCTGAATCTGAAGTCGTTCTGCCCCCGCCTCCCTTGGGAGAAACAGCGGAAGAGACTCCTTCTGAAACAGAAGAGAGGCCGGAAACGACGCCGCCTGCGTCGAGCGAGGCCCGCCCGGGCACGGATTCGGATTCGGATGGCCTGACTGACGTCGAGGAGCAGACGATTTACGCGACGGATCCGTTTTTGCCGGATACGGATGCGGACGGATTTCTCGACGGGAACGAGGTATTCCATCGCTACAATCCAAACGGGACCGCACCAGGCACGCTTGAGTCCGCGGGTCTTGTGAAACCCTACAATGCCTCTGTGGCTACAAGCACTGAGCCGCTTCCGTACGGGATTTTGTATCCGGCTGTCTGGTCGCTCACAGGCGAGGATCCCATTAACGCGGTCTTTCTTGCGCCGACCAGCGAGCAGGTTCTTTTAACGGTTTCCGCCAAAGCGGCCGGAGAGGCTTTGGCGTCTTGGCTCACCTCGCAGGGGATGGATCCCACGACTTTTCGGGCGAGTGTTACGAAAAACGGTTTGTCGCTTCTCACGAGCGAGGATCAGCTGACCGCGTATGTGGATGGAGGGGATCAGGTTGTGACCCTCCGGTATGATCTTGGCATTAAGGGGTCGGTGGACTATCTGCAGACCTTCCAGATGATGCTGAACAGTTTGACGTTTCCGTGATGTGCTTTCTCTCGAAGTGAACGAAGGAAAATTTCGTGCGTCGCGATTACAAAAAGTCGTTTTGGGACGCGTGCGCCGCGAAGTATCCCGTGCCCTGCGCCTGCGTGGAAACGCTCGACTCTCGGTCGCCTATGTCGGAGACGCGGAGATGAAACGCCTCAACGCGGAGTGGCGTGGAAAGCGGCGCGTCACAGACGTTCTCGCGTTCCCATTTGAAGGGGAGGGCCAAGAGATTCAAGGTGAGATCATTATTTGTATGCCGCAAGCGCGCCGGCAGGCGCTCTCTCTCCGGCACACACTTCGCGACGAAATCATTTTTCTCCTTGTGCACGGCATTCTCCATGTGCTTGGATACGACCACGAACGCCCGAAAGACGCTCGCCGCATGTTTCCTCTCCAAACACGGATTCTCAAACGATTGAAGGTTGATCCACGACTATGACCCCGTTAGAAATCCTTGGCATAAAAATTTTCAAAAATTTTTATGCATTCAAAGAACAGATGGTTCTCATCCTATGAATGACTGTGCCACCAACACATTAGTCTTTTTAAGACAGATTTCTAACGGGGTATGATCCATTTCCCACGGCTTCTCAAAAGTTTCTCTCACGCCTTTCGCGGGGTTCGTGTTGCGTTTCAGACAGAGCAAAGCTTCCGGATCCAGATCATCATTGCCGTGCTTTTGATCATTGTTGCGGCATGGCTTCAGATCCGGGCGGCCGAATGGATCGTTGTGCTTCTCGTGACGGGCTCGGTGCTCGTCCTCGAGCTCTTGAACAGTGTGCTCGAACGCATCATGGACGCCTTCAAACCGCGCCTGCATCCGGTCGTGCATGACATGAAGGACATTATGGCCGCGGTTGTTTTGATCGCCTCCCTCTTTTCCGTCGCGATCGGGCTCGTCATCTTCGTGCCATACCTCACGCGCTTGTTTTAGGGTGGTGAGAACGGGTATACTTCTATGAAATTCGAAGCACGAAGCACAAAATTCGAAGAAATTCTAAATTCAAAATTAGAATTTTCAGTTGTTTTTTCGGATTTTCCACATTTCGGATTTCGAATTTTTCTCTCGTATGTCTGAAGAACTATTCACGGGCCTTGATATCGGTTCCCACCGCATTCGGATCGCTGTCGGCAAACGGATGCCTGGAGAGGGCGGGAAGGATCAAATCCACATCATCGGAGCCGTCGAGGTGCCGTCCTCGGGTGTGAACAAGGGGACGATCACCGATATCGAAGAAGCCGTTTCTTCGGTTTCAAAAGCCTTGGAGCATGCCGAGCGATTGACCGGTCTCCCGCTTGCGAGCGCCTGGGTCGGCATCTCGGGCAGCCACATTCTCTCGCAGGAGAGCCGAGGGGTCGTTGGGGTGGCGCGGAGCGACGGGGAAATCCGGGAGGAAGATGTCGAGCGCTCGATTGAGGCCGCGCGGACGGTCGCGACCCCGACGAATTATGAGATCATCCACGTCATTCCGAAGAGTTTTATCGTGGACGGCCAGCGCGGCATCAAGGATCCGGTCGGGATGCACGGCATCCGGCTTGAGGTGGACGCGCTTATCATCCAGGGCCTCACCTCCCAGATTAAAAATCTCACGAAGTGCGTTTATCGGACCGGACTTGATATTGATGACCTTGTTTTTTCCATTTTAGCCACGACCGAAGCAGTGGTAACGAGCCGGCAGAAAGAGCTCGGGGTCTGCGTCATAAATATCGGAGGTTCCACAACAAGTCTCGCCGTATTTGAGGAAGGGGACGTGATCCATACGGCCGTTTTGCCGATTGGCGGCGATCATGTCACGTCGGATATTGCGATCGGCCTTCGCACGTCGCTCGAGGTCGCCGAACAGGTGAAGCTTCGCTACGCCACCTGCGAGCGGCAGGAGGTCGCGAAAAAGGAAGAGATCAACTTAGGAGAGCTCGGGGCGCCGGAGGAAGAGCTCGTGAGCCGGCGGTTCGTCGCGGACATCACCGCGGCGCGCATGGAAGAAATTTTTGACATGGTGGATCGGGAGCTCAAAAAAGTGGAGCGTTCGGGCATGCTCCCGGCCGGCGCGGTTTTAACCGGCGGGGGAGCACGACTGCCGGGAACGGTCGAGACCGCAAAGGCGGCTCTGCGCTTGCCAGCCTCGATCGGCACCCCGATCGGTATCTCCTCGGTCATTGATCGGACGCACGATCCTGCGATGTCGACCGCGATCGGTCTCGTGTTGTGGGGAAGAACGATCCGCAGCTCCGGAGATCGCGGCGGCTTCGGGGGTCTGTTTGCGAAACTCAAGGGATTGGACAAAGTTGCCGGCGGGCTCAAGAAGATGTTTCAGTCCTTGAGGCCGTGAAAAGAGCGACAAGAGACAGGAGACATGAAACAAGGGATCGAAAATTCCCCTGTGCATTCTTTTCTTGACACCGGCACGGCAAGCCCCAGTGCTTGGCACTGGGGACTCAGAGTGCCCC
>CAZNKO010000012.1:10997-23358 GCA_964573855.1 uncultured Gammaproteobacteria bacterium | reverse complement strand
AAACCGGAAATATTCACTCCCCGGAGAACAGGAAAAAATCATTCCCCGTTGACAGACTCTGTCAATCCCTTGACGAAAAGGGATATCTGTGATGTTATGTTCGGTTCCCACATGGGGTGGGACGCTCTTTACTCAGGAGAAATCCATGGCTTCAGAAGCAGGAATGCCGCCTGAGCAAGAGCCGAAGATGGCGGTGCTCAAGGCGTTTCTCGCGTTCGTTCAGCGGTATGCACCCATCGACCGGATTCGGATCGCGACCATGGGTGGCATGGGTCGCGAGGCCGAGTTGTGGCAGCAGGCGGGCATTCCGGGCCGAAACGGTTGGCTCATCGAACGCGCGCATGCACGGGTGAGGCAGCTGCTCACTTCCGGTCTGCTGTATCGGGTGACCAACAGCTTGGCCCAGTTCTCGCGGGTCCTCACAGCGGTGCACGGCCCGAAGGCTGGTGTCGATGCGTTCCATCTCGACCTGTGCGGGACGTTTGAAGCGCAAACGCCTGCATTCCGTCCGGTTTTGCCGCTCATCGTGAACGGTGGCGACGTGCGCTGCTTGGCCGTCACAGTAGCCGACTCCAGGCGTAACACGTCGCTCGAGGATTTTCGGGACGTGTGGTACCGCTCATTCCGGCTCATCGGAGCAAAGCATGCTCAGAAATTCTTGGCCGCACTCAAGGCCGAGCAGAGAGCCATGCCGCGTTCCAAGCGAGCGGCTCCGCACCAGGAGCTGATGAATCCGGAAAAGGCGGCGCGACGGGAATTCGCCTTGTTCGTGGAACTTAGCGAACTCTTGCGCGACCTGGCGTTCGTGCCGGAGGCGATGGAACGGTACGCTTACGTGTCACGCACGAGCGGCTGGCCGTTTCGCATGCGTACGTACTTTTTTCGGTTCGTGCCGGAGGAGGCGAATGCTCTCGAACATTCGCACATGCTAGCCGAGCGGTGGGTTGCTTCACCGCTCTCGTTCGTCACCGAGACTGGCGCGGTGCCTGTCCGGAACCTGGAAGAAATTGAGAAGGAGGTAAAAGGCATGGAAACACCGAACTTGCAGGCGCTCGCTGCATTGGGGAGCCCGGAGGTGAAGGGCGAGCTCGAAGCGTTGCTTGCCGGAGCGAAGCGCGCGGAAGAGGCGGAGAAACGTGCCGCCGAGGCCGAGCACGAGCTCAAGGTCTTCAGGGAGCGCGTCCGCGCTGCCTTGAACGGCGCGGCGGATGTCGTGCCGACGGCGAAGAAGCTGAACGCCGTGGAGCTTCGGAGCATCGAGGCGCAGCTCCTCATGCTGCGCGGCGCTGCGAAGGGCGCAAAGGTGCTCGAGCGCGCGAAGGCACAGGCCCGCGACCTGCTCGGCCTCAAGAAGAGGAAGTGGAAGCCGACGATCGGGGCGCTCTTCGCTCGCACGCAGGGCAAGCACCGCGGCTCCTTCGTCGTTCGGGTCCTGCGGGGCCTGAACATCGAAGAGACGACGCGTCGGCTCGACGAGCTCTCCGCGCTGTACACGAAGATCGACGGCAAGCCGGTGAACATCAACACGCTCCGCGAGGAGGCGGCGCGCGCGTCGGCGTAGCCCGCCGTTCTCTGCCCCGTACCAGACTGGTACGGGGCAGTTTTATTTTTATATTTTTAGAATCTTGGGCCGCAAATAAAAAAAGGATGCTGATAAAGCATCACTCTTTTAGAGCGTGACACCGATGCGCTCGCGGATTTTTTCCATTTTTCGCGCGGCAATCTCGCGCGCACGCGAGGCGCCGTCGTTGAGAATTTTTACGAGATCCTTTTCGTGTTTGAGGTAGGCCTTGATCTCGGCTTGGAGGGGTTTGAGCCAGAGAGTGAGGAGTTCCGCGAGGTCTGCCTTGAAGTCCGCGTATCCTTTGCCTGCGTAATCAAGCTCGATTTGTTTGATGGATTTTTTGGCAACGAGCGAGTAGATCGTGAGGAGGTTCGAGAGGGCGGGGTGATCCGCGCCGGCGTGGATTTCTTTGCCAGAATCCGTCACGGCGCTCATGATCTTTTTCTGAACCGTCTTATCGTCATCCATGAGCGAAAGGTAATTTTTGGGACTTGTCGCGGACTTCGACATTTTTTTCATAGGATCATCAAGTCCCATGATGCGCGCGGCTTCCTTACGGATCATGGGTTCGGGAACGACAAACGTTTCTCCAAATTGACGATTGAATCGGAGCGCAAGATCGCGGGCGAGCTCCACGTGCTGTTTTTGATCCTCACCGGCCGGCACGACGTTCGTATCGTAAAGAAGAATGTCCGCAGCCATGAGCACCGGGTAATCAAAAAGGCCGACCGAAACCGACGTTCCTTTTCCTCCCGCCTTATCTTTGAACTGCGTCATGCGTTCGAGCTCACCCATTTTGGCGAGCGTATTCAAAATCCACGCAAGCTCGGTGTGTTCTTGGACGCGCGACTGCTGAAAGATGGTGGTGCGTTTTGGATCAATCCCCGCGGCGAGGTACGTCGCGGCCGCAAAGAGAATGTTTTTGCGGAGCTCCTTTGGATCCTGCGGCACCGTGATCGCATGATAGTCCACGATGAACATGAACATCTCGCCCTCGGCTTGGAGCTTCACCATCTGCTCAATCGCGCCAAAATAGTTGCCAATGTGAAGGAAGCCGGAGGGCTGTAGGGCGGTGAGAATCCGTTTCATACGGACGTTAGTGTAACAAGAAAAATAACAAAAGCCCAATATACCCCTCTGAACACATGGGCTTTTGTCTGGGTTTTTACACCTCTATAATCACCGGCAAGATCATGGGGCGACGTTGAATCTTCTGAAAGACAAACGTGCCGAGCTGTTCGCGGATGCGATTGCGCGTCTCGTTCGGGTCCGCGGTCGCTTTGTGTTCCGGGTCTGCCATCACCTCGCGGACTTTTCGACGCAGGTCTTCGATGAACTCGCGCTGCTCTTTCATGAAGATGAACCCGCGGCTGATAATGTCGGGAGAGCCGACGAGTTTGCCGGTTTTCCGTTCGATCTGCGTGATCACGACGACCATTCCATCTTCTGCCAAGACTTGCCGGTCGCGCAGCACGACCTGTGACACGTCGCCGACCCCGAGGCCGTCCACGAACACGTAGTCGGCTGTGACTTTGTCTTCGGTCAGCCGTCCGCCGCCAGGCCAGAATTCCATCATTTGTCCGTTGTCCACGACGAACACGTCCTCTTCTTTCCATCCCATGCTGTAGGCAATGTCCGCGTTCTCACGGAGCATGAAGTGGTTGCCTTCGATCGGCACGTAATACTTCGGCTTGAAGAGAGCGAGCATGAGCTTAATGTCCTCTTTGAGCGCATGGCCGCCGGCGTGCACGTCCATCATTTTATAGTTGATGACCTTGGCGCGCTTCCGATAGAAGACGTCCATAAGGCGCTGCACGGCCGCTTCGTTTCCCGGAATAATAGAGCCGGAGAAGATAACGGTGTCGCCGCGCTGGATTTTGATCGAGCGGTGCTCGCCGTTTGCAATTCGGTTCAGGACCGCGTTCTTTTCTCCCTGGGCGCCGGTGCAGACGATCACGACTTTGTTTGGCGGATAGTCATCGACGCGTTCAATCGGGATGAAAGACTGCATGGAGACTTTGATGAAGCCAAGCGCTTTCGCAATCTCCACGTTCGTTTTCATGGAATAGCCGTCGAGCGCCACCTTTTTTCCGAGCCGTTCGGCCGACTCCAGGATTTGCTTCACGCGCGAAAGAAGCGAGGCAAACGTGCCGACAATGACGCGCCCCGGCGCTTTCTCGATAATTCCTTCGAGCTCCTCCCCAATAACTTTTTCGGAGAGTTGGTGTCCGGGGACATAGGCGTTCGTCGAATCGCCCATGAGGCAGAGCACCCCTTTCTTCCCGATCTCGGCAATTTTTTGGAAGTCCGCGTGACGCGTGCCGGCCGGATGAAAATCGAATTTCCAGTCACCGGTGTGGCACAGCGTGCCGGCCGGGGTTTCAATCACAATACCGGCCGAGTCCGGAATGTTGTGATTGATGTGGAAGAAGGACACCTTGAAGGCCCCGAGCTGGAGCACATCGTCGATGCCGGTAACCTTCACGTTCAAGGGGTGCGTCTTGAAGTCCTCCTGGCGCCGCTTGATGATCGCGGCCGACAGAGGGAGCGCAAAGATCGGCGGATTGCCGATCGACGGCACCGTGTGCGGGATCGCCCCAATGTGGTCGTAGTGACCGTGAGTAATAATGACGCCGCGAACATTTTTTTCTTTCCCCTTGAGATAACTCATGTTCGGGATGATGTAATCCACCCCGGGCATGTCTTCCTCCGGGAACTGGAGCCCCATGTCGATCAGGATGATGTCATCCTTGTATTCGAGGAGCGTGCAGTTGCGGCCCACTTCTTCGCAGCCGCCGAGCACGATGACGCGAAGTTTATCTCCGGTCGGCGGAGGCGTTGGTTTCCCGCCAGAGGCGGGTCCGCCTCCGGCGGATGCGGTGTGGAAGAGCCGGCCGCGGAAGCGGTCAAAGCCGCCCTGGGGCTTCCCGCTACGGCGGCGCGAACGGGATTGCTGCGGCCCGCGCGCCGGACGTTTTGCGCCTGGCCCGGCTGAGCCGGGTTTGGCGGAGGTTTGTTCAACCATAATAAATTAGGATCAAGTGAAAAATAATTAAGAATGAATGAAGCACGTGATCTTTGCAGGGCGCACCAGTCTCTGATGCGCGGTTCAAAAATCAAGTGAGTGGTGCGGATGGAGAGACTCGAACTCTCAAGCCCTTGCGGGCACAAGCTCCTGAGGCTTGCGCGTATACCAATTCCGCCACATCCGCTCATTAAGATCATGTTCGGTGCAGCTGTCTGCACGGGCTGCGCTCGTCTGGCGACAATGAGTTCGGTGCCTTCGGCTGTTCGAGCATCCGTCGAACCGCCGCAGGCGACGAACTTGCCAGACGTCAGCCGAACGTTGCTTTTTAGACGTCAGGCAACACCGAACATTTTATCGCAACGTTTTCCGCGTCTTTATATACCACTGCTCGACATTTGCAAAGCGATCGGCGGGCGTCGTGATTTTTTCCACCGAGACATTTTTGATTTTGCTCGCAACTGCGTAGGTATAGGTCGATTGGTACAAGAAGACCGCTGGCAGGTCCGAGGCGACGAGCTCCTGGAACGCGCGGTACTTCTTGATGCGAACCGCCTCATCGATCGCCTTTCGCGCTTCTTCGAGCAGGGCATCCGCCTTTCGATTGCTGTATCCCGCGAGGTTCAATCCCCCGGCTTTCGCCTGGGAGGAGTGCCAGAAGGGATAGGGGTCTGGATCGGTCCCAAACAGAAGGCCCGTGAGGAGCAGGTCGTAGCCGCGCGGTTCGAGGACCGTGCTCGCGAATTGCTCCGGGGCAACGGCTTCAACCGTGATTTTCATTCCGATCTCCGCAAGCTGTTCTGCAATGAGTTCCGCCGTGCGAATGAATTCAGGATTTTGAATCGTCGTCAAGATAAAAGCCAATTCTTCCGGCGCGTCTTTTTTGAGGAGACGCACGGATGCCTGCCCGCCGGCCAGCCCGACCGTGGTCTGGCGGGCAGGCGCGGCGCCTTCTGGCAGGGGATAGCCAGCGGCATCCAGAAGCTGATTGGCCGCGGCGACGTCACGAGCGATCTTCGGCACGTCCGGATGCGCTCCCAAGAGTCCGAGAGGAATGGCGGAATCGAGCACGCTTCCATGGCCGCCGAGGACCGTTTCAAGAATTGCGGGCTTGTCGAGCGCGAGCGCCACCGCTTTGCGCACCCCTTCTTTTTTGAAAATCGGCTGGTATTCTTGATTGAAGACGAGCAGGGTCTCCCGCGGCATCGAGGGGCGCAAGAGCGTCACGGATCGGTTCTTCGCCGCGGCCGTTTCATGGTCCGGCGGCACGAAGCCGACTCCTTCCACGTATCGATTCGCGAGCGCATCCATGGCCGCGGCGGCATCGGGATAGAACTTGAACGTCACCCGTTCGATGAAAGCCTTTTCCCCATGGTAATTCGGATGCCGAACCAGCGTATAGGATTGGATCGCCCCTTTCTTATCTTTCGTGAATTCGGAAAAGGCATACGGGCCGCTGCCGATTGGCTTCACATTGAGTTCGGCGAGAGCCGTATTGCGCGGGGGAATGTCCGACCAAATATCTGCCGGCAGGATGCCTGCGGTGAGGGTCGAAAGGAAAGGAGCAAACGGTTCATCAAGGGTGAAGGCCACCGTCTTGTCATCCACCTGCGTTACCTGGACGTTTTGGAAACTCACGGCAAGCGGGCTCCGGTATTGAGGATTCTGGATGGCTTCAAAGGTAAAGACGACATCCTGTGCCCGAACCGGTTCGCCATTGTGGAATCGGGCATCGTCTCGGAGTCCCATCGTGTAGGTCTTTCCATCTTCAGATACCGTCACGGCCGCGGCAAGGTCCGGAACCAATCCTTCCGATGCCTCCCAGCGCATGAGTCCGGAATAAATCAGCCGGGAAAGATCTGCGTCCACGTCGCTTGCGGACGCATACAGCGGATTAATAAATCGCGGTTCGCCAACCAGCCCTTCCGTATATTCTCCTCCCACCGCTGGGACCTCCACACGATGGGTCAAAACGTACCAACCGGTCATGAACACGAGAGCGCAAATGATAAGGGCTCCTGCGCCCTGCAGCACGCGGCGCTCCATTTTCGAGAGAAGGCGGGGAAGCTGTTGCCACTGACGCCAGGTCGGAAGACGTTGAGGGTGTGAAACGGCCCGGACCTGACGCATGGCTAAGTCCTGCGGCGCGTGGCTCGGTTGATGAAGACGTTTTTTGAAAAACACATCAAGGGGAGACCTTGACTAACCTTGTTACAGAATGACGTTTGTCAAAGAGACACCGAAGAACAGAATGGCAAGGACAATCGTTGCCTGAAAGAGGCGCTTTTCCACGCCGCGCTTGGTGCGGTAGACGTTGCCTTCTCCACCGAAGGAGGCGCCGAGACCCGTGCCGCGCGCTTGGAGCAGAATGCTTCCCACGAGAAGGACGGCGAGAATAGTTTGCGAAATTCGGAATGCCGTTTCCATCATACCCCGTACTACAACACTGGTGGATGTCACCAGGGCATCAAAATTTAAAAAGTTATTTTATGGCCACAGTCCTACAGTTCCTGTGAGAGTTGTAGTACGGGGCATAAACGTCAAGACAGATCGTGACGGATAGGATACCAGAAACGATCGGAGGCGTCAACGGTGAGACTTTTTTGGCGAGGCGAAGCGTTTCATGCCGCGTCCGGACACGCGCATCCGCGGTGTCTTTTTCTTCTCCCGCCGCATTGCTCGTTTTTCTTCGCGCTCCTCCGTCCATTCTGTCGTCATATTTTACCCTTGTAGCCTTCGTCGCCCTCGTAGCCCTGTCTCCTGTCTCTTGTCTCTTTCTTCATGTTATACTTTTCTCAACATCCTTACTATGTCCGGAGGAAGTCGTCTTACCACCGCCATCTTGATCGGAGTCCTCGCCCTTTTTGCCCTGTTCGGCTGGCGCGTCTTCTATTACTTCCGCGGCATTCAATCCGGCACGCTCGGGACCGATGACCTGTCTTTTTTGTCCGATTTCACCTTCAGCCAGCGCGCGGCGCTTTCGGAGATTCCGAAAGGGGAGTTTGAGCTCGTGACGGCTGATGATCCGTCGTTGGGTTCCCCTGGCGCAAAGGTAACGATCGTCGAATTCGGGGATTTCGGCTGCCCATTTTGCCGGCGGTCCGCCCCGATCATGCGTGCGCTTGCGGCGAAATACGGCGACCAGATTTTTTTCCAGTACCGAGATTTTCCCGTGCTTGAACTCCATCCGGACGCAGCCTTGGCGGCGGAAGCCGGACAGTGCGCCCATGAGCAGGGGAAGTTTTGGGAGTATCACGATAAGCTTTATCAAAACCAGAGCAGCCACAAGGAGCGCGACCTCCTTACCTATGCAGAACAGCTGAACCTCAACCTGCAGACGTTCGAGCCGTGTCTGACAAGCCATAGGTACGCCAAAGAAGTGGAGGAGGATTATCAGGCCGGGCTTGCCGCAGGAGTTCAGGGGACCCCGACTTTTTTCATAAACGGGTACCGCATCCACGGATCCATTCCCGAGGAAACATTTGATCGTGTGATTCGCGGCCTTCTTGAGCCTTGATATGCGTTTTTGCATCTTGATTTTTGCCTTCCTGCTCCTCTGCGCCTCAGCGCTCCCCGCGCCCGTGTTTGCCCAGCAGAATCAATGCACCTGTTTTTGTGCTTCGAATGAAATAGGAGCTTGGGAACCCTCCGACCGAACAATGACGCCGGCCGCTTGCCAGGAGTTATGTGAAGGCAACGATAACCGTCTGCTTATTTGTGCAACCGACAAATCGCAATATCCAAACCACAACTTACGGTGTTGGGATCGATCCACTTGTGAACAAACATTCAAAGGTGCCGATGGAAAAGAAGTAAGGGGGGAATGGGATGCAGGATACCAGCCGCCGGAATGCCTCGAAGACCAACACTACTGCTATGCGAGGGGAGAAGCTTACAAGCTCGCGGTTCCCTTCGGTGATACAATCACTGTTCTTGATCTCGGGGACTATGTCGGAAAGCTCTACACCTTTTTGCTCGGTTTTTCGATCACAGTCGCGATCGTTATGATTATGATCGGGGGACTTCAATACGTTCTCGGGGCGGCTTCGAGCGACCAGGTGGAAAAAGCGAAAAGCCGCATCCAGCACGCAGTCATCGGGCTTATTCTCCTCTTCGCCGCATCACTGCTTCTCCAAACCGTTAATCCACGATTGATTAGCCTTCAATCCCCGACGCTTCCTATGGTGCGCCGTCAAGAGTTTGGTGGGAATGTCAACGGGGAATGTCCAAATGAAGCGAAATTTAAAGGGAAGTTTGAATGCGGGAAAAACTATTCAGGAGAGGACGATCCTGCTCTTGCGGGTTCATGTATCGGACAACATTGTTCTGGCGGGAAAACATGCATTGTTTCGGGCGGAAAATACGGGTGTCTTGATAAAAGCGTTTGCCCTTCTCGATGCCAAGACATTGACAGTCTTGGGGCAACCACTCGGCGCTCTCTCGACGATCTTGGCCCACTTCGTCTTTATTGTGAGTCAGATCTTTGCAAAGAGGAAATTCCAAGCCTCTGTCGTATTGAAAGTACACAAACGTATGGGAACACAGAACTTATCAAGTGCGTTCCCCGTAAGGTAGACGGTGAGTCTTGCAGTGGTGATGCCGACTGTTATCCAGGATTCTTTTGTAACCCGGGTGAAATTCCGAACACCTGCCGCGAAAGAAATGGGTTGGCAGGGGGGGTCTCATGCGATGAAGACAGCCATTGCGCGAGCGGGATTTGCAATAAAGGATATTGGAACGATGTATGTGCGCCTGTTGGTGGCAGTCCAGAAGGCGCGCCATGTAAACGAGACAAAGATTGCGGAGCCCCGACATCGAATCGAGTGTGCAATGACGAATATGAGCCGGATGTCTGTTCCACCCTGGGTTCCTTACGTGCGGGAGCAGAATGCGACCGGCCGGAAGTCTGCAGAAGCGGACGTTGTGATGAAGATGAGGAATGTGAATAACCTTGAACGCTTGCCAAGCGGAAGATGAGGTGGTAGACTGCCAGCCAATCATCTTTACCCTATGGCCCAAGAGTTCATTTCTGTCCGGGGAGCCCGCGTTCACAACCTGAAAAACATCAGTGTTGATCTCCCGAAAAACAAGCTTGTTGTTATTACAGGTCTTTCCGGGAGCGGAAAGTCTTCGTTGGCTTTTGACACGATTTACGCCGAGGGGCAGAGGCGGTACATGGAGTCGCTCTCGAGCTATGCTCGGCAATTTTTGGAGCTTCAGGACAAACCGGATGTGGACGAGATCAACGGCCTTTCGCCCACAATCGCGATCGACCAAAAATCTTCCTCCCACAATCCACGCTCGACCGTCGGGACCGTGACGGAAGTGTATGATTTCCTGCGTGTCTTGTTTGCGCGCGCCGGCGTCCCACACTGTCCGACCTGCGGCGAGCCCGTGCGCGAGCAGACCGCAGACCAGATTGTTGAAAAAGTTCTTGCCGCTGCCCTCCTCGGGCCGATCCAAGTGTTCGCACCGCTCGTGCAAGAGGCAAAGGGCGAGCACAAGCAGGTGTTGGTCGGCGCCATGAATGCCGGATTTTCGCGCATCCGCTTTGATGGGTTTCTCATGGATATTCCCGAGGCCGTTGCCATGCGCAAGGACAAAAAAAAGCCGCACACGATCGAGGCGCTCGTCGCGGAGTTTCTTGCAGGCAGCAATCCGCAAAAGCCGCAGATTCAAGAGGTGGTAAAAAAGGCGCTCGAGTACGGAAACGGTTTCCTTTTGATCGTGAGCGATGACAATGGCGACGAGACCCTGCTTTCCCAGAGCTTCAGCTGCAGCCGGTGCGGCAAGAATTTGCCGAAACCCGAGCCGCGGCTTTTTTCTTTCAATTCTCCTCACGGCGCCTGCCAGGAGTGTACCGGCCTTGGCATCAAGCTCGTGCTCGAGCCCGGGCTTGTCATTCCAAACAAACGGTTGAGTTTTGCCGAGGGGGCCGTGAGACCCTGGACGCGCATTGCTGGAAATCAAACGAGCTATCTGCGTCTTCTTGAGACGGTTGGGAAGAAACAAAAGTTTTCGATCAACGTCCCGGTGGAAAAGATTCCTGCCGCGATCCTCGAGCTTATTTTGAACGGCACCGGCGAGGAGACGTACACGTTTGAAGGGCAGGAGGTTGTGTTTCCAGGCGTCCTCGTCCAGCTCGAACAGAAATATAAGGAAACGGATTCTGATTACGTTCGGCATGAACTCGAGGGCTACATGCGGACCATGATCTGTCCTTCATGCAACGGCAAACGTCTCCGGCCCGAGGTCCTTGCGATCACGCTCGGCGGCAAATCCATTTCCGACATTGTGAATCTTTCGATTGAGGAGGCCCGCGCATTTTTCCATCCGTATATGCCGAGAGGAAATAAGGAAAAAGAAAAAGGGAATAGGGGACAAGGAACGGGGAATGCCGCTGGTTTTTCGACCGATTTGACTCGCGAACAGAAGTTGGTGGTGGAACGGGTGGCCAAAGAAGTCGTGTCCCGTCTCGAACACTTGATGGATGTTGGGCTCGGGTATCTCACGCTTGACCGAAGTGCCATGAGCCTTTCGGGCGGGGAGGCCCAACGGGTCCGGCTCGCGACCCAGCTCGGCACCTCGCTCTCCGGCGTCATTTACATTTTGGACGAACCCTCGATCGGCCTCCACCCGCGCGACAACGACCAGCTGATCGCCACCATCAAGGAGCTCCGCGACCTTGGGAATTCGGTCCTCGTGGTCGAGCACGATGCGGCCATGATCAAGGCGGCGGATTACGTGTTTGATATCGGTCCCGGCGCCGGCGAATACGGGGGCGAAATCATTGCGGAAGGCACGCCCTTGCAAATCGAAAAACAGAAAGATTCGCTGACCGGCCTTTATCTTTCCGGCAAGAAGTCCATCCCCGCGCCCAAGACCTACCGCAAAGGCAACGGGAAGAAGATCAGCATCCTTGGGGCTTCAGCCTTCAATTTAAAAAATATTGAGGTACATATTCCGCTCGGCAAGCTCGTGTGTGTGACCGGCGTATCGGGGTCGGGGAAGTCCACGCTCATTTTGGATATCCTCGGGAAGGCCTTGTCGCATCATTTTTATCGCGCCAAAGTCTATCCAGGCGAACACAAAGCGATCAAAGGCCTCGAGCACATCGACAAGGTCGTGGCCGTGGACCAGTCGCCAATCGGGCGCACGCCGCGTTCGAACCCCGCGACCTACACCGGCGTCTTCACTGCCATTCGCGATCTTTTTACGCAAATGCCGGAAGCGACGCTCCGCAATTTCGACGCGGGCAAGTTCAGCTTCAACGTGAAGGGCGGCGGGCGGTGTGAGGCCTGCGCCGGGGAAGGGATGCGGCGGATCGAGATGCAATTTATGCCGGACGTGTACGTGGAGTGCCCCGAGTGCCATGGCACGCGCTACAACCAGGAGGTCCTCGAGGTGCACTACAAGGCCAAAACGATCGCGGACGTCCTCAACATGACGGTCGAGGAAGCGCGGCGGTTCTTTGCCGATCAGCCGGCCGTGTTCGATAAACTAAACGTCCTGCATGAAGTGGGACTTGGGTATCTTCGCCTCGGTCAGAGCGCCACGACCCTTTCCGGCGGAGAAGCCCAGCGCGTAAAACTTGCGACCGAGCTCTCGCGCCGCGCCACGGGACGCACCCTGTATATTCTGGACGAGCCGACCACGGGCCTCCACTTCGAGGACATCAAACGCCTTCTTGGCGTTCTCCACCAGCTGGTCGAAAAAGGGAACACGGTCGTCATTATCGAGCACAATCTCGACGTCGTGAAAGGGGCGGATTG
>CAZNKO010000012.1:0-10987 GCA_964573855.1 uncultured Gammaproteobacteria bacterium | reverse complement strand
AGACATGGGACCCGAGGGCGGGGCAAAAGGCGGAGAAATAATCGCCGAAGGTACGCCTCGGGAGATCGCCAAGATGAAAGAGAGCGCCACGGGGCAGTATTTGAAGGAGATTTTGCGCTAATATAAGCCAAATCAGGTTATTTGTCTCTTGACAAAAGACAAGATTCTTGGTATAGTCGCGGGTCAAAATTTGACTGACAAAAGCCAAAATTATGATGAAAAAAATCTTTGCTATAATCGCGACCATGAGCATGACGGCTCTGCCGGTTGTTTCCGGCGTGCATGCCGACCAGGGTTCGTTTGAACCCATTATGGCCGAGGCCGCGTGGAGCTATGCGGATTACCGCGTGGAGCGCCTGGCGTTTGTGCCGAATGCCGTGGGCCCGATTTCGATTGGACCTGCCGTGCTGGTCGCGGAGCCGACGGATGCGGTTTTGAACTACCATGTTTCCATGCTGAAAAACGGCATGAAACTCACGTGGACGAACGTGCCGGGTGAGGCGTTTGACGCGCATGCCTATGCGAAGAACAGCAACCGTCTTGTCTATGTGCAGGCGGCCAATTTGGAGCGTTCAACGTATGCACTCCTCGAGCGGAATCTTGAAACCGGTCAGGCGACCACGCTTGTGAAAGAAGCGTTTTTCCAGTCGCCGACGGCGGTCCGTGCCATGGTGGACGGAAATTATTTCTTCAATCCTGAATATCCATTCAAAAACGGATTTGCGCAGGCGGGGACTGAAGTGTGGGATGCTGCGCAGGGAAAGTCGGTTGTGATTCATCCGCATTGGTATGCGAAAACCCTGCGGCGTGAAGAGATTCAGGACACTCGGGACGGGGTGGCGCTCGTGAAGATGGTGTTTGAGCGCGCGAACGAAGAACTCTGGTTTATGGATTCCAACACGTCCGATCATGCAGGGATGACGAATAGTCCCATTCCAGGAACGTGGACAGAACAGGATGGGGACATTGTGGCGGCCCATTTCCGTTCGGACGGTTCGGTCGAGTTTTTCAAGAACTTCGTCCGCTACACCTATGATCCGAAGACGAATACGGAAGCCATCCGCCATGAAGGCGAGTTCCTGAATTGGTATCGTCCCATCGAACGGACGTATCAGATTTCCGGCGATCGCATGGCCTGGGTGAACGCCGAGGATCGGCTCTTTGTGAGCGATCTTTCCGGTGTGGCGGAAATCGGGACCGCGACTGAAGGTCAGTTCCTGCTTGACGGAGACCGGCTCTTCTCTGCCACGGGCTTTGGCGTGACCGCGGAAGGCGTTGTCTATAACCTTAAAACCAAGACGAGCGAAACCCTGCCGTTTGCCGTAACGGATTCGCTTGGCGACATCGTCGTCGGCGTTGATGGCACGGGCAACGTGCAGTACCTGAACCTCAAAACGGGCCGGGGTCTCAAGCTCGGCTTCGGGAGTACCCCCGCCGTGATTTCCGACGAGGCCCATGTCTATTGGCGGGGCGTCGACGGAATCTACGAGGCCACCGTGAATGCCGCGAAGAAATTGTCGCTGAATCCCGTGCGCGCGATACGTGTTGCGGGCGACAGTCAGATCTGGCTCGTGAAGGATGGCACCCGGAAGGCGGTCTCGAACCCCGAAGTGTATTTCACGTGGTTTGATTCCTGGGCGAGCGTTGAAACCGTGAGTTTCGATACGCTCCGGGCCTATCCGGAAGAGGGCCGTGCTCTCTTTGCTCCGGGCACCAAGGTGAAGGCAACGGACAGTCGGGATGTGTATCTCGTCGGAGGCGACGGAAAGCTCCACTGGATTGTGGATGAACCGGCCGCGTGGCGCATCTTCGGCGAATCCTGGAACAAGAATATCGTTATCGTACAGCCGAACGTCCTGTTCGACTACATGACCGGTGTCTCGGTCACGAATGAGCAGGAAGCGCAACAGATCTAAAAGAAAATAAAACATCCCCCGTAGCGCGGGGGTGTTTTGTTTAGGTTTTGGATGCCTCTTTGAGGACGCGGCGGAATGGCCGTTTCGGATCCGAGAGATAGGCGAGTTTCGCGCGGCGAACCCTCATCGTCTTCACGAGCTCGATTTTATCCACGACCGAGGACGCGAGGGGATAGATCTTTTCGACCCCGTAACCCTCACTTACTTTCCGTACGGTGAATGTCTTCGACTTCCCGGCGCCTCGAGCGCCGAGGACCGTCCCTTCGAAGATTTGGATGCGTTCTCGTTCCTCACCTTTTGCTGTCACGTCCTTGATTTTTTCATGGACACGCACGATTTGGCCGGCGCGCAGCCCTTCCATCCCGACAAATTTGCTCGCCATTCCTTTTGTTTCTTCTGGCATATCCCGTTAGAAGTCTCGGAGAAAAAATTGAAAATTTTTTCTCTTGGATTAGGTGCGAGAAAGGTACTACAGGTTCGCTTTTTTGGCAAGAGTCTCCACAATCGCCTCCGGAGTGAGGTCAGTCGTATCAAGGACGAAGTCGTAGTTTGAGCGGTTCATCACATCCACCCCGTAATACTTCTGGTACCGCCGCTGGTCCGAGGCGAGGCGATATTGCATATGTTCTCGGGCTTCGTCCATGTTGCGGTAGCGCTGCTCATCCGGCCGCTCCTTGCGCCGGCTGGATTCGAGCACACGCTCGGCGCCAACCTCGGGATTTACGTCGAGGAACACCTTAAAAGAATTTGGAATGAAATGCCAGGACAGTCGCCCCTCGATGATGCAGGGTTCCCCGCGCTCTCCAAGTTTTTTTTGGTACTCATCGACCTCCTGGTCGGTGAATGAGAGCTTTTCTCCGAGCTTGTTCAGTTCATCAATCGTCATGCCGCGCTCGGCTGCCATTTTTCCACGCAGGTCGCCGATCGAATACCAAGGAACGCCCAAACGTTTTGAAAGAAGCGCGGCGATCGTTGTTTTTCCCGAGCCCGGAAGGCCCGCAATGGTGATGATCATAAAGAATGGAGGTTGGAGGTCAGGGGTTGGAGGTTGGATAATAGTGTTTCCAATTCTTTTGGCATCGGCGATTCGAATGTCCTGATCGTGCCATTCGGAAGCGGGACCGTCAATTTGCCGGCATGGAGAAAAATGCGGGTGAGGGGAATTGGTTTGATGTGGCGCATGTGCTTTTTGGCGTACAAGATATCGCCGACGAGCGGATGGTCAATGCCTTTGAAATGGGCGCGGATTTGGTGGGTGCGGCCCGTGAGGGTTCGGACGCGCGCGAGCGTCGCGGTTTTGTACCGGGTCACGACATCGTATTCCGTGATCGCTTCTTTTCCTTCTTGTCCCTCGGGGCGCGCGACCATCCGGCCGCGGGATTTTGAACGCGCGATTTTGAGGAGAATCGTGTCATGGTCCTTGGGAAGGGTTCCATAGGCGAGGGCCAGGTATTCTTTCTTTACGTGCCGGCCGATGAATTGGCGCTTGAGATGCGCAAACGCGGGTTGGTTTTTTGCGACGACCATGAGACCGGACACATTCTTATCGAGCCGGTGCACGATCCCGGGCCGGAGCGTATTTTCCCCTACCTTTTTTATTTTTGGATATTGCGCGAGGAGGGCGCCCGCAAGGGTCGGGACCCCACTCTTTTCATGGGTCGGATGGACAAGAAGCCCGGCAGGTTTCTCCACAATCAATACATCATCGTCTTCGTAAACGATATCGATCTTCGGCTCCTCCGCTTTTTTCACTTTGGATTTTGTCGGGAGCTGATACTCGATCTGATCTCCGGATTGAACAGGCGCATGAGATTTGAGGGCCTTCCCTTCTCGGGAAACGAGGCCGGCCTTGATCGCCTCCTGCACGCGTCCGCGCGGCACCCCAAGATGCGCGGTCAGAACCAAATCCAACCGCTTGCCGCTCTCCTCTGTCGGAACCGTGTACGTGGACATACTCAAAGTGTCAGACGCGCGAGGAGTTGATAGAAGAGACCGTAGAAAAAAATCAAGATGATGCCCGCGATCATGACGGTCATGGCGCCCTCTTCGCCCTCGTGGTCGTGGTGCCTTTTGGTTTGAATAAAAAAGTAGATGCCGATGACGAAGACGATGATCCCTAATACGAGAAATGGCATAAGGTAGTTGTGTTTGATTCGTTCATCCCTAACGGAGCCCGACCTGTCCTTCCGTAGCTCTGACTTGTCAGAGCGAAGGAGGAAGGGCGAAGTGGGATGGTGCAGTATTCTTAAAGTAATCCGAACGCATTTCGCCGCCTGCGGCGGCGAGGAAGTCCCCCCGCGAAAATCCGAAAATGCGGCGGAGCCGCACCGCTGACAATTTCAAGTTTTTCTTTGGCGGCAAATTCAAAAATGAATAACTACGAATCCTTGAACGCATCTTTAATCTCATCTTCGTTTATGTTTTCACCACTATACATTTTTTCACGAAGAGATTCCAACTTTTCTACTTGTTCGGCTCCTTTTGGGTCAATTCTTTTGTGTATTTCTCGTTTGCGCACATCCTTTATTATCCCTTTTGCCGCTCCTATTAATTTATCGTTCAATACAGGTTTCCCAGTTTTATTGTTCATAAAATTGAGGGGGTCTCTTTCCTCGGTTTGTTTTCTGCTTAAAAGATGGTGCTCTAATCGCCTGACTCGTGCTTCAATTTCCAAAATCCCATCTTTTATTTCTTCAAAATCTAACCCCCTTACTTTACCGCGTTTATCAATCCTGCGGATGTCAATCCAAATGAAGATGATTATTATGGCCAATAAAATAAATAAAATGAAATCGCTCATATATTATTTGTGTTCTAATTTATCAATGCGTTTTTCTAACTCATTAATCTTTTCATTCAGATATTCTTTTTGTTTTTTGTCTATTGCGTTAGCACCAATCAAAAACGCTATAAAAATTAAAACAACTGCCCAATTTTTATCTACATCGGTAAACAGAAGAAAAATAGCAACAGCCAAAAAAGAAAGCACAACCCATCTTATATTCTTATATTTATCCAACCTCATAGATTTTATTTATAAAAAATTTGCGAGTAATGAAATTATTGCACCAAAGACAGCAACAACCGCAGACCAAAAGGCGATATTCCTATTATCTCTCTGCGACAGTTGTTCTATTACATCTCTACGATTGATTACAAAATCAGTACCAACCTTTCTATCGTCAGTAAGAACAACGGTTTCTTCTAAGAATCCTCGCAAATTATACTTCCGTGCCAGTCGTTCAAGCTCTTTATCGGACATTTTCCAATAATCCTTAAACATAATTCAATGATTAAAAATTTTTCTTTCCCCCAAAATCAAAATATGGTTCGAGCCGATGTTTTCCGTCAGATTCTTTGGCAGTTTTTATCGGTGCGGCTCCGCCGCATTTTCGGATTTTCGCGGGGGGACTTCCTCGCCGCCGCAGGCGGCGAAATGCGTTCGGATTACTTTAAGAATACTGCACCAGTAAGGAAATTGCAAGCGGTTTCGGTTCGCCTCGCTTCGCTCGGCGATTATTTTGTACGGGATTTTGGGGGCAAAAACGAATTGGCGATTCCGTTTGGGGGAAAGAAAAATTTTTAATCAAAACAAGATATGAGATACATCATTTACGCTCGCAAGAGTACAGAGGACGAGGATAGGCAGATTTTAAGCATTGAGGCGCAACTCGTAGAGTTGCGAGAATTTGCCGCCAAAGAAAAACTTGAAATTGTCGCTTCCTTTCAGGAAGCAAAAACTGCCAAAGAACCTGGGCGAATGAAATTCGCAGAAATGTTGTCATTTTTGGAACAAGGAAAAGCAGAAGGAATTTTGAGTTGGCACCCAGACCGCCTCGCAAGAAATAGTGTTGATGGCGGGAAAATTATCCATTTCGTAGATCGCGGCTTGATTAAGTCCCTCAAATTTCCCACCTTTTGGTTTGAGCCAACACCGCAGGGGCTTTTTATGCTGAACATTGCTTTTGGCCAGAGCAAGTATTTCGTGGACAATTTGCGAGAGAATGTGAAGCGCGGACTTCGCCAAAAAATCAGAAACGGCGTTTGGCCCGGCTGGGCTCCGGTGGGCTACATCAATAATCCTAAAACGAGAGGAGTGGATATTGATGAGGTAAAAGCCCCGAAAGTGTAAAAACTTTTTGAAATGTACGCCACCGGGAGCCACACGCTTTTATCTCTCGCAAATTGGTGCGAGCAGAAAAATCTGCGTGGTAATCTCGGCAAAAAAATCGCCATAAGCAATGTTCAGAAAATTTTGGCCAATCCTTTTTATATCGGCCTTATGCGTTGGAAAGGGGAAATTTTTGAGGGACAACACGAGCCGTTAATTTCAAAGAAACTTTTTGATAAATGCCAAGAGGTCATGGCGAAACGCGGCAAGGTGAAGGAAATTCGTAAACACAATTTTGCTTTTCTTGGCTTGCTAAAATGTGCGTCTTGCGGAGCCAGCATTACCGCCGAAATTCAAAAAGGACATAATTATTACCGTTGCACCAAGAAAAAGGGTTTGTGCCAAGAAAAGCATTATTTGCGAGAGGAAATTTTAAGTGAGCAAATTAAATCTTTTCTTCAAAAAGTTTCTTTGTCGAGCCAAGACACCGAGAAAGTCTTGGCGGCGTTGGATAACGAGCAGGATAAAGCGAGAGAGGACGCACAAGCCGAGGTTAGCGTTTTGAAAGAACAGTTAGCGAGCATTGAAACAAAACTTAAAAAATTGCTGGACATCTACCTTGCCGATGCTTTATCCACAGAAGAATACGCCGCCAAAAAACAGAGTTTGATTTCCGAAAAAATGTCGTTGGGTGAAAAAATCAGCGATTTTGAGACAAAAGGATTGTCTTGGCTCGAACCGGCTCGTGAGTTCGTAAAATCCTTAAATCAAGCCACAAATCTGCTTTCCTCTCAAGACAAATCCGAATTGCCAACATTTCTGAAAAACATCGGCTCGAACCATATTTTACGGAATCGCCAATTCGTTTTTGCCCCCAAAATCCCGTACAAAATAATCGCCGAGCGAAGCGAGGCGAACCGAAACCGCTTGCAATTTCCTTACTGGTGCGCCCGCTAGGATTCGAACCTAGAACCGCCGAGGTATAAGCTCGGTGCTCTGCCGTTGAGCTACAGGCGCATACTTTCACGGCCGTTGCCCCGCCTCTGGCGGGGTCAGCCTCCGGCTGAAGCTACGGACCGTCTAAGGGGGTGAGTATGCTTGAAAAAACGATTTAGGTCAATTATACTCCATGGGTCTATGCCCCGTTAGAAGTCGTATGTGTTTCTTTGACATTTTACAATATCCACACAGTAGTAGGAACTCTCTAGACTTGTTAAGAAATTGGAGAAAAAATTTTCAATTTTTTCTCCGAGACTTCTAACGGGGTATGAATGCCGATCTCGGGACGCTTACGGGTTTGCTCGCGGCGTTTTGGTTCCTTCTTTATTGGATTTTGGGCGGAGTTTTTTTTGGTCTCGTGGCGCTGTGGCGGCTCGGGCGCGTTCGCAAGGTGCGCTTCAGCTGTCTTTTTAGTTTGTGGGCCCTTGCGTGTGCCGTCGGAGCTGCGTGGCAAGGGATCCGGTTTTCAGAAAAGGCCGTGACAGATTGTCTCGTGCTGGCACAGAACAAGGCAGAGATTATTACCTCGATTTTTGGCTGCGGGTTTATCGGCATCTTCGGCGGCTTCGCGCTCGGCCTTGCCGCCCTCGTCTTGGGCGGTCTCTTCATCATGGCGATCTCGACTTCCCACAATCCTCCGTGGATTGATTTAAAGCTTGACGAAGACAAAAGCGAACCCCCGCACCAGGACGGCAACTATTTCTCCTGAACAAAAATCCTCCGGTGGACCCGGAGAATTTTTGGTGGGCGGTAGTGGACTCGAACCACTGACCTCTTCCATGTCAAGGAAGCACTCTAGCCAGCTGAGCTAACCGCCCATGTCCGATTGAAAAGGCGTGCACATCGTAGGAGAAAATGTGCGTGATGTCAATCATTCGCGGGCGATTTGGCCCAAGAGGTGAAGCGCTTCGGAGCGGGTTTTGATGAGGCCGTCGAGCTGGAAGTCGCGCACTCGGCTCAAGATTTCACGTACGTGAGGTCCGGGAGAGACGCCATAGGAGAGCACGTCCTTGCCGGAAACAAGCGCAGGGATGCGGTTTTCTTCATCGAGCTGCCAATGATCCCAGATTTTTTCTTCCCGCTCCATGATTTCTTTCAGGAGTTTTTCCTGCCCGAGGGAACGCAGGGCCTGTTTCAGGTAGCCGCCGCGCGGCGTCATGAAAAATTTTTCGAATTGGGACGCGCGGAGCGTGGTTGGTTTTTTGACTTCCTCGCTTTGCATCACGGCCCACACAAGCCAGGCGATGTCGTGAGCCTCAATGCGGAGAGTGCTGTGCGTTGGAAGGGTTGTCAGCCCGAGGCGTTCGAGAATATGTCCCACCCGCATCGGATCGACGTCGCGGAGAAGAAGAGTGAGGGTGAGAGGAAGCGGTCCATCCTCGCGAGAGAGAATGGGTTCGAGGAAGCCGGGATAGCGTTCGAGACTTTTTTGCACTTCAGGGAGGACGAAAGCGAAGATGCCGGAGGCGCGCAGAAGCTCAAGGGTGCGCTGGGGGTCCGCGGCGAGTGCTTTTGCGAGTTCCTTCCCAAGCGTCTCCCGCGGGACCACGAATTGGGTGACGCCATCTTCGCGTTGTCGAGTGCTATTGAGGAGCGGGACAGTTTTTTTCAGGGCTTCCCAGGTGTGCGGTTCGATCATGAATCCAAGTTGGGCCGCAAGACGAATTGCGCGCAGCACTCGAGAAATATCTTCGTGGAATCGCCGCGCGGGTTCTCCGACCGCCCGAAGCGTTTTCGTTTCAAGATCCCGGAGACCACCATACGGATCCACAAGATTTTTTCCTCGCAGATCATTCGCCATCGCATTGATCGTGAAATCACGCCGCGCGAGATCCGCTTCGATCCCAAGAGTCTCATCACTTTGCGTTTCGAAATCCCGATATCCCCCCGCACTGTCCTGGGTCGGCTGTTCGGTGCGGGGGAGCGCGATATCGAGAGGATCTTTTTCGAGTTCCCGCGTCGGCGCAAATCGATACACGCCGAAATTTCTTCCCGCGAGGTACACCGTGCCATGTTCTTTGAGCCATGCTTCAAGTTCATCGCGAGGAACCCCGCTCACCACAAAATCAAAATCCTTGGTTTCACGGCCAAGGATGGCATCGCGCACCGCCCCGCCAACCAGATACAAGCGGGCCGTAGCATGGTCCTCCAAAAATTTTCGGTAAAAGCGCAAGGACGATTCGTGCGCCACGAGTTGTTCTACGCGTTCCTCCGGCCGCATATGAGGGTATTATACAAGGTTCGGTGGCGACTGACGACAGAGATTCGCCGTTCGTCTGGCGACGGAGAGTTCGAGGCTTAGGCCGTTCGGTCGCAGAGAGTGGACGGTTCGGCCGCGAAGATCAGACGGATCGGTATTGTTCGAACGCCATCAGGCACCGAACAGCATGTCGTCAGACGAACGCCGCCTCTGCAGACAGCGGCACCGAACAAATCTGTTTCTGCCCAAACGTCAGGCAGCACCGAACCCTGATAAATTCTGTTTCAGTTTCCCAATCAACTCCTGCTCTACCTGAACAATCGTTTTGTCTTTGAAACAGACGCGCACCTCCTCCCGCGTGCCGGTCGGATTCCCGTTCGCGGCTGAATTCGCGGCAAGGTGGAGAGCGTCAAGCGGACGCTCTGTGCGAATGAGCCCACACACGTGACGGTCTTTATTTTCGTAGAGCAGAACCACCACTTTCGCCTCGGGGGAGGAAGCGATGAGTTCGTCGATGACGTCCGGAAGATCCGATTCCTCGGCGCCGGCATGCATAAAATCGTTCCACGCAAGAAGTGTCCAAACGATCTTAGCCGTGGGATCGGATTTGAGGCGGGCGAGCGCGCGGCCCCAGAGGCGGAGGGTTGCAACCGAGCGCGTGCGGAAAAGATGATGCACAACGAGATCTCGCTTCGCGCCGTGCGCCAAGAGCTTGCCGGCGATTTGAAGAGTCTTCGGGGTTACATTCGGCCGGCGGAAACTTTTCGTCTTTGCAATCATGCCGGTCAAAAAGGCTGTGGCCGTTTCTTCATCGAGAAGGCCGGGCTCGATCGATTCCACGAGATCATGGCACACCTCGCCGCAGGCTGCGGCGGTCAGATCGACCACGTTCAAGTGGCCGTAGTGTTCGTTTTCTGGCGCGTGATCAATGTTGATGATCGTGGTGTTGTAAAAGAAATCCGGATTCTCCCGGTAGATGTGCGCGCAGGCTTCGAGATCCGCGGCGCCCAGACAAATAATGAGATCGTATTTGTAGCCCGAGGTCGAAAGTTTGACGTCCTTCGGATTCCAGGATCCGCTTTTGGGAGAAAGAAAAATTTGGAGCTTATCGCCCTGTCTTCGGTGAGACACGTCATGCACATCCGTTTGAGAGGCATCGAGCTCGATCACAAGCTGACGTAGATTTTGAAGTCGAGGGAGGATTTTGTCGTGACCATCGAGGAACTGCAGGGTTTTTGGAACCGGACCGTCGGCCGCCACAATGTCGCAAGACTTGTCGAGTTTGCCGAGTACGCGTTTTAGCCCCAGGGCGGACGCGTATCCGTCAGCCCCGGCGCCGGAGGGCACGCAAATGAGCGGCCGGCGGCTCCGCTTGATCGTCTCCAAGATTTGTTGGGTGCCAGTGAACGCCATGCTTGAGATCGTTGTTCGTGGTTCGTAGTTCGTGGATCGTGGTTGGGAGATTATTCATCGTGCTTCGCGTTTCCTCAGACGTTTCACGATTCACGCTGAACGATCCACGATTACAAGCATGGGAATGGGTCATCGTATTCTTTCTTTGGGCAGGCGTCAAGGGAATCGTGGGGATGTCAACGGGGAATGATTTTTTCCTGTTCTCCGGGGAGTGAATATTTCCGGTTTAAGCGGGAACGAGTGTCTTCGTGGGGATTGCGAAAAGCGCCGATTTTTTCTACACTAACGTCCATTATGCCCCGTTAGAAGTCGTATGTGTTACTCTGACATTCTGCAATATCCACAAAA
>CAZNKO010000011.1:19547-23468 GCA_964573855.1 uncultured Gammaproteobacteria bacterium | reverse complement strand
ATAGTAACCGATGTTGATTGCGACTTCAAGCGCTTTGACGTAGGCTTTTCTCTTATGGGGCGCACACACCATCATCGGATCTGGCTTGCGGCAGGACTTTTAGCACTCCTCGCAATCGCCGCTTGGGAATATCGGCAGTATCGTATCCCGCCCGCCCCTCTTGAAAACGGGACCAGTGAGATTTTTACCCTCCAATCAGACCCACCGCCTGCCATTGATGCTCCCGTTTTTGAACGCGTGGCGTTGGCGGATCCGCACCTCAAGGACGACGGGTACGGTATTGATGTCGAGCTCGACGGCCGCCACCGTTTTTATCCGTACCAAATTTTGGTCTGGCACGAGGTGGTGAACGACGTGTTCCGAGGCAAACCTCTGCTTGTCGTGTATGCACCGCTTGCGAATGCTGGTTTAGTTTTTGAACGTCCAGCAAGGGGCGGGGGAGACGATCTTTTCGAAAGTTCCTCCTCCATCTCACAAGGAGTGAGAATGTTCCGCGACCGTGCGACAGGCTCGCTCTGGCACCCGATTTTCGAGAAGGCACTCGAGGGGCCCCGCGCTTTAGAACATCTCACACAGCGTACATCCCAAATCATGACCTGGTTCGACTGGAAAATCCGCTATCCGACCGGGGAAGTGCTTGCGCGCGTTGCGAGCCAAGACAGAGATTATACCCTGGATCCGTATGTCGAATACTCAAAGGGGGCTGCAATTTGGTTCCCAATTTCTTTTCAAGATCCTCGTCTTCCTGCAAAAGAAGTGATTGTGGGGGTTGAAACAGCGGACGGCGCGACGGCTTATCGGTTGAGCGACATTCAACCCACCCCCATCAATGACATGGTCGGTTCAACACCCGTCCTTCTCGTGTATGATCCCGTTTTTCGCGTCGTGCGTGCGTTCAAGCGCGAGACGAGTCGCGGAGTAGACATGTTCCAGTTGGATGAGGGTGAACTTCTCGATTCACAAACCGGGTCGGGTTGGAATTTTCAAGGGATAGCAGAAAGCGGTTCACTGCGGCGAGAACGGTTGGAATCACTTCAGACAACGCAAATGTATTGGTTCGCCTGGGTCTCAGCGCATCCGGAAACTCAAGCGTATCTTCCATAATATCTATTTTTGACAAAAACCACTTTTGTCCCGATCGGGACAAAAGTGGTCGGAGACATTATGAATGATCAACGCAAAAAAGGGAGAATATTCGTCATCGCCACTCCGATTGGGAATCTGCAGGACGTAAGCGCTCGCGCAATCGAGACGCTTTCTTCGGTCGAGAAAATTTTGTGTGAGGACACGCGCGTGACTTCGAAACTGCTCGCGACGATCGGTGTTCAAAAAACGCTCGTGAGTTATCATCAGCACTCAACCTTTAGTCGTGTAAAAGAAATTGTGGGGTGGCTCCGGGAAGGGAAGTCACTCGCCCTCGTGACGGACGCGGGAACTCCTGGTATTTCGGATCCTGGTGGAAAATTAATCCAGATGATCGTCGAGGAGCTTGGCAACGAGATCGCCATCACACCGATTCCAGGACCGAATGCGGCCATTGCGGCGTTGTCGGTCTCGGGATTCCCCGCAGATGAGTTTTTGTTTCTCGGTTTTCCGCCGCATAAAAAAGGACGTCAGTCGTTTTTTCGGAGGATCGCGGAAACAGAAAGCACGGTCGTATTTTACGAAAGCACACATCGCATTCTCAAAACCTTGGAACAGCTCGGGGAAGCTATCGGCGACCGTCCGATCGTTGTTGGCCGTGAGCTCACAAAACTCTACGAAACGATTTATCGCGGCACGGTTTCTGAAGTGACAAATGCGCTAAAATCCAGTAGCATCAAAGGCGAATTTGTTGTTGTAGTTCGTTGCTCGTAACTCGTTGTTTGTAGTTCGTGGAACGAGCAACGATCTACGAGCAACGAACGACGAACCCCATCGCTTCCTATGCAAAAATTCTACCTCACCACCCCGATTTACTACGTGAACGGCAAGCCGTCGGTCGGCCATGCCTACACGATGATCGTCGCGGATGCCCTGGCGCGTTATCACCGCTCACTCGGCGAGCAGGTGTTTTTTTTAACCGGGACCGATGAGAACAGTCAAAAAAATGTAGAGGCAGCTGCCGCGGCAGGGAAGGCTGAAGACATTCAAGGGTATCTCGACGAAATGGCGGCACTCTGGCAGACAACGTTTGATACGCTGGCGTACAGCCATGATCGATTTATCCGAACAACCGAGAAGGATCATTTGAAAGCCGTCGAAAAATTTTGGAAAGCGGTCGAAAAGAAGGGCGACATCTATCGCGGTGAATACGTCGGACTTTACTGTAAAGGTTGTGAAGCGTTCATCACGGAAAAAGAATTGGTGAATGGAAAGTGTCCCATTCACAAAACCGTTCCCGAAAAAATCGTGGAGAAAAATTATTTTTTCAAGCTCACAAAATACCGCGACAAGCTTCTCGAGCACATCGGCAAACATCCGGAATTCGTCCAGCCAGAGGCGCGCCGCAACGAAACGGTGAGCTACATTAAAAATTTCATGACGGACGTTTCGATTTCACGAGAATTCATGAAGTGGGGAATTCCAGTGCCTGGCGACGAAAGCCAACGAATTTATGTGTGGTTCGATGCGCTCATCAACTATTTGACGGGTGTGGGCTATGGCACGAATGAAAAAAACTTCAAAAAATGGTGGCCTGCGGATTTGCATTTGGTTGGAAAGGATATCATGAAATTTCACGTCGCTCTTTGGCCCGCGATGCTTCTCTCTGCCGGACTTCCACTCCCGAAACAGGTGTTCGCGCACGGTTTTTTCACAGTGAACGGCGACAAAATGTCAAAATCACTGGGAAATGTCATTGACCCTCTCGAGATTGTGAAGGAATATGGGAATGATGTTCTGCGATTTTTTCTTCTGCGTGAAATTCGTCTCGGGGAAGACGGTGATTTCTCGACGAAGCGCCTTGCGGAACGCTACGACGGCGACCTCGCGAACGAGCTCGGAAACCTCGTACACCGCGTTCTCACCATGGCGGAAAAATATTGCGACGAAAAAGTCCCGGAGCGCGCCGAAGGATTTTTGGCCGGCGCCTGGCCCGCGTATCACACGGCGATGGAAGAGCTCCGCCTTCACGATGCGCTTGAAATCACCTGGAACCTTGTCCGGAAAGCAAATCAATTTATTGATCAGCAGGCGCCGTGGCAGCTTGCGAAGCTCAAAGAGGAAAAGATGCTATACGATACGCTTTATATTCTCCTCGAAACCATTCGCCATATCGCCTGGATGCTCTATCCCTTCATGCCGGAAACAGCCGAAAAAATGTTTGAGAAGCTCGGTGTCAAAGTGCCAAAGGAATTCAAAAAATCCATGCAATCAGCCTGGGTGTGGGGTGGGCTGAAGCCGGGTTCCAAAATCACAAAAGGCGACGCCTTGTTCCCACGCCGAACCACGGCCCCTACGAACCTACGACCCTAAGACCCTACGAACCTCTCTCTTTGTGTCATTCGTCGACATCATCCTCGTTCTCATCATCGGAGGTTTCACCCTCATGGGATTCATGCAGGGGTTTCTCCGAACGGTCGGAAATCTCGTGGCAACGATTCTCGGACTGTATCTCACAGGCCGGCTCATCGAACCGTTCACGGAACGATTTGGTTTTCTCCTCGGAAGCGGAACCATCGGCCTCATCTTTTCCTATATCATCCTGTACACGGTCTTGTCGCGCCTTCTTGGTATTGGATTTTGGTTTGGGGAAAAAGTTCTCGGTATTCTTTCCTGGATCCCGTTCGCGAAATCGATCAATCGTGTCCTCGGCGCATTGTTCGGACTGTTAGAAGGTGGACTTGTTGTTGGCGCCGTCACGTTCTTCGCGGTGAACTTCCTGCCTATGGATTCTCTTCGCGGCGCCATCGAACAGTCTCCGACCGCGCTCTACCTCGT
>CAZNKO010000011.1:0-19537 GCA_964573855.1 uncultured Gammaproteobacteria bacterium | reverse complement strand
GGCGTCATGTCCGGCCTTCAATCTCTCCTCCCGCAATTTCTGAAGCTCGTGCCGGTTGCATTTCCGAAATAAACTAAACACACCTCGCCCCTTCGACTCCGGCCGATTATCCCCTGAGCATGTCGAAGGGCTAATCGGCCTTCGCTCAGGGAATAATTTCCTATGCTCATCGATACCCACTGCCACGTCCATTTTAACGCGTACAAACAAGATATGGACGATGTGATCAAGCGCACGCTGGATCATGGCGTCCAGATGATTACGATTGGCACACAGAAAGACACGAGTCGTGCTGGTCTTGAGGTTGCAGAGCGTTATGATGGGCTTTGGGCCACGATCGGACTTCATCCAAACCATCTCACGGAGCAGGAATTTTTTGATGAGGATGAACTGCCCCCAGAAAAATCACCGCCGTTGGCGGGATCCCGCCCGAAGGCGGGACAAGCTCATGGTGACTCTGAGTCCTATCGAAGGGTCAAAACACGATCTGAAACATTTGACCCTGCGTATTATCGCGAGCTTGTAAAGCATCCAAAGTGCGTCGCGATTGGGGAGTGCGGGCTGGATTATTACCGAATTCCTGAAAGCGCAGATTTGAATGAGGTAAAAAAGAAACAGGAAGCCGCGGTCCGCGCCCAGTTTGATCTTGCGTCCGAGGCGGACAAACCTGTGGTTGTCCATTGCCGTGATGGTTCGACTCCACTCACCACAAGTGCTCATGCGGATCAACAGCGGATCATCCGCGAATATCTTGAGGCCGGCAAACTCAAACGTCGCGGAGTCGTTCATTGTTTTACCGGAACACTCGAGGAAGCAAACGCGTATATTGATCTTGGATTTTTGATTTCGTTTACCGGTGTCATCACGTTTCCGCCACGAAAAGGGCACCCTTCGACCATTCGACAAGCTCATGGCGGTGAGCAAAGTCGAACCACAAGCTCAGGGCATGGGGGTTACGAGTTGAGCCCTCTCCAGGCCGTTGTCAAGGCCCTCCCCCTTGACTCCATCATGGTTGAGACCGACGCGCCCTATCTCACGCCGGTTCCGTACCGCGGAAAAAGGAATGAGCCATGGTATGTCGTGCACGTTGCCCAAAAAATCGCCGAGCTGAAAGGGGTGTCCATGGATGAAATTTCCGCTAAAACTACAGCAAATGCAAAACAATTATTTCGTTTGCCAATCTAGAAAAAAATCATTTTTGATTTACCTTGACCGAAGAGAAAAAGGCGCGTATACTTCTTGCGCCTTTTTATATGCCCCGTTAGAAGCCCGTCTGTGGCATGTCTACGTTTTAAAGAGTCAAAAGACCGAACAGTCGACTAAAATCTTTTTTTACCAATAAGGCTTCTAACGGGGTATGACAAATGACGCGGCGTATCACCGGCTTGCCATGAGAATCTTCGTCGACTTCGGTGTCTCGATCGCGGTTCCGGCTGTCCTTGCCGCCTTTCTCGGCCAATGGCTTGATCAGCGTTACGGAACGTCTCCACGTTACCTCATTATCTGTGTGGCTGTGGCGCTTCTCCTCACGGCTGTGAGCGTTGTAAAAAAGGCAAAAATGTACGGACGCGAATACGAAAAGCTTGAAAAACCTCCTGAACAAAAACCTCCAAACGTATGATCATCCCACCGGCTGCGGCTGAACCGATTTTCCATGTTGGATCTTTTCCGGTCACGAATGCGCTTCTGAACGGATGGATTGCGGTTGGATTTTTTGTGATCGTGGCGCTCCTCATTCGCCGAGCGTCCAAGGCGCGCATTCCACGCGGACTCCACAATGTTGCCGAAGCCACCGTGGAGTTTTTCTTGGCCGAAATCCAAAAGGTCACAGGAGATCGGGAGCGCGCACGCCGTTTCCTTCCGCTCGTCGGGACCATCTTTCTCTTCCTCCTCTTCTCAAATTGGCTGGGCCTCCTGCCTGGCACTGGATCCATCGGTATCTATGAACTCGTCCACGGGGAAGTGGAGCTCATCCCTCTTCTGCGGCCAGCCGCGAGTGATTTAAATCTCACTCTTGCGATGGCAATTTTTGCCGTGCTTGCAACACACGTATTCGGGTTTTTTGCGCTCGGGGCCGTGAATCACCTGAGTAAATTCGTGAACTTTCGCGGAATCATTCAGGCGTTTAAAAAAGGGCCCATGGCTGTCGCGGTCGCCGTGATCGAATTTGCGGTCGGGCTCATCGAAATCGTCGGGGAACTGGCAAAGGTTCTCTCTCTTTCTCTGCGGTTGTTCGGCAACATTTTTGCCGGGGAAGTGCTCATTACGGTTATGCTCGGCCTGTTCGCGTTTGTCGTGCCGATTCCTTTTATGCTCCTTGAATTGCTGATTGGCGTCATTCAAGCTACCGTCTTTTCCATGCTGACCCTGGCCTATCTTACCGTCGCAACCACAGGTCACGAGCACGAAGAAGAGAAAACACACGCTCCAGCTCATGCGTAACGTTGTCAGGTCCCGCTTCCGTATTTTTATCCCCTGAGCTTGTCGAAGGGATAAAAGTACGGAAACCCTAACTTGATAACTCACTCATTCATCACTATGGATGCAGAATCCACTGCAACACTCGTCAAAGGGCTTACCATGGCGATCGGAGGCATGGCGCCCGCGATTACGCTCGGCCTCATTGGCCTCAAAGCCATGGAATCCATTGGGCGAAACCCGGAGGCGGCCGGGAAGCTCTTCGTGCCCATGCTGCTCGGCATGGCTTTCGCGGAAGCGATAGCCATCTACTCGCTCGTGGTATCGTTCACGCTTTAAGCTCGAGGATCTCCTTTGTCATCCTGAGCCTATTCAATCCTGTCATTCTGAGCGAAGCGAAGAATCTGAAGAGATCCTTCACTGCGCTCAGGATGACAAGGTGCTCAGAATGACAAAAATGTATACTTGAACCAAATTTATGTCTACAGAAACTACCATCGCCACAGAAGCCGTGAGCGCCGCAGAAGCCAGCGGCGGTCTTGGCATGCTCGGGATCAATCTCAAGATTTTCATCGCCCAGCTCGTAAATTTTGCGATCGTGCTTTTGGTTCTTTGGAAGTGGGCGTTCAAACCGCTCGCGAGAGGCCTCGAGGCACGCAGTGAAAAAATTGAGAAGGGATTGAAGGACGCCGAGGCGGCCGGAGAGCGGCTCAAAAAAATTGAGGAGGAACGGAAGGCAGTTCTTGCAAAAACAGAAAAGAACGCCACGAGTCTCATGGAAGATGCGCGGAAAGAGGCGGAAACAAAACAGAAGGAGATGGTTGAAAAAGCAAAGCAGGAGGTGGAACGCGTTGTGGCCCAGGGCCGCGGGGCATTGAAGAGCGAGAAAGAAGCCATGGTTCGGGAGGCGCGCAAAGACATGGTGGAGATTGCGGTTGCCGCGGTGGAAAAAATTTTGAAAGAAAAAGTGGATGAAAAGAAATCGCGATCGCTGGCCGAGGAAGTGGTTCGGAAACTGACTTGACCCAATAGTCAAGTCATCCTGACCCCGCCAACGGCGGGGGAAGGATCTCTATCATATGAAATTATCAGCAAAACAATTGGCGGAGGTAGCGGCAGAACTTCTGGAGCCAAAAGAGGGGAAAACCCTTGAGGAGAGCGCCAGGGTTTTCCTCGACTGGCTGAACGAACAGCACGAACTCCATCGGCTTCCGGATGTGCTCCGGGCGCTCGATGACGTCTGGAAAGCGCGATTCGGGTCCGCAAACGTGTGGGTTGCGACCGCGCATCCGCTCTCGCGTGAGGCGCGCAAGGCGCTCGAGCACGCGGCGCGCGGGGCAACGCTCACGGACACCGTGGACGCAAATCTGATCGGCGGCGCGCGAGTCCGAATCGACGATCGTGTCGTGGACGGATCTCTCCGCGGCGCGCTCACTCATCTCCAGGACACGTTATTGCAGGAATAATATGCCCGGTGACTACAACTTCGATGTTTCTGCCAATGACTATGCTAAACGAAATAACTATGCAGGATCCTAAGGACCAAATTAACTTACATTTATACTTCAGAAACAATATTTTGTTTCTATCGAAGTTGTAGTACCGGGTATGGCAACAAAATCTGACATTATCACTGCCTTAAAAAAGCAGCTCACAAAATTCCAAGCTGACGCGAAAGAAGAAAGCGTTGGAACCGTGCTCTCGGTCGGAGACGGTATTGCTCGCATGAGCGGGCTCTCGGATGCAAAGGCCTCCGAAATGTTGGAATTTCCCGGCGGAGTTTTTGGCGTCGTGCTGAACTTGGAGGAGGGATCCATTGGCGCCATTATTCTTGGAGACACCAGTGCCATTAAAGAAGGGGATACGGTGAAAGCCACGGGCCGCATTTTGTCGATTCCAGTTTCCGATGAGGTGATCGGCCGCGTGATTGATCCTTTGGGAAACCCTGTGGATGGGAAGGGGAAGATGCATACAAAAGAACATCTCCCAATTGAAAAAATTGCTCCAGGCGTCATGACGCGTCAGTCGGTCGGCGTTCCGCTTCAGACCGGGATCAAAGCTATTGATTCCATGATTCCGATCGGCCGCGGCCAGCGCGAGCTCATCATTGGCGACCGTCAGACCGGAAAAACCGCAATCGCGGTCGACACGATCATCAACCAAAAAGGTCAGAACGTGAAATGCATTTACGTTGCGATCGGGCAGAAGGAGTCAAAGGTGGCGAAAATCGTCGCGAAGCTTGAAGAGGCCGGGGCCATGGAATACACAACGGTCGTCGTGGCTGGTGCCTCGGATCCAGCCGCACTTTCTTATATTGCTCCCTATGCCGGGTGCACGATCGGCGAATATTTCATGGGCAAGGGCGAGGATGCGCTTGTAATTTATGATGACCTCTCGAAGCACGCCTGGGCCTACCGTGAAGTCTCGCTCCTCCTTCGCCGCCCGCCGGGCCGCGAGGCGTATCCCGGCGACGTTTTCTATCTCCATTCGCGCCTGCTCGAACGGGCTGCCCGTTTGAGCAAAGAACACGGCGGCGGGTCCCTCACCGCCCTCCCCATTATCGAGACGCAGGCCGGCGACGTGTCAGCGTACATCCCGACGAACGTCATCTCGATCACGGATGGGCAGATTTATCTTGAAGGCGATCTTTTCTACCGCGGCATTCGCCCGGCCCTGAACGTCGGTCTTTCGGTCTCGCGCGTGGGTTCCGCGGCTCAAACCAAAGCCATGAAGAAGGTGGCAGGCAAACTCCGTCTTGAACTTGCTCAGTTCCGCGAGCTCGAAGCCTTCGCGCAGTTTGCAACGGACCTCGACGAGACGACACGTAAACAGATTGAACGCGGCCGCCGCATCACCGAAATCCTGAAACAGCCGCAATACCAGCCCATGCCGGTGGAGGTGCAGGTGGCAATTCTCTATGCCGTGACGAACGGATACCTCGATCAGGTGCCGGTGGAAGAGGTGCGTGCGTGGGAAGAGGCGTTCAAACAATATCTATCGTCTCGCGGAGAAAAAACCATGAAGCTTCTCCAGGAGAAAAAAGAACTCGCGCCGGAAGTCGAAACGGCTCTGAAAAAAACTCTTGGGGATTTCGGAAAACTAACGCCTAAAGCCTAACGCCTAAAGCCTACCTATGGCGGTCCAGACGCGGGCAATCAAACGCCGCATCAAATCCATCCGCAACACTCGGAAGATTACCAAAGCGATGGAATTGGTGGCGGCAAGCAAGATGCGCAAGGCGGTGAATGCGGTTTTGGGAACGCGGCCGTATGCGCGGCTGGCTTGGAGTACCGTGCTTGCGATCGTGACAGCGTCCGCCAGAGGCGGATCCGCCTTCGGCGGAGAAGGGAAGCTTCATCTTCTCCTTCGCCAACCTGAGAAGATCAAAAAAGTGTTGATGCTGGTCCTTGCGTCAGATCGCGGACTCGCCGGGGGATTCAATGCGAATATCCTCCGAAAAACCCTTGCCGCGATCGCCTTATTAGGTCCTGGCGTTGAGATTGAGGCCATCAGTATCGGCAAACGGGCGGCAGATGCCATGCGAAAGGCAAAGAAGCCGGTCATCGCAAGCTTTACGGAAGTCACAAACAATCCAAAATTCGAAGAAGTGCTCCCGATCGGACGGCTGATCATCAATGAGTTCACAAAGGGAACGTACGACAAAGTGGTGCTCTGCTACACAGATTTCGTGAGTGCCTTGAGCCAGAAACCCGTCGTTCTCGATCTTTTGCCTCTCACGACCCCAGAAGCCATGAAAGGGCTCGGAACACTCGGACAACAAAACGAGCAACGAATAACGAACAACGAACAACAAAAGATTTCCGAATATCTTTTCGAACCAAGTCCAGAGGATGTTCTCGGCCGTATTCTTCCGCGCCTCATGGAAACCATGGTATACCAGGCAGTCCTCGAGTCTGCCGCCTCGGAACACTCCGCCCGTATGATGGCCATGCGCAGTGCCTCGGACGCGGCGGCAGATATGATCGACGCTCTCACCTTCACCTTTAACCAAGCCCGGCAGGCGGGCATTACCCAAGAGATCGCAGAGATCTCAAGCGGCAAAGCGGCGCTCGAGAAGAGATAAGGCGGGTCCTGCCACCGATTTTCCCCGTCAGTGCTCATTTCATTGCGCGCTGCCGGGGGCCCCTATCGGTGTCACCCGCCAAAACTCATTCTCTCGCTTAAACATAAGGAAATATGAAAGGACACATCACACAAATTATCGGACCGGTCGTGGATGCGCGCTTTGAGAGCGGGCTTCCAGCGATCAAAACGGCTCTCACTCTAAAGCGCGATGACCATTCGACGCTGACGTTTGAGGTTGCCCAGCACTTGGGCTACAACCTCGTGCGCACGATTGCGATGTCGAGCACGGACGGGCTTCGCCGCGGCATGGAAGTCACAAACACAGGGAAGCCGATCACGGTCGCGGTCGGTCCGGAAACCCTCGGTCGCATGGTGAACGTCACGGGGGACCCGATCGACAACATGCCTGCGGTGAAGGGTAAACGTCATGATCCGATCCATCGCGAACCTCCGTCGTTCATGGAGCAATCCACAAAGAACGAGATTTTTGAAACCGGCATTAAAGTAATCGATTTGATCTGTCCGTTTTTGAAAGGCGGCAAGATCGGTCTTTTCGGTGGCGCCGGGGTCGGAAAGACCGTCATCATTCAAGAGCTTATTCGTAATATTGCAACCGAACATGGAGGATATTCCGTGTTTGCGGGGGTCGGTGAACGCACGCGGGAAGGAAACGACCTTTACATGGAAATGAAAAAGTCTGGGGTCCTCGCAAAGACCAGTCTCGTCTTCGGGCAGATGAACGAACCGCCGGGCGCTCGTGCCCGGGTCGGGCTCACGGGTCTCACGATGGCCGAATATTTCCGTGATGACGAAGGCCGCGACGTGCTGCTCTTCATCGACAACATTTTCCGCTTCACGCAAGCCGGTTCGGAAGTGTCTTCGCTTCTTGGCCGCATTCCGTCGGCCGTAGGCTACCAGCCGAACCTCGCAACTGAAATGGGAACGCTTCAGGAACGCATCACGTCAACAAAGAAAGGCTCAATCGCCTCCATTCAAGCTGTGTACGTGCCGGCTGACGACCTGACCGACCCGGCACCTGCTACCACCTTCGGTCACCTCGACTCAACCGTGGTGCTCTCGCGCCAACTCACGGAGCTTGGAATTTATCCGGCTGTGGATCCGCTTGACTCGAGTTCCACCATTCTCGACCCCCAGATCGTTGGTAAAGAGCATTATGACGTCGCCCGCGGCGTTCAACAGGTGCTTCAGCGCTACAAGGATCTTCAGGACATCATTGCGATTCTTGGAATGGATGAATTGTCCGACGCCGACAAACTGACGGTCGCGCGCGCCCGCAAAATCCAAAAATTCCTCTCACAGCCTTTCTCCGTTGCCGAGACGTTCACGGGAACGCCGGGTAAGTATGTGAAGCTTGCGGATACCGTGCGCGGCTTCAAGGAAATCCTCGAAGGGAAACACGATGAGAAGCCGGAACAGGCGTTTTATATGAAGGGGGGAATTGATGAGGTCAGATAGATCGGTATTGCCTGACGTCTGACAAGCAACGTTCGGCTGGCGTCTGGCAGGTTCGGTGCCTGATGGCGTTCGAATAATGACCGAACCGTCTGATCTTCGCGACCGAACGCGAAAGCCCGAACGGCCGTAAGGCCACCGAACCAATAATCCTATGCCCAACAAACTCTCCCTCAAAATCGTGACTCCGGAACGCGTCGTGTACGAAGACGTGGTGGATTCGGTTTCTGCCATGACGGACATGGGGGAAGTGACGATTCTTCCTGACCACGTTCCGCTCGTCGCGACTCTGCGCGCCGGCGAATTGCGGCTCAAAAAAAATGGGGAAGAGCTGCTCCTGGTTGCCTCGACGGGCTTTTTGGAAGTACGATCCGGAACCGAAATCGTCATTCTTGCGGACACGGCAGAACGGATTGAGGAGCTGGAACTCGCAAAGATTGAGGAAGCGAAAGAACGGGCGCGGAAACTTTTGGAAGAGAAACGCCATGCGGACGACGTCTCATTCGCCGACGCCGCGGCCATGCTTGAACGCGAACTCGCCCGCTACCGTGTGGCCATGAAACGAACCCATAGGACTCCGCAACGCCCTCCAACAACCCAAGAATAACATGAATGTCCGGAAGATCTATCGCGATCTCCATCGCAAACACGGCCCACAACATTGGTGGCCTCATCATTCAGGAAAGAAACGGCCGGGGTTTGATCCGAAGTTTGAGATCATGGTCGGGGCTGTCCTGACGCAGAACACGGCCTGGGCGAATGTAGTGAAGGCGATCGAGGCGCTCTTCCGTGAACATCTTCTTGATGCTCGCGCGATAAAACGTGTCCGTCTTTCTAAACTCAAGCGCCTGATTCGGGCGGCGGGATATTTCAACCAAAAAGCGAAGAAACTAAAAATTCTGGCAAATTATTTGCTGAGCCTGTCGAAGCATAACGGGCCCTCGACAAGCTCGGGCAATATTCCGACACGAGACGAACTTCTCTCACTCTGGGGCGTTGGAAAAGAGACCGCGGACTCGATTTTGCTTTACGCCTACCGGAAGCCGGTGTTTGTCATTGACGCCTATACCCGTCGCCTGTGTAAAATGCACGGAGTCACTTTCAAGGAGTACGATGAATATCGGGCTTATTTTGAAGATCGTCTCCCGCGTTCTGCAAAGCTTTTTAACGAATACCACGCTTTGATTGTTGTTTGGGGAAAAACGCATGCAAAACCTTCTCGAAAACTTGAACAAAGAACAGCTCGAGGCCGTCACACATCGTGAAGGACCGCTTTTGATCGTGGCTGGGGCGGGAACCGGCAAGACGACGGTCATCACCCAACGCATTGCCTGGCTGATTGAGCAGGGAATTGCGAAGCCGGAAAACATCCTTGCCCTGACGTTCACGGATAAGGCAGCGGGAGAAATGGAGGAACGCGTCGATACGCTGCTTCCCATGGGATACATGGATCTTCAAATCTCCACGTTCCATTCGTTCGCCGAGACCCTGCTTCGACAGTATGGTGTTGAAATGGGGCTTGCGAGGGATTTCCGCGTGACGAGCGAACTCGATGCCTGGCTCCTCGCGAGGCAGCATATTGATCGATTTGAGCTCGATCATTACCGTCCGCTCGGAAACCCCACCAAATATATCCGAGCACTCCTCACGCACTTTTCGCGAGCCAAGGACTCCGGGATTGCGCCGGAGGAATATCTAAAATTTGTTGAAAACCGCCGGGCAGATCTTGATACAGCTCAAGGGAACGACGAGGCGACCGCGGAGTTGAACCGTCTTCATGAGCTCGCCCACGCCTATCAAACCTATCAAACAATTCTTTTGGAGCACGACGCGCTTGATTTCGGTGACCTCATGCTTTATACACTGAAGCTTCTCAAGGATCGGCCAAAAGTGCTTGAGGAGGTGCGGAAACGTTTTACGTACGTTCTCGTTGACGAATTTCAAGACACGAACCAGGCGCAATACGAAATCGTGAAGCTCATTGCCGCTCCGCGCAACAATCTCACGGTCGTCGGCGATGATGATCAATCCATTTATAAATTCCGCGGGGCTTCGATTGAAAACATTCTTGAATTCCAAGCTGATTACCCAGAGGCGCGTCGCCTTGTGCTCACAAAAAACTACCGCTCGGCCCAAGGCGTTCTTGATACGGCTTACGAATTCATCCAGAAAAATAACCCGAACCGTCTCGAGGCGCGCGACAAACAACTTCAAAAGCGTCTCACCTCCCACCACGAGGAAGACGCGCTCATTGAACACATCCATGCCGCAAGCGCCGAGAATGAAGCCGAGGCAGTCGTGGAGCGCATTCAAAATCTCAAAAAGGAGTACCCAGACGCGGGCTGGGCTGATTTTGTGATCTTGGTTCGTTCCAATGACGCCGCGGGATCGTTTGTGGCCGCGCTCGAACGGACGGGAATCCCGTACCACTTCATGGCGCTCTCCGGTCTCTACACAAAACCGATCATTCTCGATCTTCTCGCGTTTTTGCGCGTCATCGACAATCCCTACGATAGCCCGAGCATGTACCGTTTACTCACGCTGCCACTCTTTCAAATTCCGGAAACGAACATCTCGGAGCTCACGCATCTCGCAAACCGGAAAGGGAAGTCGCTTTTTGAAGCCTGTCAGATGGCACGCGGATTCATCACATTGAGTGAAAAAGGGCGATCCGACATTGATCGCGTAACATCGCTCATTGGATCTTTCCGACAGGAGGCCTTGAAGCGCCACGTGGCGGAATTGTTTGTTGTTGTCGCAAAGGAAAGCGGCTATGTCGAGTACATCAATCACCTGAACGAACAGGAACAGCGTGATCAGTTTCGCCTCCTGCAACAATTCTATGAGCGGGTGAAACGGTTTGAGGAAACCCACGAACACCCTGTGCTCCATAATTTTCTCGAGGCCTTCCGCCACGAACGCGATGCAGGGGAAGAAGGATCGCTCTCTTTTGACATCGAAACTGGCCCGGAAACGGTCAAAATCATGACCGTGCACGCGGCCAAGGGTCTCGAATTTCGTTTTGTTTTTGTGGTGAATCTCGTGGATCAACGTTTCCCAACACGGGCCCGACCGGACAGCATCACCTTTCCAGAGGGACTCGTCGCGATGCCCGCGGGAGAAGGAGACTGGCATCTCGAGGAGGAGCGTCGCCTCTTTTACGTGGCCATGACGCGCGCCAAGGATGGATTGTTTTTCACCTCTGCGGACAACTACGGCGGGACGCGGAAACGGAAACTCTCACGATTCTTGGATGAGCTTGGGTATACGAAACCAGAAACCGCACAAGGAAAAGATCAAAATGTTTTTGTAGATGCCCCGCCCATTGCCGTGGCCTCACCCGGAATCACCACGATTGTTCATCTCCCGAAACAATTCTCCTTCACCCAGCTTACCGCTTTCAAAACCTGCCCCTTGCAATACAAATTTGCTCACGTGCTCCGGGTCCCCGTGTTCGGAAAATGGACGTTCTCGTTCGGGAAAACCATGCACAATACTCTGCAGGAATTTTTTACGCGTTGGGTTGAACGTACCACACACGCCCAGACCACGTTGTTTGCCGCGCCGCCAAAACCAACAGAGGAGGGATCCTCCCCCGTTCCCCTCGACGAGCTACTGAAAATTTACGAGGAAAAATGGCTGGATGATTGGTATGTAGATGATCGGCAGCGCGAACAGTACCGCACGAAAGGACGGGAAAGCCTCCGCGGCCTTTACGCGTCGTTCGAGGCGTTTCCGCCCGCACCTCGTCATCTCGAACTCCCCTTCACCCTCAAAATCGGCGCCGTGATCTTAAAAGGTCGCATTGATCGCGTGGATAAAATGAAAGGAGGTGTGGAGATCATCGACTACAAAACCGGCTCACCGAAAACTCTTGAGGATTTGGATCGGGGAGGGAAGGAACAGCTCTATCTCTACCAAATGGCGGCAAAGGAAATTCTCGGTCTCGAACCCGTGCGATTGACGTATCACTATCTCGAAGACAACAGCCGCGTTTCTTTCCTTGGAGGCCCCGAGGAGCTTCAGCGTCTTCGGGAAGACATCACGGCCCGCGTCGAACAAATCCGCGCGAGCAAATTCGATCCCACGCCTGGTTTCCATTGCCAGTTCTGTGATTTTAAAGATATTTGCGAGTTCAGCGCGGCATGATGACGGAGAGTTCGATGGCCTTGCGGCCGTTCGGGCTTGCCCCGTTAGAGACGGAGCCTCTAACGGGGCTTGCGCGTTCGGTCGCGGAGAACATACGGTTCGATCATCGCCGAACCTGTAAGTCGCCAGACGAACGTTGGCTTTCCGTCGCCAGCCAACACCGAACCCGTAAGACATCCGCCATCGCTCCACCACTATGGCCCATTCGCTAAAAGATCTCCTCAATGACGCGGTTCGGCGGGCCCAGATTAGCCGAGAGGTAATTGCGGCCCAAATCATTGAAATAGCCACGAAAGTCGTGCAGGCATGCCTGCCGGAGGGGAGAAAGACGGACGCCTGGGCCGGATCCCTTCGAGACGGGGTCGTGACGGTGTTCTGCCTGAACGCCTCTGCCATGCAAGCGGTGTCCCTCCATGCAACAGATATTGCAGATGCCATCAAACGACGGCTCCCCACGGCGTCCATCACACGCATCCTTCCGCGTCTCGTCCGTGGGAGCGAGAAGGAAATCATGCTACCATAAGAGAGTATGAGTTTCCGCGATTACCTTCTTCTCATGGGCGGGGGAACCGTCGCCTCCTGGATTGCGTGGTGGGTTGTCCTCTTCGGGGTGGACCCGGTCCGCTCCGGCGGCCTCGGATTCCTCCTTTTCTATCTCACCTTGGCGCTCGCGCTCGTTGGAACCTTCGCCGTGGCGGGAACCGCGGTCCGCGTGTGGCGCCATCGAAACGAACTTGTCTCCCGTCACGTGGCTAGATCGCTTCGACAAGCAATTCTCTTCACGATTATTTTTCTCGGATCCTTGATGCTCATGGCTTCCGGTCTTTTCCGGTGGTGGACGGCCGGGCTCCTGATCCTTGCCATTGCCCTCGTTGAACTCACCTTTGTCAGCGGCCGGCGGCCGTCGGCGCATTGAACACCAAAAGAGCTCATAAAAACGCTTGCGAGCGAATCCTTCCTTCGGTAAGATTGGGAGGCTTTTTATATTCCTCCTGTGTTTAACAGAATCTTCGGCCATTTTTCGAAAGACCTGGGAATCGATCTCGGAACATCGCATACCTTGGTCTATGTGAGTGAAAAGGGGATTGTGATCCACGAACCCTCGGTCGTCGCGATCAATACGCGCACAAACCAGATCGTGGCGGTCGGAACGTCAGCCAAAGACATGATCGGCAAAACCCCGCCGCACATCGTCGCAACGAAGCCGCTCACGAAAGGCGTCATCTCTGACTTCGAGGTCACGGAAAAAATGCTTAAACATTTTATTGACAAGGTTCACGCCGAGGCCTTCACCGTGCTTCCACGGCCGCGTGTCGTCATCGGCGTCCCACTTGAAACGACCGAGGTTGAACGCAAGGCGATCGAGGACGTTGTGCTTTCGGCTGGAGCACGACAAGTTTTTTTGATGGAGAACCCCATGCTCGCCGCTCTCGGAGCGCGCTTGCCGGTCGCAGAATCCGTGGGAAGCATGGTCGTCGATATCGGCGGGGGGACAACGGAAATCGCCGTTTTGTCGCTCGGCGGGGTTGTCACCTGGAAATCCCTTCCTATTGCCGGAGACGAGCTGAATCGGAACATTATTCAATACGCCCGCGACGTTTTTAACCTTCTTCTTGGCGAAAAAAACGCCGAACAGGTCAAGATCCACGTCGGGACCGCCGTACCCCAAGAACAGCCGCTACAGATAGAAATGCGGGGCCGAGACCTCGTGAGCGGGCTCCCAAAAGAAATCCTCGTGAATGACGGGCAGATCCGGGAGGCCATGCACCGTTCCATTGCCACGATCGTAGAAAACATCAAGGCGACTCTTGAAATGACGCCACCGGAACTCATCGCGGACATCTACGAACGCGGCATTGTGCTGACCGGCGGCGGATCGCTTCTCAAAGGATTGGATGTGCTCATCAGCCGGAGCGTCCAAATCCCGGTCCGGGTGGCGGAAGACCCCATGACGTGCGTCGTGCGCGGGGCCGGAGCCCTCCTCGAAAACGGGCTCCTGCTCAAGGACGTCTCTTTGCCGTCAACGGCGGAAGAGGGGATTATCTAGCGTATGGCTCTCCGCCGCTCTCGCCAACGCCTTCTCGTCTTCGGCACTGTGATCGGAGGAGTGGTCCTTGGGTTGTTCCTGCTCCGCGGCCCGCTCGAAAGAGCCCTCCTCACCATTGGGCGGCCGCTCGCGGGGGCGGGAACGTGGATTACGTCCCGATTTGCCGGATTCCGATCCTCTCCCGAAGATCTCCGGAAACGCGTGGAGACGTTGGAAGCCGAACGGGGAGCCTGGGCCCTCGATCATGTCCGTGCGGAAACGCTGGGAAAAGAGAACGCGCAATTGCGTGAACAGTTGGGATATGCGGAACGCAGCCGCCTCCAAACCGTGACGGCAGCTATTGTGGCTCGATCGAGTGGACTCCAAAAAAATACCGTCGTCATTGACCGCGGCTCCTCGGACGGAGTGGTCTTCGGGGCCCCGGTCATCGTCGGAAACGGCCTCCTCGTCGGAAAGGTGCGTGACGTGCGGGCTCACGCTTCCACGGTCACTGTGGTTTCCGATCCTTCGATCGCAACCGCCGTCTCGCTTGTCAACGAAACCCGTACCATCGGGGTTGCGGAGGGGTTGAATGGGACCCTTATCACGGTTAAATTTATCCCGCACGACCAGCGCGTCGCGGTGAATGATCTTGTGGTGACGTCCGGATTGGAGGAGGCCGTGCCGAGCGGGTTGATTCTCGGCGTCGTCAATGCGGTGCGATCGGAAACGACCGAGCCCTTTCAGGAAGCGATCGTGGAACCGCTCGCGGACATCCGGCTCGTGTCCCTCGTCACGGTCATCCTCGGCCGCTTATGAAACGCGCGCTTGTCATGATCCTGCTCTTTGGAGGGCTCCTGATCCTTGAGCTCGGATTTCTTTCGTCCCTTCCTGCTTTTTTCCCTTTTCTCCCGCTCATTTTTGCTGGAAGCCTGTATCTCGTCCAGCACCACGGCATCACGGAAGCGGCGTGGTGGATGCCGGGCCTTGGGCTCGTTCTTGATTATCTCCATTTGGGAAACGTCCCCGGGGAGACAATCATCTATGCGGCCGCGGCCCTGATAACCGTCGCGTCCTCTCGCCATTTTTTCTCCAACCGCTCTCTCTACGGCATCCTCGCCTGCGGTGTTTTGAGCTTCCTCGTCATGGCCACCGGAGAAGGGGTCCTCTTCGGATGGGCGGCCCTGCGCGGAGTCTCCCCATTCTCCCTTTCCGATATCGTCCGATACGACCTGATGGTTCTCCTGGCTTTGTTGCTGATCCTCACCTTCCTCTTTTTCCTCGCCGGTCGCATCCGCAGCCTCGTGCATTTTTATAAACAGCTGTAACTCCTGACGTCATGTCTTCGCCATTCTTTCTCCCTTCCTCCCTGGAACAAGGCGACCTGCCGGAGCGTCGGGATGAAATTTTAGAAGAGGCCGTCGGCTCCCATGTCCGCGGAGAATCGGAGCTTACAGGGGCCTTGATCCCGCGCATCGCGCCCTCACGCTTCCGTATTGCGGGATGGATCCTTCTCCTGTCGCTCATCGGCCTTACGGCCCGGGCAGCTCATCTCCAAATCATCGAGGGCGCCGCGTACCGCGCGAAAGCGGAAGGAAATCGCGTGCGAACACGCATCGTCGTGCCGACCCGCGGTCTTATTTTTGACCGATCTGGAGCCGAACTTGCCAAAAACACCCCCATGTTTGTGCTGACAATGACGCTCGCTGATCTCCCCAAAGACCAAACGGAGCGTGAGGCAGTCTTGGATCGCATCGCGGATCTTTCCGGCAGCCAGCGCGCGGACCTAGACCTCCTCATCAGCACCTATGCCAAAACGTCGCTCGACCCGGTTCCCGTCAAAAAGGAACTTCCATTTGAAACAGCGATGCGTCTCGCGATCGAAACCCCCTCCCTGCCGGGATTCCAGCTCGAAACTGGCTCTGTCCGCTCCTATCCGGTCCCCGTCAGCTCATTATCTCACCTCCTCGGCTACGCCGGTGCCATCAATGCCGAAGAACTTGCTCGAGAGATGGCCTCTGGCTATCGGCCGATCGATGTGATTGGAAAAACGGGATTGGAAAAAACGGCCGAGACGACGCTGCGCGGCACACCGGGCACAACCGTCCTTGAGGTGGATGCCCGCGGAAAAGAGCTCACCGTCTTGAAAAAAGAAAATCCGTCACCAGGTGCCGATCTCCGGCTGACCGTTGATGCTTCTTTTCAAAAATTTACCGAGGAGAGACTCTCCGCCGTTCTCCGAGCGACCGGAACGCGGCGGGGGAGTGTGGTGGCGCTCGATCCGCGCGACGGGAGCGTGCGTGCGCTCGTCAGTCTCCCGGCCTACGACAACAATGCTTTCGCCCGCGGCATCGATGCCACGATCTACCAGCGCCTCATCGACGATCCGAACCATCCTCTGTTCCCCCGCGCCGTGGCAGGCGAATTTCCTTCCGGATCCACGTTCAAACCGTTCGTCGCGTATGGGGCCCTGAAGGAAGGACTGATCGGGGAACACTCAACCTTTCTCTCCACCGGCGGCATTTCCGTCGGCCCCTGGTTCTTTCCGGACTGGAAAGCCGGCGGGCACGGCTCCACGGATGTGCGCAAAGCGCTCGCGGAATCCGTCAACACTTTTTTTTACATCATCGGCGGCGGCCTGAATGACTTCACCGGCCTCGGAGTCGAAAAAATGACGGCCTACGCCCGCCAGTTTGGGTTTGGAGAACAGACGGGCATTGATCTCTCTGGAGAAGCGGATGGGTTTCTTCCCTCAAAAGAATGGAAAGAGGAAGCGAAAGGGGAACGGTGGTACGTTGGTGACACGTACCACCTCGCGATCGGACAGGGCGATCTCCTCGTGACCCCGATCCAGATGGCGGCGGCAACGGCCATCGTTGCGAACCATGGCACGGTCGTCCGGCCACACCTGATCGAAGCGATCGATGGGAAACCTGTTCCTCTGGAAACAAAAAACGACGATTTTTCTACGGATGATCTCACGATCGTGCGCCAAGGGATGCGTCAAGCGGTCACGGTCGGGAGTGCGCGCGGGCTCGCGGGGCTCCGCGAGCCGGTCGCGGGGAAAACCGGTACAGCGCAGACGCCGGGCGACCGACCGACGCACGCCTGGTTCACGGGGTTCGGGCCGTATCAAGATCCGAATCTCGTTTTGGTGGTTTTAATTGAGGAGGGCGGAGAAGGGTCTTCCGTCGCGGTCCCTCTTGCAAACGAAATTTTTTACTGGAGGTTCACGAATCGAAAAGAAGGGTAAACCGATTTACAAAACGAGTTTGATTTGATATTCTTGGTTTCATTATGGCTTTTGCGTCTCTTCTTCTCGCCACGTTTTTAATCGCATCCCTCTCCCTTGTTGGCGTCACGATTTTCTTTTTTAAACAGAAAATCCATAAATTGCTGCTGTGGCTCGTGGCCCTTTCCGCCGGCGCCATGCTCGGCAACGCTACGTTCCATCTCCTGCCGGAGGCGTTTGAACTGTCCGAAGAAAACGGCTTAGGTCTCCTTACAACCATGGGTATCTTCACGGCCGCCTTTGTTCTTTCTTTTCTTTTTGAGCAAGCGTTTGCCTGGCACCATTGCCATACGGCCTCCCACCATGCTGGAGAGCACGCGGGAGCGCATTGTCACATGGACAAAAAAGCTTACGCGCCGCTCATACTCTTGAGCGACGCCATCCATAATTTTATTGATGGATTGATTCTCGCAGCCGCGTTTCTTGTTGCCCCAGCCCTGGGGGTCGCGACCGCAATCGCCATTGCCCTTCATGAAATCCCTCAAGAGCTTGGGGATTATGCCGTTCTCCTGCATACGGGTATGCAAAAAAAACGCGCGCTCGTCTTGAATTATCTTTCTGCCACCACGGTCATCCTGGGCGGCATTGCCGGATGGTACGTTTCGAACCTGTCGGATGCGGTTATCCCAATCCTCATGCCGTTCGCCGCCGGAAGCTTCTTGTACATTGCCGCGTCTGACCTTCTTCCGGAACTCAAACATGAAGAACGTCTCTCGCAGAGTGTTCTCCATTTCCTCATGTTTCTCATCGGGCTCGCAATCATGATCGGTGCCGTTTTCCTGGAATAATATGCCTCGAGCTTGGGTTGGAACCATCATCCTCCTTTGCCTGTTTTTCATTCCCCAAAGTGCGACAAACGCGCAAACCGTTTCCGAAAGCCGTCAAGTGGAAGCCGTGATTCTTTCCATCGAACAGGATCGTCTTTTGGACGGAAAACGGCAGGTGATTTTTGAAGCGCGGACAGACGACGGGGAACGAGTTCGTGTGGACACGAGCGAACGTTACACGGAGGGTCCCGGGTACCGCTTGAGGCCTGGCACGCGCGTGGTGCTTCAGTTTTCCACGTCCGAGGACGGCACAAGCTCCGTCTTCTTGACGGACGTCGTGCGCACCAGGGCCTTGTTCTTCATCCTTGTCCTTTTTGTCTTATGCACGGTTCTCGTCGGATGGATTCGCGGAGCGTTATCGGTCGTTGGCCTCGCCCTCACCGTCGCGATTCTGTTTCTTGGAGTCTTTCCGGCGATTCTTGCCGGGCTCCCCGCCCTTCCCGTAACGCTTCTCGGTGGAATGGTGATTCTTGCCGTAAACATGCATCTTTCACATGGGTTCAACCGACGTACCTTCGTGGCTTTTGGCTCCACGGTCGCGGGTCTCTTGCTTTCCCTCCTCGCGGCCGAGGTGTTCGTCTGGCTTGCCAACCTCTCCGGGGTCGCGTCCGACGAAGCCGCCCTGCTCTTCTTTCAAGCAAAACATCCTATCCATCCAACCGGCATTCTTCTCTCTGCGATCATTCTCGGCGCCGCCGGGGTTCTCGATGACATCGCGATCACGCAAGGGGAAACGGTGGCCGAACTGCATCACGTGAATCAAAAACTCTCTGTTCGTGAATTGTTTACGCGCGCCATGCGCGTGGGGCGCCATCACATCGCCTCCACGGTCAACACGCTCGTCTTAGCCTACGTCGGCGCCTCCATGCCGCTCTTTCTTCTTTTTCTCAACAATGTGAACCTTACAATCTGGCAATTCATCAACACAGAAGGAATCGCGGAAGAAATCGTCCGGACCCTCGCCGGCACGACAGCCCTCATTCTCACCGTCCCGATCGCCACATGGTTTGCGGCGCTTGCTATCCACAGGACGCCGAAAAAACCCGCTTGACAACCCTTCAACCCTCCGATAGCCTCGAATTATCACGCTCGTGGCCAGAGGCCGCGAGTGTGTCATTTTTTGAGATTACGACCTTTTTATGAATTCCCCATCAAATTTTCAGAAACAGTATCCATTAAGTGGAAGAAAGTTTTCGAAAAAACTAATCACCAAGGCCCACATTATTTTGTTTCTTGGTGTTTTTGCAAGCATGATCGTGATGCTTC
>CAZNKO010000010.1:0-24448 GCA_964573855.1 uncultured Gammaproteobacteria bacterium | reverse complement strand
GAGGCGGAAAAATTCATTCCCCGCGAAGAGGAAAATATCACTCCCGTGTTACAGCCGCCGTTATAACCGCATCGGATGAATCGCTATTTGATTGTCCGATTGTCCGAAATAAAAAGGGCCTGCGTACTTTACCATGTTTCCATGGATTTCCGCGGGCCCAGATGACGCTGAGGTCAGGTCAGAAGTAGTACCCGACCCCGATGGAGCCCGAGCCGCCCAATCCGGAGCCGATCTGCTCGACCCCGTCGAAGCTCGCCCGGTTCCACTCGTAGGCCAGCCCCAGCCCAGCGTTGAGGCGCCAGGAGTCGGAGATCGCCCACTCGAACGCGGCCCCGAGGTTCAAGGTCGTGCCGATCGCGCGCGCGTTCGAAAACGCGAGCGTCGAGTTGGTGGCCTTGACCCGAACTCCGAGCGTGGGCCCGATGCCGAGGTTCGGCGCCGGCTGGAACAGGTAGGCGGCCGAAACGCCGCCGACGTTGCCCCAGTAGCTCGCCGCCGTCTTGTCCGGCGCGTGCCCCTGCTCGGCGACACGTCCGAACTCGATCGTGAGCCTGGTCTGGCCGACCGCGAGCAGGAACGCCGGCTGGAGCGCGAAAGCGTTGCCGCCCCGCGCCCTGACCAGCCCCTTTGCCACTTCGGGCTGAAGGGCGAGGAGACCGCTAAAGCCAAAACCGAGCTTCGACTTCTTGAGCTCCGCGACGATCGCCTCGAGGATATCGAGACGGTCCTCGGTCGCCTTCACGCGGCGCTCGAGCTCCTTGAAGCGGCTGTCCGCGAGCCTCTTGAGCTCCTCGAGCCGCTTCTTCAGCCCGGGGTTCTCGGAGGTGCCGTCGCCCTCGAGGGCTTCGACCGCGTAGCTCGAGCTGTGCTCGGCGATCTTCAGCCGGCCGTCGAGATCGGCGACCTTCCCTCGGATCGCCTCGACTTCGTCGGTCGAAGCCGCCTTGTCGAGAGCGTCCTGCAGCGCTCCGATCTGGGCCTCGAACTCCTTGCGGAGCTTCGCGGCTTCCTTCTTGCGCTCACCCGCTTCCCAGCGGGCGTTCGCGGTGAGGCGCTCGTTCGCCCTGCAGTCCGTCGCGGGGTTCACCTCGCGGATGCCGTCCGGCCTTCCCTTCCCGCTCGGATCCGAGAGGTCGCAGAACGCGACGAACGCGTACTTGCGCTCGGGGTTGTTGACCTGCGACAAGTCGCAGAAGCACGTCAGCGCGACGTACTTGGCGCCCTCGCCTTTGAACTCCTCGCACGCGCGCTGCTCCGCGACCGCGTGCTTGGTCTGCAGCGCGTCGCACTTCGGGGGCGGCGGCGAGCAGTCGATCGGCGGCTCGACCTTGAGGCACGGAGCCGCCGCAGGCGCACCGTTCGCGAACGCGTTGGAACCCATGGCGATCACGAAGATCGCCGCGAACCACATGAACTTCTTCATTGGCCCCTCCTTTCAAAAGGGGTACTGCGTGTTTGGGAAACTTTCGCGTCTCCCGAGCGCGTGATGTGTCTCCACGGAACCCTATGCTCCGTTTTGACGCGCCACCCGCCCAGGGTGACGCCAACCTTGATCTTGCTCTTTAAAGGAGCTCGACCTCGGTCGGGTCAAGATGCAGAACGTATTTTCTTCTGCCCCCTGACCCGACCGCGATCTCAAGTGGTTTGACATCCATCGCCTTAAGGAGGAGATAAGGCGCGGACATCAAACCGCTTCAGACCGCGGAAACTCGCTTGAAAACGATCATTTCATGAACGCACTACGTTATCACAAAATAACCAACCTGTCAAGGGCCGGGTCTATAAAAACCCCTGAAAATACCATTGACCCTCGAGGTTTCCCGTGATACACTTTTCGCGCTGAAACAAAAGAAAAAACCGCTTTTGGCGGCTTGGTACAGCGGTCATGACGACTCCTCCTTGTCAGGATTCGCCAGGCCAAGCCGCCCAAGGCGGCTTTTATTTTTACCACTCTTCGTGCATCAACTGGTGCCGACGGCGGATCTGATCCGCTTGGAGAAGCACATACGTCACCCCGGCGAATCCCCCAAGCACAAGCCCGGACACGGCATTGGCAAACACATTCGGCTTCACAGCCCAGCGGGAATTGAGCGGAGCATCAATGAATCGGACACGGACATTTCCTCCGGACGTATAATCCCCTACCTTATCGGTCAGGACAAAGGCAATGGCGCGGGCGATCTGCTCGGCCTGCTTCACGTCCCGATGGTACGCGGTTACGGACAAGAGCCCCGCGCCCCGCGACACGGACGTATCAATCGTTTTCCGCCATTCGCGGCGGCGGCGGTAATCCTCGGTTGGGAAGGAACTTTTCTCAATGGAAAATCCCGCGTTCAACACTTGGTTGAAAAACGTCGTCGTATACAAAATAGTCGCGAGATTTTGCGCAATGCGCTCCTCGGATCGGCTCGCGGTATACGCATCCACGGAAACCCCAATGTCCTGCGTAATCAAAAGCCGGACCGTTGAGGAATACCGGAGCGGCTGGAGAAACGAAATGATGAGGGAAAGGACGACTCCGAGGGCGGCGAACATAGCGATCGTAGCCCAACCATGACGGAGCGTCGTCGTGTAAGACAGGGATGACATAGGGTTATTATACTCCACTTTACGGAGCCGCTCCAAGAACGACCGAAAGCATCTGCCGGACACCATCACGGTCAATCTCGAGCCGTACCTGGTCCCCTCCGGCATAGGCGGAGAGCGCCTCATCCAGCGTCCGCTCACGCTGAATCGTTTCCCCGTTGACGGAAAGGATGATGTCTCCCTCCTTTATTCCCGCGCGGCGCGCGGCACTCCCGGAAGCGACGGCCCCGCGACCCGTTACCCAAAAACCATTTGTAAAATCCTGAATCCTCTCCTCCCCGCCAAGAAGGAACGCCGCGTGATACCCGCGCACTCCCAAGGTTGGTCGCGAAATTTCGTCATTTTTCAAAAGAGACCGGAGGGATGGGAGAAGGGTTTCAAAGGCAATGGCAGAGAGCATCTCCCCTTCTGTGGACACGGTGATCCCAACGAGTTCCCCTCCCGCGTTCACGAGAGGCGTGCCGTGGATCGGGCCCGGGGTGGAAAAGCGGAAAAAAATCCGGCGCGCCGGTTCCTCGGACGACTCCCCTCCCGAAACCGCCCGGACCGCTTGCACAAATCCAAATTGCATGGCATCGGGGCCGAGCAAGGCGGTGATGCGATCGCCGGCCGCGAGATTTCCTCCTTTCCCAAACGGCGCTACGGAAAGATTTGCCGCCTCGATCCGGGCAAAATACAATCCGTCTACGCGCGTAGGCTCGACTCGACGAATCGGATATATCTCACGCTCAATGAGGACATCGGCCGGAAACAGGACCCGGCCATCCAGGGAACCCAAGAGAAGCCATCCATCAGAAGTGAGCGCCACCCCGAACGCCCGCGCCTCGGAGGCCTCCCGAACACGACCCGCCGGAGCAGATGGCAAAACCGCGACCGCACTCGGTAAAGCGACCGCGCGTACACGGACGCCTTCCTCCTCTGTGGTTTTAGGCACCGCGCGCGGCCGTTCGGCAGAGAGCCGAAACGGCGCCATGAGCGCGTCGAGCTCGGTGACGTACGTAAAAAGATACCCAACCGTAAGGGCACTCGTGATCACACCGCTCGCCGCCCCAAGGAGCACGAGAAGCGCTATGGCTCGAATATTCAAAAAGGGTTCGGGCATACCCGGTACTACAACTTCGACTTAAAATACGTCCGGAGCCGTTTAGCCAAGAAGCGGCGGCCCTGAGTGGTCTTGAGATACCTCTCTCGACGTTTGCTGTCTTGTTCATTCATACATCCTTCCGTATAGATCAATCTCACGGGTCGCCGCGATCTTGTGGACAGGCTTTTTCCAGAAGTATGTTCCTGAAGCCGTCTGCGAAGGTTCGTCGTCCACCCAACGTATCGACCGCCGTCTTTCTCGCTTTCTAGTACATACACCCAGAAAAATGTCGAAGTTGTAGTACCGGGCATACATTATCTCCACTGGGCCGTAGCGGCAATGGCCGCAACAGAGATCACTCCGGCCGCCAGATACCGCGCGGCCACACTTCGGGAAAGGGAATCTAAAAACGAGGCCCGAATAAATCCAAGGTACAGATACAGGCTGATCGCAAGCCAGGCGGCGTTCGCGTAGAGGCCCGTGGGAAGCAAGGCTAAGGCGCCGAACAGTTCCGTCATGAGGAGGGCGCCCCCGAAACTGTACGGCATCGCCCGATGGGCTTCCACCTTGCTCGCCCACAGCGTCCCGTGGACCAAAAAGAAACTACAGAAAAAAATGACGGGCACAAGAAGGAGAAACGGAGCTTGCAGGAAAACGCGCGTGCCGAAGGCAATCACCCCGAGAGAAAACATGCTGATGACGTTGAGTGCCCGGGCGAGATGCTCAATCGCATAGGCCTGATAAGCCGCCGGCGTGTGGATATAAGTAAAGACATGCTCCCCGAACAAGAAAAGGAGGAGCGGAATGAGCCCGGTGAGCGCCCAACGCGCTGCGGACGACTCAAGAAAAAGGAAGAGGCCTCCCGCAAGCGCCAAAAAGACGCTTGGCACGCCGACCAGGTTCCAAAAAACCGGCGAGCGCCACTGCCAGAGAGCGAGGCGCGCCATGAGGAGAGTCACGACGAGCCAGCTCAACCCAAGAGAAAAGAGCGGATGGATTGAGAGCGAAGTCATGGCGAGGAACCCGAGGAGCCCCACGACCGCGGCCATGAACGGTGTCACTCGATGGAGCAGGATCATAGGATTTCTAACGGGGTCATACCCGGTGACTACAACTTCGATAGAAACAAAAAATGTTTCTGAAGTACAAACATGATTTCACGAGGTCTGTTTTATCCTGCATAGCGTTTCTGATTAGCACAGTCATCGACAGAAACATCGAAGTTGTAGTACCGGGTCATAGTTCGCGGAACGCGGAGGTCAATTCCCCTTCCAGCGTTACGGATCCGTCCTTGATCTCCAAACGCTCAAGGATCGCGTATTTCGCAAGTTCGGGCGATAAAGCAGCAACCGCCTTGCGGAACAGCCCTTGATTAAAAGGTTCCGTGAACCATTTCGGGAAATGGAAGTTTCCGAGCCAGAGGTCACGAATGTCGAGATCGAGCCGTCCGTCCTCCGTCGCCCGTGCCAAAAGATAGACGCGCAGGGCCGATCGCTCTGCGTTGTTTGCGAGCGGCAGAAACACTTCAAAGCCTCGGCTCTCGGAAATGGCGATCTGGGCGCGGGAGAGATCAAACAGCGATGGTGCATCTGCGGACGTTTCTTTTGGCGCTACGGCGGCCGCTTGTCGCAGAGTCGCCGTGAGCATTCCTTCCGTTATTTCAAATCGAAACCGATTGCTCGTGAGCGAGCCGCCGAGCGTATCCAATTGCGCAAACAGATCCTGCAGGGCCTGTTCATCAAACAGTTGTTCAAATTGTTCAAGCTGCTCCGGGGTCGGCTCTTCTCCTTCTTTCAGTTTAAAATCTTGCAAGGCATCAAGCTTTGCCGGATCAAACGGCATCTTCAGGGCCGTCTCGGCTTCCGTCACCCGGATAGGTTCCGGCACCCGATACGCGAGACGGGAAAAGAGTGGAATGGGAGCAACACCCATCGCCGCAACGATCCAGAGAACCCAGCCCACAAGGAGCCCAAACAAAAGAAGCGCAGCGCAGGAACACCCGCAACAAAATTTTGTGCCCGTCTTTCTGCCGCCGCGAGAAGCGGAAGCGGGAGGTGCTGGCGGAGGAGGTACTGGCGGATTTTTTGGGGAGATCGACATATCCATCCGGACCTTACTTCAGCCACGCTTCTTTCGACAAGAGTTCGGAGAGACGCCGTTCCCCGTCGATCTGTGCATCGGACTTCTCCCGAAGCCCTTCCCGCATCAAATTCAAACTAAAGGCAAGCTCCAAATGAAAATCTTTGTACGTGGCGGGGACGCGCAGGGCAAGCATGGCATTCAACGCATTCTCGGAGAGCACCAGTTTTTGCAAATCATCGGGAGCCCCATAGTACTTCCCTGCAAACCCGGTCATGATCGACTGCATCTTCGAACGGTACGCGTCTTCATTCACCGGCGCCTCCTCGGACGATCCCCCAGGAACTCTTGCGGAACGATTTGAAAATGTCACGGCCATGAATCCGATAAGGCCGAGAGTGAGAAGGGCGAGGATGAGAGGAAAAAACGTTGGATGACGATAGAGCATAGCCTTAGCGTGCATCAGTGAAGAGATCCTCGAGGAGCACCCAGGCCATGGTCGCGACCGGAATGGCAAGAATGGCGCCGATGAACCCGCCCACTTTGATTCCGACCAAGAGAGCGATGATGCTGACAACCGGATTCAAGCCCGTCACTTTCTGCATGATCTTGGGAACAAGAATATTGTTTTCCAGCTGTTGGATGAGAAGATACAGGCCAAGGACGAGGAGCCCCGTGACCGGCGATTGGGTGAAGCCCACAATCGCGGCGGGGATCACGGCAAGGATCGGGCCGACATACGGAAGGAGTTCTAAGAGTCCAGCAAAGAATGCGAGAAGGAGCGCGTAGGGCACGCCGATCACGAGAAGCCCGATGTAGACCGCGAGCCCCACAATGAGCCCCAAGAGGAGCTGGCCGCGCAGCCACGCTCCCACTTTCTTCTGCATGCGGGTAAAGAGCTGGGAAAGGTACGGCTGGTATTCCTCGGGCGCCAAATTTTTGAAAAGTTTCCGCGCGGTCTCCTCTTCCACCACCATATAAAAGGTAAGAACGAGGATGACGAGGAGGGCCGCGAGTCCGCCGACGAATCCCCGCACCGTGGAAAAGAGAGAACCGAAGGTCGAGGCGATTCCTTCTTGAATGGAGCGGACGGTGTTCTGGAGATTCTCTTGGATGAATCCGTGCTGGAGGGTAAAGGCGCGCAGGCGTTCAAAAAGTTCTGCAAACAAGCCCTGCGGCTCGCCAAGGGAGCCGAGCAGCTGGATGCTCTGCTCGACAACGACCGGGATGATCGCGACAAACGCGAGCGTCACGACTGCTCCAAGGACGATGTAAATCAGAATGACCGCGACCGCGCGCGGCACTTTATGCTCTGCAAGCCAGTCGGCAAACGGATCAATGAGGGCGGCAAGAAGAAGCGAAACAAAAATGATCGCGACCACGTCGCGGATGAACCACAGGAACCAAAGCCCGAGCCCGATCATCAGCGCCTTGATAAACGTGGCGGTCGAAACCGAGATCACGTGCGGCTTGTCCGGGCTCCGAAACGGGATCATATGTCGGGATTATAACACAAAACCGCCTTTTTCGCTCTCACGACATGGTCGCGAGACAAAACAGGCGGTTTTTTCAGTTCAATTCCATTCACCTCTTGGGCACCAGATGGGCAACCATTGGGCAATGCTGGGGATCAAAGATTTTCGATGAACCTGTTTTTAAGGTCCTCGCCACCCATTGCTTTCAATTCATCTAGAATATCCTGCTGACAGTGAAGCTCGTTATGACGCGGAATCATAATAAACTTCGGTTGATTTTCAGTTAACCTTTCTGCAATGGCTGTTGGAGGAGAGTATTTATCATGCCTTCCACGACGTTTGTTTGCTTCTGTGAAACCAATTCGTCGGAGTGCGTGCAGACATTGCCTACGATTAAAGTTCGCCTGGCTCACACATGATTAGGCTTCGCGGGTTTGTAACTTTCCCTGATATTGGATCACTTGATTGCCTACATTGATTCTGTCGTAGACGATATCGGCTTCTTTCCTCGGAACATCGTAATAAGTCAATAAAGCATCATTCATCATCTCGAGGAGTCCTTGATGGTTATTTGCTTCAGTGATTAATCCTGGAAGCTCGGGTACTTTGACCACGAACCAACCGTCTGGTGTAAGACGAATTGTAAAGTTGATGCTCTCTGGCATCCCATAAGCCCTCTTTACCGCCGTTGGGTGTTTATGCGGAAAAATTGACCGAAAGATAGCATGAATCATATTGATAGCCTAAACTTAATCGTTTTTTTTAAAATTGTCGAGTGTATAAAACAATGAGGTCGAGTGACGTGAAAAACCGACCTCATTGTTTTATTTGGTGGAGCTGGGGGGAATGAACATCGTCGCCTTCGGCTCCTCTCCATAGGAAAACGGCGTTTTCCTCTGGCGCTTGCTTTGCTCGCTGTCACCTTTCCTCGGCAGCAGCGGGGAAACAGCGTGTTTCCCCAAACCCCTTCCGGGTTCAATTCCCTCGTCCTCTATCAGACAAAAATATCCGACCAAGTCGGATATTTTTGTCTGTTGGTGGAGCTGGGGGGAATTGAACCCCCGTCTGACACGACTCCGTTCCTTACGTCTTCAAGCATAGTCCCGTTTAGAATCCACGAACGTCATCAAAGCGGGACCAAAAGTGACGCCCATGGTGCCGGTCGCCATTCCTCGACTCTGTGAGGCCGGCGATCACAGAATCCAGCTCAATGTATATAACGCTCGTTTTTCAGGCATTGAGCTCCCCGAAGACGAACGGGTCTCCGTTATTAAGCGGTGACCATGGAAAGGCTCGGAACACGGAACGCCGAAGCGAGCGTGTTCTTTACCTTTGAGAAGAGATTGGCATTTGACTTCTCGATATTCAGGATTTATCACCGCCGTTGGCGGGATCCCGCCCGAAGGCGGGACGAGGTCGAATATCACCCTCGGCTTGCGTAGGGAAGGAGACCGAGCCATCGAAGCCGATCAGCCCCGGACTGCGGTTCTCTAAAATCGCGATCTGCTGGCTTGCTCCTGCGCTCCTCGCTCACCGTACGGTCTAAGTACGGCTCGCTTCGGTGCTCGTCGCGCGCCAGCATCTCATCGATTTTAGAAAACCTCGTATATGGTCATTCCTTCATTTTCTCTCGCAGCTGGCGTTCGACGTCGCGCTTTTTGATCGTCTCACGTTTTTCGTACTGGCGTTTCCCGCGCGCGAGCGCGAATCCGAGCTTCACGAGATTGCCGCGAGTATAAACAGAAATTGGCACGAGTGTCAACCGGTCGCTCTGCACTTTTCCGATCAACCGCGAAAGTTCGCGGCGATGCACGAGCACCTTCCGGTCGCGCGCGGCATCGTACTTTTCCTGTTTTCCTGCCGGGGCATATTTCGCAATGAAGGCGCCCTTGAGCCATAACTCTCCTTCCCGAATATGGAGAAAAGCCCCTTTGAGCTGGGCGTGCCCGGCTTTCACGGATTTCACTTCAGCCCCGGTCAACATCAACCCGCCTTCAAATTCTTCGAGAAGGTCATAATCGTATCGGACGCGTTTATTTAGGACGAGGGTCGGCATGGGTCGCAGTATACTCGTCGCCTTGATTTTTTTCATCCCTCCGCGTAGTATCGCCATACAAACTCGATCCAACTCCCCATTCACCATCTCCAACCTCACACCTCCAACCTTCGACCTCTACTCTTTATGCGCATCCATCGCCATCGGCGCCATCTTCCCCCCAAACCCCTCATCCCCGTCTATCGGGTGAATGAGCAAATTTTGAATCCCGAGGTCCGGGTGATTGATGACCAAGGAGCCATGCTTGGAGTTCTTCCGACGGCAAAGGCGATTGCGCTTGCCCAAGAGAAAGGCGCGGATCTCGTCGAGGTTTCCCCCAAAGCCAACCCGCCGGTGTGCAAGTTGCTCGACTTTGGGCAGTTCAAATATCAAAAAGAGAAAGAGGTGCGCAAGCAGAAGGCGCAATCGAAAGAAATCGATGTGAAAGGCATCCGGCTCTCGCTCCGGATCGGCGACCACGACCTCGAGGTGCGCCACCAGCAGGCCAAAAATTTCCTGGAACGCGGGGACAAGGTGAAAATTGAGCTCGTGATGCGCGGCCGCGAAAAGGCCCACCGCGATGTTGCCATGGAAGTCGTGAACCGACTCGTGGCCATGCTGAAGACGGATTATACTGATCTTCGGACAGAGGAACCCGTGGCCTACCGCGACGGTCGCATGACGACGATTTTGGCCCGCGGATAAAGATGTCTCTCTTGACCCTTCTTCCTCTTTCTATTACACTTCCCGCATCGTGAAACAACGATCTACCACCTACGAGCAACGAAACACGAGCCACGAGTACTCCCATACCTATGAAGTTAAAAACCCACAAAGCGCTCGCGAAGCGCATCAAAATCACGAAGACTGGCAAGATTCTGAAGCGAAAGGCTGGACAGGATCATTTCAATGCCCGTTCGAGCGGCAAGATCACGCGCAAGAAGCGCCGCGACGTGACGCTCGATTCAGCGCACCTGCCAGCCATTAAACAGTTGATGCATCATCTGTAACCTATGCCTCGCGTCAAACGCGGAACCCAGCACGTCAAACGCCGCCGAAGTCTTTTGAAAAAGACCAAGGGGATGATGTGGGGCCGCAAATCCAAAATCAAACTCGCCCGCACGGCGGTCCTCAAGGCCGGAGCCATGGCCTTCCGCGACCGGCGCGCGAAGAAGCGTCTATTCCGCCGGCTCTTCCAGATCCGCATCAATGCGGCAGTCCGTCCGCACGGACTCTCCTACAGCCGATTCATGGACGGGCTCAAAAAGAAAAACATCGCGCTCGACCGCAAAGTTCTCTCCATTCTTGCCAAAGATCATCCGACCGTATTTGAAAAACTCGTCGCTCACGTGAAGTAAGAAAACGCCCTCCGGGGCGTTTTTGGTTTTCCGACCCCTCCTTTCGCGAAAGGAGGGGTCGGATTGACAAAAAAAGATTTTCATGCCATGCTAACCCCCTGCTCTTTCTCTCTCTCTACTCTCTGCCTCACGAAAGGAGGTGTAGCGTGTCGACGAAACCGAGGTTGTTAATCGCGGAGGATGATGACCTCGTCCGCCGAGCACTCGAACGGGCGCTGTCGCCGGTGTTCACGGTCATCTTGGCCAAGGACGGAAATGACGGCGCCGACGAGTTCTTCAAGGATCAAGGGATCCGGCTCGTGATGTCGGACGGGGACATGCCGGGGGCGAACGGCGCCGTGTTCCACGCCTCGATCAAGAGCGAACTCGAGCGCCGGAAGGGGAAGTTCTTCCTCATCACGGCCGGAAGCACGGACGAACAGCTGTTGGAGCATTTCCGGCGGCATCCGGTCCCGACCCTCCACAAACCTTTCGAGGTTGCGGAACTGCGCGGGACGCTCCTCGCGGCGTGGCGAGGCCTCCCCGCCCTCTAGCGTCCCGTCACGATCTTCAACGCGTTCCGTTTCACCACGGGGCGCGTTTTTTTGCGGTAATGAAAAAACTTCCAGAATTCCTGGGAGTTTTTTCATGGCGGGGCATCGTGGAAGCGGTGGGAATATATTTCGCTAGCGCTCCTGTGCCTGTTTGAACCTCTCCGTGCTCATTATTGCTTTTTTCAATTCCGTATCTTTGGCTCGTAAAGCTTTCATTCGGGCAAGAAAATCCTGTGAAAATTTAATAGCTCCTTGATCACGATTTATACCGTAGAATAAATCCATGAGTCCGAAAGCCACATCTCCGATCGTCCAAAGGTCACCCTTTATGTGATGTTCGTCTTTATAATCAAAGAAAGGTGTTTCAAACTTGTCTCTTTCAAAATCTGGACGGAAGTTCAACATCCCGTAAATGATATTTGCATGGGCAATGGAATCATTCAAATTATCCTTCATCCCCTTGATAGATCGAGAAGCCGCTGGATGATGCTCAGCTAACCATCGATAACGTATGGCGGCTAATTCCTTGGTGGAATTTATTACACCATCCTCGTCTTTATCTGCAAAATTATCTATATCTGTGTGGGAAATAGCGAATGCCACGCTTGCTCCAGCTTCCAACACCTGTCTCATGTCCATGAGGGCTTGAACACGATGTAAACGAACCGTGGATAAGATGGCGAGCAGAACATTCTTTCTGACTTGGGACAGAAATAGAGAAAAGATAAAACGCGTTCCATCAATAGAAGCTACAAATCCATTAAGTAAATTGATCGTTTCCATCGCGAACGCAAAATACTCGCCATATTTTTCGGGGGCGTTTCGGACAAGCTCTGCTTCACTATTAAGAATGTCATCAACGGTCTCCTCTTTGGGTCCGGGATCCCGCCCTGATTTTTCTTTATGTGAATCCATATGTGTCAATTCGGTTTGAATAATGTGATGAGACCGACTTTGTCCAGAAATAATTTCCTATTGGATTCGAGGTACCCGATCTCTTCAAGGATTGGTCGTTTCCTATTCTCGATCCTTTTTTCGAAAATCCCCTGAGCCACAGGGGCCTCTTTCAGGCGCTGGCGTTCGGAGGGATACGCCTCATAGAGTCCTTTGTAACAACGCCTCAATTTTTTGTCATAACGAATTTCCACGATAACCCAGACGACGATTCCAGCAAAAATCCAAAATGCTGCAATAAGGGACAGAATGCTAATAGCGATCCGATATATAGTTTCTACGATCTCCGGCATAGCTTTTATTGTTGAATTGTTAGATATTGGGCCAACAGCATCGCTTGAATTTTTTTCCGCTGCCGCAAGGGCAAGATGCGTTAGAACTAATTTTCATAGGTGAAATGCTTGTTGTTTCGAGTCAAAAATTCTCGTTCATTTTTTCCTAGTGCTCCAGATTTACCTTGTAGAATTCTATTGACCGGTGTGTTTTCCCACGAAGAATCTTCCATTTTGATTGAGCTTCGAAGAAAAAAAGTAATTTCGTCAATTACTTCCAAATCGGTTACTCCAACATCGGCCTTGAGCTTCGGTTGTACCTTGAACACATCCATATACCTCATGCAGTAGAGTTTGTAGCAATTGTCCAATATCTCTTCGGATTTTTTCGAGAACCCATCCCATTTTGGTATCAACGCTTCTTGATGAATCAGATTAAGGATTTTTTTTGAATCGTGAGAAGGATTACCGCCCCATTCCTTAATTTTTTGGATAAAATCTTCATGATTAATTGACCATAAAAAAGCCTTCGCATAGCTTTCAATAACAGAATTTGCTAAGCGACCGGCTGAAGGTAGCACGCCTGTCATAAATAGAACACGCGTGGCAACGTAATCTGAATCCGCCGAGGTGACTTGCATTCTTACCAAAGTCTCTCTATCAAAAGCGGGGGCCATAAGTTTCAGAAGGCACCTCTCGGATGTCTAAAATTATTGTAAAAGAATGGATGTCGGCTGATCGTTAACAGACGCATCTCTCTTTGAAACATATTCACGAATGAAACATTCTTGCGCCGGCATCACCTGGCCACCGCATCGTGATAATATTCTTGAAAATTCATCTTTTGCCACAGTAGGGGCATAATTTGGTGGTAACAAATATGCGACTTGCCCATTGGAATCGAAACGAAAGTCTTGTTGCGAATTAAATACTCGAATGAAAGCCCGTCCAAAATCAATACCCGCAACAAAAAAATTATTTAGTCTCTGACCAGCATCGTATTCGTTGGGTTGAAGCATGGAGGAGAGCACTAATCGTTGTGCCTCTTTGATTTCTTCAACGAGTAAATCGGTGGTAGTGAGAGACGCCGGTCTAAATAAAATACGTTGCATGACTTGTTCTCCTACAGGTACAGAGCCTACAAATCCGATCGCGTGCTTGCCTGAAGCTAGCAAATGAACCTTTCTGTAACCTGATAACCTTCTAACGTCATTTGGATCTCGCCGATCGTTGATTTGCGTGTCAGAGGTTATACAGACTTTGTTCCCATCGATGATGGTTGCGATGATGACACTCATAAACAACCCGCACTATTACACGTTTTGAAGAAAAAATCCAGCTATGATTGCACGGGGTTTTATAAAAAAGGCCATCCAAACGGATGGTCTTTTTCCGTGATCTCTTCAAATCATGGCAACGTCTCGCACGCATCCCTATCGCTGTCAGCATCTAACTTGTGTACGTCGTATCCGACTTCGGCCATGCAGCACTCATAGATCGTTTGTGCTTCCGCATGCGTGGAGAAGTCCCCGCAGTTGTAGCTGTTTGAAGAGCACGAACAGTTTGCTGTCGTTGTTGGGGGAGGAGGTGTCGGAGAAGTCGGTTCGGAAGGTGTTGATTCCGTGGTTGTAGGCGCACTACTGGTCGATGATTCCGGCGATGTTTGTGTTGTGGAAGGCGACGAAGTTGTCGGTTCTGATGATACGTTACCGGACGTTGTCGTATCAGTGGCCGTCTTTTGACACGCACCGTCAGCCCATAGGCCGCGTTTTGCCGTCTTGGTCTCTGCTTGTGCCGCCTTGTATAGGGCCTGATATTTGTACGGGGTGCTGTAAGTGTATTCGTGTGCGAAACCGTCTCTGATCATCTTCTCCCCAAAATTCGTCCCATCCACAAGAAAGACGTAGCGTAGCAGACGATTGTATTTGTCGCGTTCCCCCTGCGTTGAATCCGTCTCAAGCGCAACTGACTTCCCTGACAGAAGCTTCTTGGCTTGGTTCGATGCCTCAATTCCAAAACATTCCACAGGACTGCGGGGATCTACGGTTTCGGGCGTGTTGATACCAATCTGACGAATCCGCTCAATCTTTCCGTCGATACTCACCTCGATCGTGTCCCCATCTATAACCTTCGTAACGGCATAGTAAATAACTTGGGGCTTATCGGTGCTTGAGGTCGATTTGGGAGGTTCAGCTGCTTGTTGATTCTCGACGACAGGTTCGGGCACTTTATCTAGCGTTGTTTGGGTTATCTTTTCCGTCGCTTTGTTGTCAATCGGTGTTTCAGCGGTTGCTCCACCAAGGACAAGAAGAAGGAATAAAGCGGAGCCAAAAATCAACGCGATGCGCTTTCGACTATCTGATCGAACTATTTTTCTCACGGCTTTTGGATTTAGCAAACCAACAATCAAAAGGACGAAAGAGACAAGAGCGAGAAAGGAAAAGAGTGTGCTCATATAGCATTCAAAAATGTGTCAGTTTGGAAAACACAAAAGGTCCCGCGAACCGACGACGGCAACCTTTCGGAAGCTCGCCATGACCCCTTTCGGAGCCATACCCTCATTTGGGTCGTAGATCCAATTGCTACTGTGTATTTTTGTCTCGTGCCTCCATGCGTTTGATGACCTCCTCTAGGGAAATTCGCTCTTTCGTCATCGGATCTTGAAACGCCACCAGTGTCCATTTCTCAAATGGCGGTTGTTTCGTCTGCGGGACGTAAACAGCTCTTACGCCCTCCTTTTTGTAAGTCAGCATCCTCGTGATAACAAGAGGCTTGGATTTCTCATTTGCAGAATTATAATCCTCATCAGGGGTACCATAACGGCAAGTAAATGTCGTGAGATCATCGATAGGAGTGCATTTATTCACATCTTCCTTTACAGACAGTTCCTCTGATTTTCGAACGACCTCGTTCGTATCTGTAGTCTGTGAACCGCTAGAGGCGGCGATCACTACAATAAGAACTATTATAAATAGGACCCAAAACCACCACCTTTTAGAGATGGACTTTTTAGGTTTAGGATCGATTTGCTCATTCATACGCATTGCGTCAGTGAATAAATATCAGTAGTGACAACCGATGACTGCTCTCAAACACAAAGCCCGCCACCGGCGATACCCCTTGCGGGATACCTGCCACCCTTTCGGATGACAACCACTGCAGGTGCTCCGATGACGAGCCCTTTATCCTGCAGTGGATTTCGCGCCATACCACGGTAGATGCCGTGGGTTAGGCGACTCTCAATTGTGCGCCTACGGTATCGAAAATCCGCAAGGAAATCAACAAGTTGAACTACAGGCATTGGCATGCCAAGATGTGACTGCACCGTGTGCAATGCGTATGCAAGATTCCGACATCAGAGCCGAAACAGACGACATTCCTTGTCTGATTTGGACATTGCGAAGAATCATGAGAATGATTTCAGCCACCCCCATCGAGAAACCGATTACGTACGCTCTTGACAACAAGGAAGGATGGGCACTGGACAAACAAAAAAGAATTTTATTTTTACTCGAGAATGCGAATGTTATTACGATCCTTGAGAATTTTTCATCGCTTCCATCATTAGATCCAAAGAACCCATTAGTTCTCAAGACATTACCTGACCATTTTCCTTTATGGACCGAACCAGACAGAATTAGTCAGAAATTAGCACAACTAGAACAAGCATATCCAGAAATTTCAAAGAGGGTCATCACCAAGGATGGGCTTACGGGCGATGCCAAACTCAATTTTTTTACGGACGGCCGAGCGGAGTTTCGAGGAGTGGTGGCAACTTTTCGTCAAGGTAGTAAACAATTCTGTCTACTCAAACTATTGGATGGAATGGGAAATGGCAGTGTCACTATCGAGGATGTTAAACGTCACTGTGATCCAGAAATTTACATTGAGAGATACCGATTTCGTGGAATAAAAGATGTCTACGATACGATCAGGGGTATCCGTGCCAAGTTAAAAGTCCAACGCGGCGACTTTTTTCCGATCCAGAAGCGAAAGGAAAGTGAGGAACATCGATGGATTTGGCTTAAATCATAGGTCGATCTTTCTCACTTTTCTCACTCGGCTTTTCTAAATATAGCATCAGAACAAAATGGAAGCGCAATGCTTCTTTTTTGTTTCCTAGGCAATGCGTATGCAAATTTTCACGGATCAAGATTTCTTCCGTACCAGTGATTTCTGCTTGGCCGCGACACTCGCGGTCTGGATCCCTCTTGTCGCCGTTGACCGGTCTAATCCTCGACGGACGACTTTTATTTTTGAGCGCACGGCAGATCTTGATGGACTGATCGAAACCTTCCACAAACGCGAACTTCGGATCGAACCACAGCAGCTCTACGCCGCTGTACGTTCGGTTAAAAGTCGGCTTTACGGGGGAGAATAGCGTCTCGTAGCCCACAAATGTATATGAGAGCCAATCGACATCCGTTTGCGAAAGCATTTCATGAACTGATATTTGATACAGGTTTCAATTCAACCGCGAAAGTTGTTTGTCTCGCTTTGCGTACTTATTTCAATGAGTGGACGAAGGAGGACGTCTATCCATCCAGGGTCACGATTGCTAAGAGGCTTGGGTACCATGTCAGCACTATAGATCGAGCGATTAAGCAGCTCGTGTTCAGAGGGTACATAGTGTGTATCCGTGGTCAAAAAGGCGAGGTGAACCGGTATAAATTTCCGACTGTCGGTAGTCGCGCAAATGTGGCCATGACAGCCGCAGAGATACAGATAGGTGACCATAAGCATGCAGACGATGTAGCTGCACAGGTGCGACACAAACAAGAACCAGAGAATAAGAACCATGAACAAGATGTTTCGGATAAAGATCACGAAAGAACTCGATATCAAGCGGAAGAGGTCAGACATAAACTTTACAAGCAAGGCATTGTTCAGAACAAAAAAGCTAAAGTTAGCCAAAATCAGGACGAAAGTATCCCAAATAACTAGGCAATTTAGGGGAAGGCCCCTGGGCAAATGTGCGGCTCACAAACGACGTAAAAGACGATATAATGGCCTTGTTCTCCGTCCCTGGAGAGCCGCTTTCGGATAAAGAGATCGAGGAGATTGCATCGAACCTACTGGCGTTCGCCCTACACATCGGCGACGCCAAGAGTTAACATGGCCCCTTCAAATACCTATGCGTTACCTAGCCTACTGTCGCCGTTCGAGTGATCGAGAGGACCGGCAGACCTTGAGCATCGAGGCCCAGATTCGCGAGCTTAAGGAATTTGCGGAGAGGAACAGTCTTGATGTTGTCGAATATCTTGAGGAGTCGCAGTCGGCCTATAAGCCAAAGCGTCCAGTCTTCAACCAGATGCTCGACAGACTGGAGCGAAGTGAAGCTGACGCCGTGCTCGTCTGGCACACCTCACGGCTCGCCAGGAATCCTATGGATGGGGGTCGCCTGATTTACATGATGGATGAAGGTCATATCAAAGAAATCAGAACGCCGTCGAGGGCATTCTTCAACAGTGGCAACGATAAGTTCTTCCTAGCTCTCGAACTTGGGATGGCGAAAAAGAGTTCCGACGATACGTCTGACTTTGTCCGACGCGACACACGCTCGAAACTTTTGAAAGGTGAATGGGTCGGGATGGCACCCATTGGATACTTGAACATCGATGCTGAAAGCAAGATCGCGGGCAAATTTTACGACCACGAGAAGCAGACGCTACTACTTCAGTCCGGCCATTCTTTGCGCCGAATCGAACAGGATCCCATCGTGGCGCCGTTAATGCGGCGCTTCTTCGATTGGTATCTGACGGAATCTCACACGCTCGCGGAGGCCGCAACCTTCATCAACGGCTTAGGAATTAAGAGCTCACGATTTAAAGGTCGCTTCACGACCAGCATGGTAGAGCGGATTTTACATAACCCGTTCTATACCGGACTGATGCGATACGAAGGCGAGCGATTCAAGGGAGTTCACGAACCGATTATCACCCTCGACGAGTTCGACCGGATCCAAATCATAATGTCAGGTCGGACCCATCCGAAGCTCGTGAAGCAAGAGTTCGTTTATCGGGGGCTAATTACTTGCGGGGAGTGTGGATGTGCGATCGTCGGCATTCGAAAAGTGAAGCCGTCTGGCAAGGAATATGAGTATTACACTTGCAGCAAGCGACGAGGCGCGTGTTCACAACGACCGCTCAAGCCGCATGACATCGATCAGCAAGTCGCGGATCGTTTAAAAGACGTCTACATCGATGAGCGCGTTTGGGAGCTCTGTAAGAAACTCCTGAAGTTGCATTACTCCCAGCAGGTTGATGACCAGCTTAAGTTTCGCGAACAGTGGGGACGCGATCTCAAGGCCGTCGAAAAGAAGCTCGCCAATCTCATCGAGGCACATATTAGTGAAGTTATCGATAGAGACACATATGTCATGAAGAAGAACGAACTGTTAAGCGAAAAGACCCATCTCGAACAGAAACTGCACGAAAGCGGGGACACAACCCGCCACTGGCTGCTCGAGACAGAAAGATTCTTCGACAAGGCTCACCTCGCTTACACGCGCTTTTCTGATCCAACGGTGGATATTGTCGAGAAGAAACACGTTCTGCAAGACATCGGTTGGAACTTAAAGTTATTGGATGGAAAGCTTGAATGGGAGTACAAGAAACCGTTCGACATCCTTGCCGAACGTCGAGAAGCGGTTCGAACGGTTGGAACTCGCAAATTGCGCAGAGGACAAAAGAAAGTCGCCTCCGCGATTGCAGAGGCGACTTTCTGGCGGACCGGACGGGATTCGAACCCGCGATCTTCTCCGTGACAGGGAGACGTGTTAACCGGGCTACACCACCGGTCCGTTCGAACTGCGGCCGGCTAAAATCGCGATCTGCCAGCTTGCTCCTCCGCTCCTCGCTCAACGTACATTTTAAGTACGTCTCGCTTCGGTGCTCGTCGCGCGCCGGCATCTCATCGATTTTAGCCTGGCCTCGTACCTGTTCTGAAGTGCGGGAATCGTAGCACACCGCCTGTGCGCAGACAAGGGTCAGGGTGATCTTGACGTTTATACTCTGGAGGATTATATTTCCCCCGTCTCTTTGCTGCACAACGCGGCGTGAGGCAGGCCTTGAGGAGGGCCAATGAACTCAACTGGAACGTCTGCAAGGAGGGTGGAGTCTCTCGGAATCGGGCAGCGGGGCAAGAGGAAGGCGGTGGACCTCGATCAGAGGTTGGTCTACGCCGAAGGCTGGCCGACCGTCAACATCCTACCCGCGGAGAGCCTCTGCTGCGGTGGGGCGAAGACCTGCACCGCGAAGATCGCCGTCGTCGCGCGCAAGGGGGGCAAGGAGAAGGTCCTCGGCGTCTCGGACCCAAGCGCGAAGTGCCAGGAGAAGACCCTGCTCGCGGCTGACCGGATGTACCCCGACTGGACGAACACGCTCGAGGAGGCCTGGAAGCACTTCGAGAGGCGGACGGGCACCGCGTAGTCGGTCGTCATCCACTTCTCTCATGGGAGCACGTACGAGGAACGTGCTCCCTTATTTTATTTCAATCACGTCGACACCTTTTCCATGTTTTTCTCCAGCCACAACCGCAAGCCGATTGCCTTTCCGGACCCATCGGCGACGCTTCAGAATCGCGAGCGCCTGGTCCACGGAAGATTTTGGAATGACAAAAGGTCGAACGCCCCACCGGATATTGTTTTGTCGCATGAGCGTTTCGGATGCGACGGCAAGATACAGTGGGAGCTCCGGGCGGGCGGAAAGAATGGTTTCCGTCCAGGGCCCGACGCTTTGAAGAGCAAGCACCGCGTCAATGTGTCCGCCGAGAGCCAGATCCTTCAGTGTGTGTGCTGTGGCCTGCGACAGGGGTACGAGCGGATCCCGCGAGGGCGCGATGTCATCAAACGGGGAATTCTCTGACTCTTCAATAATCCGGCGCATAAACCGCGCGGCTTCGACCGGATACTTCCCGTTTGCCGACTCTCCCGAGAGCATGACGGCGTCTGTGTGATCGAACACCGCGTTTGCGACATCGGACACCTCGGCGCGCGTCGGACGCGGATGGTGGGTCATCGAATCGAGCATTTGCGTCGCGACCACGACCGGCTTCCCTGCGAGCCGGCATTTTTCAATAATTTCTTTTTGCCGAATCGGCACCTCTTCGGCCGGAATTTCGATCCCAAGATCTCCGCGCGCGACCATGATACCATCCGTCTCTTTCAAAATTTCATCAAAATGATCGATGGCTTCATGTTTTTCAATTTTCACCATGATCCTTGGCAAGATTTGGCCGCGGCGCCCGGCGTGTTTGATGAGCCGACGCAGGACGCGCACGTCTTTTGCAGCCGTGACGAATGACAAGGCAAGCCAATCCACGCCCTGCTTCACACCAAAAATAATATCCTCCTTATCCTTTGCCGTGATGGCGGACACGTGGAGCGTTGTGTCTGGAAAATTCATCCCCTTGTGAGAGGTGACGCGACCGCCGTTTACGACTTCCGTCCAAATCGTGGTCCCTTGCACGGCTTTGACGCGCACATCCAAAAGTCCGTCATCAATCAGAATGCGGGCTCCGGGCTTCACGTCTTTGTGTAAATTCCGATAACTCACAGGAAGAAGTCCTTCGCGATATGTGGTCGCAGACGTGGAGAAACCGATCTGGCTCCCAGAACGCAGATCCACACCGATTTCCGGCAAAACTCCAAGCCGAATTTTTGGGCCCTGCAGATCTCCCAGGATCCCCACGGGTTCGTTTGCGCTCTTCGCCGCCGCACGGATATGGCGCATAAGGAGTGCGTGACTCGTATGCGTGCCGTGCGAAAAATTGAGCCGGGCCATGTTCATGCCCTCTTTCACCATCGCGCGGAGGATGCGGGGTTCCTCACTCGCCGGACCGATCGTGCAGACGATCTTGGTTCGTTTCATATAAAAATTATGGAAGACGCTCAACGGGAACCTCTCCAAGGGTTACTTCAAGCACCTGAGCTTCTTCTCCTCGCAAAATCTGAACGCGAACTCTCTCTCCTGGCGCGAAGTCGGCTAACAGAGACGCGAGCGAACGTGACTCCCCCACCGGCTCCCCATTCACCGAAACAAGGACATCCCCTTCCTTAAATCCCGCCGTCTCCGCGGGGCTCCCCGGCAGAACCGCGGGCTCATCCCCTGCGCCCTGGACCAAAATCGCTCCGCGTTCAGCGGCAAGAGAACGCTCGGAGGCAAGCGCCGGAGTCACCATAACATAACGGACGCCGAGCCAGGGCCTCAAAATTCGCCCGTAGCGGACAACGTCTGTTACGGCTTTCTTCACCTCATTAATCGGAATCGCGAACCCGATCGACTGCCCCTCCGTGCTCACCGCGGTATTGACACCGATCACTTCTCCGAGCAGATTCACGAGCGGACCACCGGAATTTCCAAGGTTAATGGCCGCGTCGGTTTGAATCGCGCGTTCGATGGTGGAGATCTCCCCAACATCATCCCCGGCGGTGATGTAGCGGTCGAGGCCCGAAACAACCCCTTTGGTCACCGTGTTTCGAAATTCCGACAAGGTGTTCCCGACCGCAATGACGGTTTGCCCGATGTGGGCCTGATCCGAGTCTCCGAGCGTTGCGGAGGCATAACCGTCTCCTTCCACATCGAGAAGCGCAATGTCCAAAAACGGATCAATCGCCACGACCCGAGCAGGAACTTCCGCACCATCATTCGTCACGATGGTGTAGATGGCTTCCCGGTCCCCGACCACGTGCCGGTTGGTGACAAGGAGCCCGTCGGGTGTCACAAAAAATCCGGTTCCGCCGCCGACCTCAACCGGCTCGGAAGCCCCGGTCACGACCTTCCGAATGACGATGCTCACGACGGCCGGCGCGACCCGTCGAACCACGCTGACCGTGGTCGCCTCCTCTTCCCTCCAGCGCGCCATCTGCACGTCCGCGCTCGCGGCCGGGTCCCAGACACTCCCCATGAGCGCGGAGCCGTACCAAACGCCGACAGCGAGCGCAGAGGAAAGCGCCCCGGCGAGAGCCCCAACCAGCGCCGCCGCCGCAAGCGTCACGGTCGCGAGCGTCTGGTGCTCGGTCGGCCGATGCGTCATGTTCGGCCTCCGAGCCGAATTACGTCTTGCGTTTCGGCCTCGCATATCCTCCTTTTCCGGCGGAGCCGGATTTCGTCCGTAATTTTTTCAATTCCGTCTCAAACGTTTTCACGTCCTCAAACGACCGGTACACAGACGCAAACCGGATGTAGGCCACCTTGTCGAAGGCCTTGAGACGGTTCATTACGATCTCCCCGATCTCACGGCTCGTAAGCTGGCCGCGCCGTTTCTTCTGGATCTCCCGCTCGACCCGGTGCACCAATTGCTGAAACTCGGCATCCGTATACGGACGCTTCTCGAGAGCTTTTTCAAGACCCCGAACGATTTTTTCGCGCGCATAGTTCTCGCGCCGCCCGTCACGTTTGATCACGGTGAGGTCCAAAAGCTCCACTTCCTCCAAGGTGGAGAACCGAAAGCCGCACTTTTCGCATTCCCGGCGCCGGCGGATGCTCGCCCCATCGGTCGAGATGCGCGAGTCCACCACCTTCGTATCATTGTAATTACAGACCGGGCAGCGCATAGTGGTCGTATTTTAGCGTAGAAAGTAGAAAGTAGAAAGTAGAAAAAAAGTAGAAGGGAGTTCCTTCTACCTTCTACCCTCTACCTTCTACATCATCTTTTTGCGAATAAACGCGGGGATCTCGATTTCTTCCTCCTCGGTTGTTACGTGCGGCGGGGGAGCAGGCATCTTAGGAGCGGCTTTCACGATGGGCTTCGCCTCTTCGAAAACCGGCGCAGGCTGGCGCGGAGCCTCCCGCGGAGAGGGAAAATGCGGAACCTTGGGTTTGGCAAGACGCCGCTCGCGATCCTCTTCTTCGCGCACGCGGAGGAACCCGCCCGGCGTCCAAGTACCCTGCGCCTGAATCTCAATGGCGCCCGGCGCCGTCATGCGGCGCTCGCGGCTGTCAAACCCGGTTGCCACGACCGTGATGCGCACCTCTTCTTTCATCGCTTCGTCCAAGGCCGCACCGAAAATCACCTTCGCATCCTCATCCGCCGAACCGGTGATCACTTTCGCCGCTTCGGCCACCTCATGCATCCCGAGATTGCTGCCGCCCGTAATCGTGAAGAGGATGCCCTTTGCGCCGTCAATCGCGAGTTCCAAAAGCGGGCTCGCGATCGCTTGTTTGGCGGCTTCGACCGCCCGGCTTTCTCCGCTCGCCTTTCCGATGCCCATGAGCGCCGAGCCGGAATTTTCCATAATTGCCTTCACGTCCGCAAAATCCACGTTAATAAGGCCAGGAATCGTGATGAGCTCGGCAATGCCCTGCACTCCTTGGCGGAGCACATCATCCACGATCGAAAACGCGTCAATGAGCGACGTCTTTTTGTCAATGATCTGGAGCACCCGGTCGTTCGGAATCGTGATGATCGTGTCCACATACTGAATCAAACGGTCGTATCCTTCTTCCGCAATGCGCCGGCGCTGGGCTCCTTCAAAAGAAAACGGCTTTGTCACGACCGCGACCGTGAGGGCGCCGAGGTCTTTGGCGACTTTTGCGACCTCTGGAATCGCCCCTGTGCCCGTGCCGCCGCCCAAGCCGCAGGTCAAAAATACCATGTCCGCACCGTTCAGCGCGTTGCGGATTTCGTTCTGGTTCTCTTCGGCCGCCCGCTGTCCGATGTCCGGGTTCATCCCCGCCCCCAACCCCTTCGTGATGGTTTTCCCAATCGCAATTTTGGTCGGAGCCAAATTCTGCCCGAGAGCCTGTACGTCCGTATTGATCGTAATGAAATCAACGCCTTTGATTTCATCGCTGATCATGCGGTTGACAGCCGAGCCGCCGCCGCCGCCGATCCCGCAGACTTTAATTTTTGCAAATGTTTCTATGTCCGGTTTCACTTGGGCCATATGGAGTGAGGATGGGAATAAAGGTGTTCAAGCGCTTCCTCCCAAGCATCTCTTTGAACAAAATTTTTATTCAATTTGACGCTCTCTTGAGCCACAATTCAAAATTCACTTTAGAAGGGATGGCAACCGATGTCAAGCCGCATCGGATGGACGGCGGACTCCGGTGCCAAGCACCGGAGCCTGCA
>CAZNKO010000009.1:0-27015 GCA_964573855.1 uncultured Gammaproteobacteria bacterium | reverse complement strand
AACCGGAAATATTCACTCCCCGGAGAACAGGAAAAAATCATTCCCCGTTGACACGCAGGAACGCCGCCCTTGACAGGGCGGCGTTTATGGTTTAACGTGGCACGTCTGCGTGAAAGGAGGTGATACCCATGAGCGCGCAGAAGTCTGCTCTTTCGAGGCGGGGGGAAGTTCTCCTCTGCTGCTTGTGCGAGGACGGCGACAGTGATCCGGTGATCATTTGCCGTGCTTGTCTCGACCCGCATCAGATCCGTATGACCTGCCGAAACCCGACGTGCGGTCAGATGTACACCATGAATCTCCGCGAAGCACGAGAGATGTTCGAGGATACGATTCCGAGACTCGCCTCCGCGCTCCGGCCCGGATGGGTGATCATTTTTCCGGCGGGCTGTCCCCGGTGCCTGGTTTCGGAGAGCGAGGATTCCCACGGCCCGATGTACCGCCTGTTTGTCCCGGATCATCAATCGGGAGATCTGCGCCACTGATCGAACTTCGTTCGACGGTGGCGCGTTTTTTATACTCCTTCTCCCGCCACGCGCAGGACTTCCTCAATCGTCGTGACTCCGTCGAGCGCTTTCAGCATGCCGTCTTGCGACATGGTGATCATCCCTTGGGCTTTTGCGAGCTCCCGGACCTTATATTCAGAGAGGGATTCGTCGAGGGCGGCACGAAGGGTGTCATCCATGGTGAGAATTTCATAAATACCCACGCGGCCTTTGTAGCCCGTGTTGTTGCATTGCGCACATCCTTTTCCGTGGTAAAACTTCCATCCACTCTCCGGCACCACCGTCTCGCCGGAGTTTTTTGGAATATCCAAGAGCAATTTTTTTGCAGACGCAAGCTGATCTGCTGGCGGCGTGAATGCCTCCTTGCACGCGGCGTGAATGCGGCGGGTGAGCCTTTGTCCGATCATGGCATTCAGCGCCGGAGCAATCAAGAACGGTTTCACCCCCATGGAAATGAAGCGGGGGAGGGCGCCGGCGGCATCATTCGTGTGGAGGGTCGAGAGCATGAGGTGGCCGGTCAAGGCCGCATTGATCGCGGTTTCAGCGGTTTCGAGATCGCGAATTTCTCCCACCATGACAATGTCCGGATCCTGGCGGAGGATGGATCGGAGGCCCGAGGCGAACGTGTATTGTTTGCTGTGATCAATTTGGGATTGGTTAATGCCCTGGAGTTTGTATTCGATCGGATCTTCGAGTGTCACGATCTTCACGTCCGGCGTGTTGAGTTTTCGGAGTACGGCATACAAGGTGGTCGTTTTTCCGGATCCGGTCGGGCCCGTGGTGATGATCATGCCGTGGGGTTTCGAGATTTCGCGCACGAGTTTTTTCTCTATCGCTGGCCGGAATCCAAGAGCCGCAAACTCGACGCTAATCGAGCCGGGTTTCAGGATGCGCATCACGACCGATTCGCCCCAGGAGGTTGGGATGGTGGAGACACGCACATCCGTATCACCAGATTTGAGGAAAATGGTAAAGCGACCGTCCTGCGGGCGGTCCGTGATGTTAATTTTGAGCCCGCTAATGAGTTTGATGCGGGCGATAATTTTTTTCCAAGAATCGTGAGGGAGTGCCGCCACCTCTTGGAGGACCCCGTCGACACGGAAGCGAACGACGACGCGTTCCTCCTCGGCCTCGATGTGGACGTCGCTTGTTTCAAATTGAAGGGAGGCTGCCATGATCACGGTCATGATGTCCGTGATCGAGGCGCGCTCGAGCGTTCGTTGAATATCCGGATAGGTTTTGAGTTCCGCCTGGAAACGGGAGAGTTCCTCTTCAGTAATCTTCACTCCTTTGATGATTTTCCGGAGCTTCGGAAGTGTTTCGTAAAAGGCGAGGGCGATGCGGAGACTTTCTTCGGAAATTTTATAGAGGCCTCCATGGGCCTGGTTGCGTTCTTGCAGCTGAAAGAGAAGTTCCTTTGCACCAGCATCCGTGGGATTGAGAGAGGCGACTCGGATTTCCGGACCCGTAAAGAGAAAACAAACCGCCCTGAGCTTTTCTGCAACCTCTTGCGGGATCTGCGAGATCGCTTCCGGACTGATTGGGAAGCCTTTGAGGTTGACATAGGGTGTGCCAAGAGTTGTGGCCTGGGCTTGAGCCTCGGCCTCCTTTTCCTTGAGCCGCACCTCCTGCATTTTTTCCTCAAACGCCTCGCTCACCCCCGCCTCTGCGACGGAGGGTTTGGCGGTTTTAGGGGCGTCGCTCATATTCGTATCTCCGGATGGCAAAATAAAACACCAGAATTATTCCTAGTGTATGCTTTTTTAGATTTTTTGCCAGAGACGTTCGAGCTTTGCAAGGATCTTTCCGGCCTGGACGCGGTGGGTCATACGGCGGTAAAAGCCGACCCACGCGGCATGCTGGAACGTGACGGCAGCGCCCGTGAAGGCGAGGAACAGAGCCCCGAGCGTTATGACACCGATTCCGAGGACGACCATGAACACGGTTTGGAGCGAGGTGAGGAGAGCAAGGGTGATCAGGATGGAATACGGGACCGCCAATATGAGGATGAGGGAGAGGAAGACGAAGAAGCCGAGGCTGACCAAGACAAAAAGAATGAAGCCGGGCTCAAAGGCGGCAAGCCGGTGGCGAGTGAAGAGGCGAAACGTTGCGTGGATCGCATGGATTAATCCCAACCTTTCGCGCACCAGATGAATAAGCGCGAGTGTCGAGACAAAACTTGTGATGATCGTGAGCGGAAAGAAGACGAGAAAGAGAGCGAAGAACAGGAGGGCGTTCCCCAGAGTCGAGCGGGAGAGAAACAGGACAAGCGGGAGGGCTGTGACGATGACGACCAAAAGATAAGTGAGGCGGGTGAGGATCGTGAGGGCGAGGACGGACCAGAAATGTCCGCGTCCGCCATGCCACGTTTCAGAAACAGAAAGGTGATGATGGGAAAAGAGCCCGTGGATAAGCGAGGCTTGCGAGCGGATCGCAACAATGAGAAGGAGGAGAGCGAGGACGATCAGAATCGTGCCGGTTGCCGTGACGCGCGCGGGGTTCAGAAGCAGAAGCTGTTGCACGTAGAGCCCGAAGGTTTCCGTGCCAAGAAAGGAGCCGCTCATGAGGCGCCATAGGAGCTCGCCGGTCGTTTCAATCTGCCGGAAGGAGCGGATCAGGATCTCGACGACACCGCCGGTCGAGAGCAGTCCCGCAAAAATACCAAACACCCACAGCGCTTTGCGCTCCCAGGTGAGGCGCCAGGCCTCACGCAAAATAGGACGGTAAACAGCTGCGGGTGTTTTGTTCCTCCTCATATTTTTTTAGGCCGGGTCCTGGCATGGTGTTTCCCCGTCAATGCTCCCTCGCACCTTTATTTCCTGAGCTTGTCGAAGGGCTAAAGGTGCGGGGTGCGCGTTGCCGGGGGCCCCACACCATGCCACCCGGCCGCGATCATTTTATGCGGTGGCAGTAAAGAGCGCTTCGAATTCGTCGCGCTCCAGAGTTTCTTTTTCGAGGAGATGCGCCACGATCTTTTCCAGCGCCGCCTTTTCTTTCCGGATTATAGCACGGGCCTTCTCCATCGCGCTATGGACAAGCTTCGCGTGCTCTTCATCAATCGTCTGCGCCGTTTTTTCGGAGTAGTTCCGGCTTTCATGGATTTCTTTGCCGAGGAAGATGAGTTCCTCGGACTCGCCGAACGTACGGGGACCCAAGGCGTCGCTCATGCCGTAGCGGGTGATCATCTCGCGGGCGAGCCGCGTGCATTTTTTGAGATCATCGGAGGCGCCGGTCGTGACATCGCCGAAGGTTTCAAGCTCGGATACGTACCCACCCAGCATAACCGCGAGGTCGTCCAAAAATTCCGCGCGTTTATGGTAACGGCGGTCTTCGGTCGGGAGCTTCAGGGTGTAGCCGCCCGCGGCCCCGCGGCTGATGATGGAAACTTTGTGAACCGGGTCTGCACGCGGAAGCATTTTGGCGACGAGCGCGTGTCCCGCCTCATGGTAGGCCGTGAGCTTTTTTTCTTCCGAAGACATCACCATGCTTCGGCGTTCGGGCCCGAGCATCACTTTTTCGATCGACTCCAGAATGTCTTCTTGCGTGACTTCCTTCGCGTCGCGCCGAACGGCGCGGATGGCGGCCTCGTTGAAGAGGTTGGAGAGGTCCGCACCGGCAAAGCCCGGCGTGCGTTCCGCAACTTTTCGGAGGTCGACTCCCTTCGCGAGCGGTTTGTTCTTTGCGTGAATTTCCAAAATCGCCTGCCGCTCGCTGATGTCCGGGAGGTCAATGGTCACGCGGCGGTCAAAGCGGCCGGGGCGGAGCAGCGCCGGGTCCAAGACGTCCGGACGGTTGGTCGCGGCAATCACGATGACGCCGATCGTTGGGTCAAAGCCGTCCATCTCGACCAGGATTTGGTTTAAGGTTTGCTCGCGTTCATCGTGGCTTCCCCCAAGCCCTGCCCCGCGCTGGCGGCCGACCGCGTCAATCTCATCAATAAAAATGATACAGGGCGCGCTTTTTTTGGCTCGGGCAAACAGATCGCGCACCCGCGCAGCGCCCACACCGACGAACATTTCCACGAATTCCGATCCGCTGATGTGAAAAAACGGCACATCCGCCTCGCCCGCGACCGCGCGTGCGAGGAGCGTTTTCCCTGTGCCCGGGCGGCCCATGAGAAGCACGCCTTTGGGAAGCTTTGCCCCAAGGTCCGCGAATTTTTTCGGACTCTTCAAAAATTCTACGACCTCTTGGAGCTCCTCTTTCGATTCTTTGCTTCCTGCCACGTCCTTAAACGTCACGCGGGTTTTGCCGCCCGCGACCTCCCGCGCCCCGGACTGCCCAAACGACATGGCTCGCGCGTTCGCCCCCTGCATCTGCCGGATCATAAACCAGAAGACGAGGATCAAAATGAGGAGCGGCAGGAAAGAGGAGAGGAAAATGTTAAGAAGGAGGGCCCGCGTGCTCTTGTCCTCAATCGTGATGTTCGCGGCCTTGAGCTCCTCGGTCGTGACCCCATAGCTTGTGAGAAGCTCCGACATCGGCTGCTCGGATTCTTTTCGCGTCATGGCGACCGATCCGTCGAGCGCGATCACCTTTACCTCGTTGCCGTTTACCTCAATCGAACGCGCGCTCCCTTTTTGCACGCGCTCAACGAGCTGACCCACAGAGATCTCTTCCGGTTTTTCCGTTTTCAGCGTGTAGCTCGAAAAGAGGGCGCCGAGAAGAAGCAAGGCGACGACAAAGATGATGATGTTTTTGGATAAGGGTTTCATACGGTCATCCGCAGGCGTTAGGCTCTAGGCTTTAGGCGTTAGGGACAGATTCCGCTTCCGGTTTTTCCGCCGGAGGATTCAGTTTCAGAGAGAGTCCCAAACGATGCTCGGTCGGTTCAATCGAAACAATGCGGAATTTCATCTTTTCCCCCGGTTTGCCGATCGTGGTGATGTCGGTTACTGGCTTGTCCGAGAGTTCGGAAACATGGGCGAGACCATGGATTTCAGGATCGAGCTCCACAAAGAACCCGAACGGGTTCACTTTGAGAACGGTCCCCTCGACGATATCGCCGACTTTGTAGCGGGAACTCACATCTTGCCACGGGTCTTTTATGAGTTTTTTCATGGAGAGGAAAATTTTGCTTCCCTCAATGCCGATGATTTCCGCCTTCACCTTTTCGCCGACTTTCAGGATGTCGCGCGGATGATCAATGCGCTGCCAAGCGATTTCGCTGATGTGGACCAAACCTTCGAGCGCCTCGAATTTTACGAACGCGCCAAAATCCGCAAGCGCCGTGACCTCTCCTTCGATCTGATCACCCACCTTATATTGCGCGATCACGTTCTTTTGTTTGTCTTCCCACACGGCCTTTTCCGAGACAATGAGCTTTTCATCGTTTTCATTCACGTCAATCACCCGAACCTGGAAGGCTTCGCCCACATAACTCTTCAATTTTTCCAAAATGCGATTCTTGTCGCCGCCGGTCACGCGCGGATAGTGGTCCGGAGCGAGTTGGGAGACGGGCAGAAATCCGCCCACGTTGTTCACACGGACAATGAGACCTCCTTTGTTTGCCTCGAGCACCTTCACTTCCACAACCTCGCCTACGGTAAAGAGACGGCGCAACTCTTCCCACGCTTTCTTCTGTCCGGCAAAACGGAACGAGAGTTCCAGTTCGCCATTTTCATTCTCAAGTTCAATCACGGTCGCCTCCACCGCATCATCGGTCTTCAAGGTATTGTATTCTTTTGACTCCGCGAACAGTTCGCGGCCGCGGATCACGCCGACCCCGAGCCCATCAATATCCACCCGCACTTCACGGCGGTTGGCAGACACGATTTTTCCTTTGACGACATCTCCGACCGCGGGGATGTGAAGATACGGCCCCTCTTCGAGGAGTTTTTGAAACTCGGACGGAGTTTCAGACGTTATGGGAGCGACAGACATAAGACATGGCCGGCACCCCGCCCCTTTCCTGATGTTTCATCCTTCTTGACCTGATAGAAATGAGACAAAGTCGACTGCGTCTCTCGACCAGGCAGGACGAAACGTCTGTTTTCTGGAAAGGGGCGGGGCGACGGGGCTAAATATTAGGAAGTGAATGGAGTGTAGCGTAGATCATGTATACTGTCCAGCATATGAGCAGACACCCATTTCAAGCACTTTTGGATGAGTATAAAATCGCGATTTCGCGCTTGGTTCCGACCGTGCCGAAGGAGATAAAGAAGGAAGCGGAGGGGATGCTTGAGGCCCTTCAGAAAAATTCGGATGCGACGGAAGAAGAGGTTTTGGCCTCACTCGTGAAAACCGGGATGGCCGAGTATCCGCATCGGAAAGCGTTCCGAGAGCTGACCGGCGGACAGGAAGAGAAGCGGCGGCTCCAGATCGTCTTGGAGCACGTGGATGAGAATGTTCGCACAAAACTCAAGAAGCATCTGGACGCGGGCGTGCCGCTTGAGGAGCTTGTGAAGAGTCATTTATTTGAGACAGAATTCACTCCAGAAGAGCGTCATCAAATAGAGGATGGCATTCTGGATGCGGATGATCATGTCAAAGAAGAACTCGAGAAAGCAGCGGATGCCTCGACGCCGGAATATCAAAAACTTTTGAAAAAATGGCAGGTGCAGTTGGAAAAGATCGTCAAAAAGATCGATGAACTTGAGGCCTTGAAGGATAAAGACCCGAAATGGAAAGAGGAAATTGTGGCTCGGGTGGTACGGCTTCGAGAAGGACTCTCGGTCACGGAACCCGACCCGGAGCTTGTTGATATTGAGAAAGAAATTGAGTATTGGAAGGGCACGTTTGGCGAAGAGATTTAATTTGTCATTGCGAGGAGAAGCCGAAGGCGACGACGAAACAATCTACGCATAATCCACAGATGGTCCGATCGGACCATCTGTGGATTAGTTGTTTACCATTGGTTTTATCTTGACCTGCCTTATCTATGGCAGGATTCGCTTTCTGGCCATTGATCCATTAATGGTCCGATCGGCACTTAAATGGATTAGTGGTTTGTGCCCAATTTTGTCCCATTTGTCCCAGGGGAACTTATCTGAAATATTCAGACGGGTCAGGCAAAGTCATGAATGGCGGAGTGTTGGCAGGGGATTTTCAGAGGTTTCCGAAGATATTTTAAGGCTTGTTTTTCCCCTCAAGCCATGGTAATATTTTTTGGCATTTTGTTTAGCTTCGGGCACCTACCGACCTCTGACCACCGACTTCTGACCTCTGTTATTTATGCAAATTTCCTGGCACGGATTGTCCTGTTTTGAGATCACCACAAAGACGCCCCAGGGCGAAGCGACCCTCGTCCTAGACCCCTACGACAACGAAACCGGCCTCCGGTTTCCGCGGACCCTCGAAGCTCAAACGATTCTCATTTCCCACGATGCGCCGGACGCAAACAATATCGCGGCGGTCTCGGGGAGCCCGTTTGTGATCAACACCCCTGGGGAATATGAGACGAAGGATGTTTTTGTGTTTGGGATCTCCGCGCCGACCAAGGACGATCCAAACCACGTGATGTATCGCCTGGAGTCCGAGGACATGCACCTGGCCCATCTTGGCGCGCTCGATCGCATGCTCACGGATGCGGAACTGGAACAGCTTCAAGATATTGATATTCTCATGGTGCCGGTTGGCAATGGGCGGGTGATGGGAGGAAAAATCGCGGCGGAGGTGATCGAGCGTCTGGAGCCCAGGGTGGTCATTCCGATGACGTACGCGATCCCGAACCTGAAAGAGAAGCTCGGAACCGTGGAGGATTTTTATAAAGTATTCGGCGGTCGGCGGGAAAAGATGAATAAGTTTAAAGTAAGCCGGAAGGATCTGCCGGAAGAGGATATGTTGCTGGTGACGTTGGAAAGGTAGAGGGTAGAAAGTAGAAGGTAGAAAGAAGATACTTATGACGCACTCCCCCATTAAACTTCGCCATCATCCTTTATCTTCCCGCCAGCGGATGGCGTATGGGTTATCGATTGGAGTTGGAGTCTTGATCGTCGTTCTCGGGTGGATGTGGACGGTTGGGCGTGAAATCAAGGGCACCGTGTCTGCCGTGAAAGAGGAGTGGCAGGGGGCTCGCGAACAGACGGGCGCCGCGCTTGAACAATCCGGATCCCCGGCGGTCCTGCTCGACATGGGTAGCCAAGTGAGGCAGGCGTTCCGAGAGGGGTTTCAGGGTTTCGTGCAAGGACAACAGGCGCTCGAGACCGTGTCAGGCATCATGAAAGAAAAATTGTATGAGCAAACAGCCGAAACAATCCAAACCGATTGAGCCGGCAGAGCCGGAGATGGATCTCACGATCGGGCGGGTAGAGCCCCGCAATATTACCGACGAGATGCAGACGTCGTATTTGGATTATGCGATGTCGGTGATCGTCGGCCGGGCGTTGCCGGACGTGCGCGATGGATTGAAGCCCGTGCACCGGCGCATTTTGTATTCCATGTGGCAGACCGGACTTCGGGCGAATGCGAAGTTTAAAAAGTGCGCAACCGTGGTCGGGGACGTGCTCGGCAAATACCATCCGCACGGGGACATGGCTGTCTACGATTCGCTCGTGCGCATGGCGCAGGATTTTTCTCTTCGCTACACCTTGATTCGGGGCCAGGGAAACTTCGGGTCGCTCGACGGCGACTCCGCGGCCGCATACCGCTACACGGAGGCGAAGCTTTCCGGGATTTCCGAGGAGCTTTTGACGGATATCGAAAAAAATACCGTGGATTTTTCTCCAAACTTTGACGGGACGCACAAGGAACCGCGCGTCATGCCGGCCAGGCTCCCGAACCTCCTTTTGAACGGTACGGTCGGGATCGCGGTTGGCATGGCCTCGAACATTCCACCGCACAACCTGCGTGAGGTGTGCGACGCGACGCTCTCTCTCCTATCGCACCCGGACGCGACCGTGGAGGATCTGCTCAAATTCGTGAAGGGGCCAGATTTCCCGACCGGAGCGATCGTGTACAACACGAAAGACATTGAGCAGGCGTACGCGACGGGCAAGGGCGGAATCGTGGTGCGCGCCAAAACTGAAATTGTGGAGGATAAAAAAGGTGGGTTCACGATCATTGTGAACGAAATTCCGTATCAGGTGAACAAGGCGACACTTCTCGAAAAAATCGCCGCCGGAGTGCATGACAAAAAGATCGAGGGGATCCGCGATCTGCGCGACGAGTCCACCAAAGACGGCGTGCGTATTGTCGTGGAACTCAAGAAAGACGCGTACCCGAAGAAGGTGTTGAACCGCTTGTACCAGGCGACCCAGCTTCAGGAGACATTCCACTACAACATGCTGGCGTTGGCGGAAGGGCTCCAGCCGCGTCTCCTCAATTTGAAGTCCATTCTTGAGGAGTACGTGAAGCACCGCAAAGAAGTCGTACGCCGCCGCACCCAGTTTGACCTTGATCGGGCACGCGATCGCGCCCATATTTTGGAAGGATTGAAGATCGCGATGCTCCAGATCGATAAGGTGATCGCGACCATCAAAAAATCCAAAGATAAGGATGAAGCGCGAGTCAATCTCATGAAGCAGTTTAAGCTCTCCGAGATTCAGGCCGCGGCAATTCTCGAGATGCGCCTCTCACAGCTTGCGAACCTTGAGCGCCTCAAGGTGGAGCAGGAGTATGAGGAAAAGATGAAGCTCATCAAGGAACTCGAGGCGATTTTGAAGTCTGACAAACGCGTGCTTGGGGTCGTCGCGGACGAAGTGAAGGGACTGCGCGACACGTATGGCGACGAGCGGCGCACGCAAATCGTGCCGCATGGCGTCAAAGAGTTTTCGATGGAGGATGTGATTCCGGACACGCCGACCGTGGTCATGATTACCCGGGAGGGATACATCAAGCGCGTGCCGCCGGACACCTTCCGGAAGCAAGGTCGCGGCGGTAAAGGGGTCGCAGGACTCACGACCAAAGAAGAGGATGTGGTGGAGCAGGTGTTCTCGACAACGACCCACAAGGATCTTCTCTTTTTCACAACGCGTGGCCGCGTCTTCCAGCTCAAGGCTTATGACGTGCCCGAGGCCTCGCGCACGGCAAAGGGCCAAGCGCTTGTGAATTTCCTTCAGCTTGCGCCGGGGGAGAAGGTGTCTGCGACGATGTCCATGGACGAGTTGAGCGATTCCAAGTATTTGGTGATGCTCACAAGCAAAGGAACGATCAAGAAAACTGAAATTTCCGAATTTGAAAATGTGCGCCGGTCCGGACTCATCGCGATCAAACTCAAAGACGCGGATACGCTCGAGTGGGTAAAGCCGACCATGGGCAAAGACGACATTATGCTCGTCACGGCCGCGGGCCAATCGATTCGGTTCTCCGAGACGAACGTCCGCGCCATGGGCCGCACCGCCGCCGGCGTGCGCGGCATCCGGCTCAAAGGCTCCGACGTGGTCGTCGGGATGGATGTGATCGCAAGCAGTGTCGCAAAGAAGGAAGGCGTGATGCAGCTTTTGGTTGTGATGGACAATGGCTACGGCAAGCGGACGGATGTGACCGAATATAAAGTGCAGGGCCGCGGCGGATCCGGCATCAAGACCGCGAACATTACCAAAAAGACAGGAAAGATTGTCATTGCGACTATTGTGAACGCGCAAGATGAGCGCGATCTCCTTGTGATTTCCTCTGCCGGTCAAGTCATTCGCACGGCGATCTCCTCCGTGTCGGTCCTCGGCCGCGCGACCCAAGGCGTCCGCATCATGCGGTTCAAAAAGGAAGGCGACTCGGTCGCAAGCGCGACGATCGTTTAAAGATTGAAAAATCAAGATTTGAAAGATCCCGCCTCTGTTGACAGGCAGGGTCTTTTCGTGTAGTTTCAATCTCTCCCCAACTGAGGGTGCTTTTAACGAGGCGGTCGAGGCGTTCAGTCGCAAGAAGCAGACCGAGCGTGAAGAAGCAGAGCGTCGTGAAGTTTCCGAACGTCAGGCTCGCGAAGAGCCTGTCAAACGCGCTCGGGAAATCGAAGACCTCAGGCTGCGAATTGACGCTCTTCCCCGACAGACCGCGGGGCCGCTTCGCGAACAACTCGCGAAAGTGCCGATCGATGGCAAACCGCGAGAATATCGCAAAGCGGTTCACGACGTCGAGAGAGCGATCGCCGAAACGGAAGGATGATCGAAGAGCTACCGGGCTCTAAGAACCGACATGGCCAGACCACAGCATCTTGGCCTTCCCGGGACAGATCATCAAGCTCTAGGGACTCCTTCGGGAGTTTCTGTTTTTTATAAAATTAGCTTTTCCATAGAAAGTTCCATATGGCCCATTTGGCTGTCACATACCCGACAACCCCTTGACCCTCTTTTTTATCCTTGATACACTTCTCCCACTTCCGATCCCATCTCCAATTACCAACATCCCACATCCAATCTTATGGCTCTTCCTGGGCATCGACGTACCAGTTCGCACAAACGCCGCCGCGCGGCGCATTTTGCTTTGGGAGAGATGTCGCTCTCCGCGTGCCAGAAATGCGGCAAGCCTGTCCTTCCGCACCGCGCCTGCAAAGCGTGCGGCTTCTACCGCGGCCGCGAGGCGGTGAACACGACCCGTGATGTCAGCCGGCTTCTCAAGAAAACGCAAACCAAGACGTCTGTCGCACCAAAAGCCGCCGCACATGATCATGAGGGTCACGAGCACGCATGAGACAAGTGACAAGGGACAAGTGACAAGGCGCATCGGTTTCAATCCCGGTGCGTTTTATGTTAGGATAACGGTGCCTTCAAGCTCCTTGACGCCCTCGTAGCCCTTGTCGCCCTTTCGTATGTCCAACCGGCATCTCGCTCGCACGATCGCTCTTCAAACGCTGTACCAGTGGGATTTTTGCGGTCAGAAGAATGAAGCAGCTCCTGACATGCTCGCATTCGACAAGCGGGAGTTCGCCCCGGATTTCGACGACGGCGGATTTGCCGCGGCGCTCGTCGAAGGAGTCCTGAAGCGGCACAAAGAGATTGACGAGATCATCGTACATTTTGCTCCGGACTGGCCGCTCGAGACGATCACGGTTGTTGATCGGAACGTCTTGCGTCTCGGGGTGTACGAACTCCGGTTCTCGGACGCGATTCCCTCGAAGGTCGCGATCAACGAGGCAATCGAACTCGCGAAAGGATTCGGCGGCGAAGCCTCGGGTCGCTTCGTGAACGGGGTTTTGGGTGCGGTGTACAAGGACATGCTTGCGAAGGGCGAGGTGAAGGAGGTGGACAAGGAACTTCCAAAGAAGGACGAGAAAAATGAAAATGTAGAAAGTAGAGAGTAGAAAGTAGAAAAGATCCTAATTCTTCCCTTCTACCTTCTACCATCTACATTTCAATCCCTATGCCTGATATCGAAAATTTCGAACAGGCCCTTGGCGTGACGTTTCAGAATAAGGACACGCTACGCCAAGCGCTTGTTCACCGCTCGTATCTTAATGAACACCCGGATTTTCCGCTTGGCCACAACGAACGGCTGGAATTTTTGGGCGATGCGGTTCTCGAGCTCGTCGTGACGGAGCATCTCTACGAGCACTATCAGAATCCGGAAGGGGAGCTCACGAACTGGCGCGCGGCGCTCGTGAATGCGGACATGCTTGCCTCGATCTGCGAGAAGCTCGACCCGGAGCCGTACCTCCACATGTCGCGCGGCGAATCCAAGGACGTGCAATCCAAAGCCCGCCGGTACATTCTCGCAAATGCGTTCGAGGCGATTATCGGTGCGATTTATCTCGACCGCGGTTGGGATGTGGCGAAAGACTTTATTTTGAAGCATGTCCTTTCGGAGCTCCCGCGCGTTTTGGAACACCAACTCTACCTCGATCCGAAAAGCCGGTTTCAGGAGGCTTCTCAAGAGCGCCTCGGACAGACCCCAACGTATAAAGTCCTCTCGGAGGAGGGTCCGGACCACTCGAAGACGTTTGAGGTCGGCGTGTACGTGAATAAAGAACTTATTGCCACAGGCAAGGGATCTTCTAAACAAGAGGCGCAGGTCTCCGCGGCGCAGGCGGCATTAGACGTAAAAAATTGGTGATATGCCCGGTGACCACAACTTCGATGTTTCTGTCAACGTCCGTTAATCCAAGAATGTCTATGCATCAACAAAATGAACCCAACAGCCGCGCGTCTTTACTCCAGAAACAGGCTTCCCTGTTTCTATCGAAGTTGTGGTACCTGGTATGAGCATGAGTGAACTTTTTCAAGATGCGATTAAACGGAAAGCCTCGGACCTCCATGTGGCTTCCGGACACCCGCCGGTGTTTCGGATAGACGGGGAACTTGTGGTGAGTAAAGAGAAGACATTGACCCCAAAGATGGTGGAAACCATCGTACGGGAAATGGCGGGGGAGGCTCGATGGAAACGGTTTGAGGAAGAAAAAGAGCTTGATTTTGCTCATGAAGAATTTGATTATCGGTTTCGCGTGAATGTCCATTCCGATCGTGGTCGCCTCGCGTTTGCCGCCCGCCTCATCCGGAAGGACATTCCAAGTTTTGAAGAGATCGACATGCCAAAGACGATCCAGGTGCTCACGGAGGAACGAAATGGTCTTATTTTGTTTACGGGCCCAGCAGGGACAGGAAAGTCCACGGCCCTTGCCGCTCTCTTGCAGGCCATCAATGCGACGAAGCCGTATCACATCGTGACCTTGGAAGATCCGGTCGAATACATTTTTCCGCAAGGGAAAGGGCTCGTGAAGCAGCGGGAAGTTGGCACAGATACATTGTCATTTCTCGAGGGCCTTCGTCGTGCGCTCCGCCAGGACCCGGATGTGATCATGGTGGGCGAGATGCGTGATCCGGAAACGATCGCGACGGCTTTGACGCTTGCCGAGACCGGGCATCTTGTTTTCTCGACCCTGCACACGGGTTCCGCGGCCCAGGCCGTGCACCGGATCGTGGATTCTTTCAGCGGACCCCAGCAGGATCAAATCCGCCAGCAACTTTCGTTGAGCTTGCGGGCTGTGATTGCCCAGCAGCTTCTCCCGCGCGCGGGCGGCGGACTGGTCGCTGCGCGCGAATTGCTCCTGAATACAAGTGCCATTGCAAATTTGATTCGTGAAAATAAAGTGGAACAGATCCCGTCCATTGTTCAAACCAGTCGGGCGGAAGGGATGACCTCCATGAGTCGAGCCCTTCAAGAGCTCGTTGATCGCAAACTCATTACAAAAGAAACGGCTCAAATTTATCTCCCCGTCGCAGAACGGACACGGCGGAAGTAATTCCTCTAGAACGCTGACACCCGCTGCCATTGGCTGATGGTGAACGCTGCCAAGTCCGAGATTTCGATGTGCAGTCGATACGGCCGTCCGTTCACGGTCGCTTCGGTTTCAATCTCCGCTGGTGGACCCGCAATCACGGGTTGAATGGTGCAGGACTGACTTCCTATAGTTATGACTTCATTGCCCAGGTAATTATTGTTGAGTTTAAGTTTGAGAAGGGCAATGTCTGCACAACTTTCGGCAAGCGCCTGGGCGTCCAGGCCAGTTTCAATACCAACAAAACGATTTTGGGAACCGGCAAGACCGAACGCTGAGGCAATAGCAATCGAAATAATCACCGTTGAAAGAACCAAGACACTCACGACAAGAATGAATCCAGAACGTTTATTCATAGCGGAGAGTGATGGTAAAGGAAGACGAGGTATTCACGGTTGCTTTGGCCGCATCTGCCTCGTAGGTAATCGTAATAGCAAGAGAAGGGGGGGAACCGGAAAGGCGCGTGACCGTGAAGTTCGTCACCCGCACGTCGGATGGAGTGATGGTGACGACGGGATTGACTCCCAGTTGCATCTGAAGACGCTGGTTCAAGAGGGAAAAGGTTGTCGGGCTTTCACTTGGAATTTGAGAAGTAATCATCAGCTGATTGGCACTGCCCGAAGCCGGCGTTGTGACTCCCGTGGCTTCCGCCACACGTGTCTGGATCGCGAGTTCTGTAAGACGTCGGGTTTCCAGGAGCTCCTGTTCGACGCTGACAAGGGAATGGGTTTCCAGGCTCGCGAGGTGGATGAAGGTAAGCGCCGCCAACCCTATGGCAAGAAGCAGGGTGTAGAGCAGGATTTCGATCAAGGTGAAACCCTTAGGGAGTTGGTTGGATGATTTGAAAGGCATCATTGCTGCGGAGAGAAATATACATCGTGTTGTCCACCAGATCGAGACCGGTCGCGATGTTTGACATGTTGAGCGAGGCCTCGATCGTTGGATTTAATGGATCCGTGACACGGTAAATCGTGAATTCCCGATTGCTCACGTTTCCGGCAGTGAAAAGATACGGCCCGGCTGGGATCATACTGTTGACATCCCCCCCATAGTCAATCGATTTAAGAAGGGTCGGGGCCGTGGGGTTCGTCCGGTCGAAGATGTAAATTTCCGGATTCGAGCTCGAGTTGTTGTAACGGCCGAGATAGAGTTTGTTCCCGCGAGCGGCGACGCTTAATCCATCGACGCTTCCAGAGAGGTCGTAACTTCCAACCTCGTTCGGACTCGCGGGATTGCTGATGTCCACAATGAGAAGTTCTTTACCATCGTGCGGGGTCGCGAGGTAGGCATAGGTATCAATAACGGTTACCCCGCGCGCTTCCGTGCCAGGATTAAAGGCCGTGACAAGGGTTGGGGCCGAGGGATTCGTGATGTCAAAAATACGCAATCCATTCGCGGCGCCGGCATACAGGTACGTTCCATCAATCCAGAGGACGTACCCCAGTGCGTTGAGGGATCGAGTGGTCACCTGCGTGATCGCAGATGGATTCGACACGTCCCACACGCGCAGTTGATTATTCGTTTGTCCCCCAATCGTATAGGCAACATTCGCCTCATCCACTGTTACGACGCCGTAAAAGTCGTCGGCGGTTATTTCTGCATCGGTTCGGACTGGGTTGGCCGGGTTGGATACATCAAAGACATAGAGGCGCGGCCTATTCGAGTTTGCGGTTGCGGACAGGTACACATGGGATCCGAGGAGTGACACCCCCGTGCCTTCCGCGGTTGGATCGAGATCTTCGGCTCCAACGATTTGAGGCACGCCCCAGTTTCCCCAAACTTCCAGCCCGCGCCAATTTGTCACGCGCTCTGTCGTGTCAACGGTAATGGAACGGCCCGGGCGGGACTCCCAAGAGATTTCTACCGTGACATCACGCGTATTGTCGTCCACGGACGTGACCGTGACGGATCGCGTAAACGTGCTCGCCGTGACGTCCTCGGTTCCACTGAAGGTCCAGGTGCTCCCGACGAGTGCGAGGCCGTGGCTTCCGGCAACGAGGAGATCAAACTGTCGGTCCCGGATCTGGCGCACGGCTTCCCGTCCCTCGGTCAGAAGATTTTCCGCCTGGGCACGCTGTCCGGCAAAGAGGCTTTCCGAAAAAGACGTGGCGAGCAAAACAAAACTTGCGGTCGTGAGGAGCGCAAGAATCACGACCGCGATCAGGACCTCAACCACCGATTGTCCGTTCGGTTTGCGTGACAAGGCCATAAGCAGATACAAGGATGTCGATGGCGAGGGTATCGTGCGCAAGAGTGATGGTGCCACTCGCGGTCGGATTCACCGTGTTGACGGTGAAGGTCATTTCATCAACCCCGGACACAGTGAACGCGGTCGGAAAGTCTGTCCGAATATCTTTGCTGATGTTTCGTGTGGCATAGGTTGACCCCTGGAATCGGATGACATGATCAGGGAAGATTTTTACCCCGTGCCCCGCATCATTGGTTTGGGTAAAGCTGTCGGTCTGGGCTTGCCGAAGTTCGGAGACGGTTATGTCTGCGGCGGCGCGGAGCTGTTGGGTTTGAAAATACGTGAAGGAAAAGACGTAGCCGAGGCCGACGAGCAACATCAGGAGCGCTACCGCGGCCGTCATTTCAACGATCGTGAAACCACGCTGCATACCCCGTTAGAAGTCTCGGAGAAAAAATTGAAAATTTTTTCTCCAATTTGTCAATAAGCCGATAGAGTTATTGCTCCCGTGTGGATATTGTGAGATGTCAGGATAACACATACGACTTCTAACGGGGCATACTTAGCGTCGGATGCCGCTCGTCAGGGAATAAATCGGTGTGATGATCGCGATCGCGATGAAGCCGACCAACCCGCCGATCAAGAGCATGAGAAGGGGTTCGAGCACTGTAGTCAAGGTCTTCGTGGTATCGTCGACTTCCCGCTCGGAAAACGTGGAGATGAAGAGGAAGCTCTCATCCAATTTTCCCGTTTCTTCCCCCATCGTGATCATTTGCGTGATGAAAGGGGGAAAGAGCGCGCGATGACGCTCGAGGTAGCTTGAGATGCTTTCACCGCCTTGGAGTTCCGAGGCAATACTCGCGAGCGACTTCTGATACACAAGGTTCGAGAGGGAGCGGCTCGCAATCTGAAACGCCTCCACGACCGTGATGCCGGACTTGACGAGGGTTCCAACGACGCGGGAGAACTGCGTAATTTGTACCTTCCGGTTTAATGGTCCAAAAATCGGGAGTTTTAGGAGAACAAGATGGACGGCGTAGCGAAACGGGCGCAGGCGCATAAGAAGAGCAAAACCGATGATGAAGAGGACAAGGCCAAGGCCAATCCAGATGGCATTCGCGATCGCGAACTCCGAGACCCAAACCACCACCCTGGTCGTCCAGGGGATGTCGACCTTGAGGGTTTTGAAAAGCGGGGTGAGTTGGGGGAGGAGGACGAAGAGGAGATAAGCCGTGATACCGCCGGTCGCGCACACGACGATGATGGGGTACAGAAGGGCGCCGCGCACCTTCCCGACGAGCGCGCGCGATTTTTCCAGGTGTTCACTGATACGGAACAGGGTCTCGGTCAGCGTGCCGGAATTTTCCCCGACCTCGACCAAGCTCACGAGCATTGAATCAAAAATGTGCGGCATCTTTCGGAGGCTCGTGGAGAGGAACTCGCCCGAGGTCACATCGGTCAGCATCCGGTGGAGAATCCTATGCATGAGCTGGCTTCGCGCCTGGGCGTGGAGGGCGAGGAGACCTTTTTCGAGCGGAAGCCCGGACTCCGTCATGACCGCGAGGTATTTAAAAAACGCAATTTTTTCTTTGCCGGAAAGGCGTGAGAGGGGTGGGAGCTTGGTGGACCACGTGTTCGGATCCTCGGTCTTTTTCTCCTTTTTTTTCTCCACCTTCTCCTCCACTTCAAATTCTTCAACCCTTTCCCCTTTTTCTTTTTCCTTTTTCCCCCGTTTTCCGTTTTCCGTTTTCCGTTTTCCAAATTTCATACGCATCTCTTAACGTTCCCTGTTCCCCCATCCCCTGTTCCCTTACTCATGAATCACGCGCAACACTTCCGCGATCGAGGTCTGGCCAATCGCGGCTTTCGTGAGGCCGTCCACGAGCATGGTTGTCATGCCTTCCTCAATGGCCGCTTTTTGGAGTTTTTCGGAGTTTTCGCGCTGCATGATCATGTGACGGATACGCTCGGTCATTTCGAGCACCTCATAAATACCGATGCGTCCGATGTAGCCGGAGTTATTGCAGCGCTTGCAGCCGCGCGGCTCGGCAAATTTATCAAACTTAGAAAGAATTTGGCCTGGCACGAGACCGGCGAGACTTTGTTTTTCGAGCGGGGTGAGCTTGCGCGTGGTCGCACAGTCCGGGCAGATCTTGCGAATGAGCCTTTGCCCGATCGCAATGTTTACGGTCGAGGCAATAAGGAAAGGCTCGATGCCCATGTCGAGAAGGCGCGGCAGGGTCACGGCTGCATCGTTCGTGTGAAGGGTGGAAAGAAGGAGGTGACCAGTCATGGCCGCGTTGATCGCGATCCCGGCCGTTTCCTCGTCGCGGATTTCGCCGACCATGATGATGTTCGGGTCCTGCCGGACGATCGAACGGAGCCCGTGGGCGAAGGTGAGCGAGGTTTGGGTGTTGACTTGGATTTGCGTGATGCCCGCGATCGCGTATTCGACCGGGTCTTCAATCGTGATGATGGAGCGGTCGCGCGTGTTCAAGATCTGGAGAATGGAATAGAGCGTGGTGGTCTTTCCAGAGCCGGTTGGGCCGGTCGAGAGGATCATGCCGTAGGATTTTTTCATGTTCTCTTCCACTTTGGCGAGGTCCTTTTCCGCGAGTCCGAGGTCATTCAACGCCAAAGCCCGTGCGTGGCCTACCAAGAGCCGCATCACGATATTCTCGCCGTAGAAGGTCGGGATGATCGAAACGCGGATATCGATCGGGAACTCCTCGTGGATAATGCGGAAGCGTCCGTCCTGCGGCGCTTGGTGTTCATCGGTTCGGAGCTCCGAGAGCACTTTGATGCGCGTGATGACCATGGGCTGGTTTTTTTTGGGCAGGACCAGGACATCGTGGAGGATGCCGTCGATCCGGAACCGGATCGTGACGACGTTTTCGGATGGGTCAATATGGATGTCCGAGCTTCCGGCTTTGTAGGCGTAAACGATAACACCGTCCACGAGGTCGCGGATGGTGGCGCTTTGGAGCCGTTCGATGCCCTTCAAGTCTGGCAGGCTTTGGGCATCTTTTACGGCTCTCTCCAGCACCTTTTCGAATTGTTCCGTCGCGTGTTTATCCGTCTTTTTAGGCGGGGGCGCGGGCGGGTCTTTCCTCCTCCATGCCATAAGAAGTAACCTAAGTATAGCCGATTTCTCTGTGGACGAACAGTTTGTTGACAGGCTATTTTTGTGCTATGATAGCGGCAATCTATCCACATAATTTTTTTCTTTTAACTTATGATTTCGCTTCTCAAGCGACAAAAGGGGTTTACCCTGCTTGAACTCCTCATCGTGATGGCCCTCATTGCCATCTTGGTCGGTATCGTGATTGCCGCTTTAAACCCTGGTCGGCAATTCTCGCTCGCTCGTAACTCGAGGCGTTGGGCGCACCTGAATGCCATCATGAATGGCGTCAGCGCAAACATGGCCGAGAACAACGGCGTGTTCACCTGTGCGGGTGAGGCGGCAGGAATTCCGGCCGTGGCGCAATCCATGCGCAACGACGATGCGGATCCGGCCACGAATGAGTACGACATTGCCCCTTGTCTCGTGACCGAGTATCTTTCGCAGATGCCGTTTGATCCTTCGACCACCGGTGCGGGATGGACAAGTGAGGCTGTCCACGTTACGGGATACACTATTTCCCAAGATGCTGCCGACCGTATTACCGTGGCGGCTCCGGATGCAGAGTTGAGCGAGGTCATCAACCTCACACGCTAGGAAAGGGAACAGGGAAGAGGGAACAGAAACAAAAACCGTCCGCCAGCCAGCGGACGGTTTTTGAAAAAGAAAAAAGGAAGCGCAAGACGCACGCTTCCCGAAAGGTTGGGCATGAAAGAATCCTTGAGGCCGCAACTCCATGGCCGAGCAAGCTGCGGGGTCAATCTGTGAAGGGTGGTATCTCAACCGTGGGGCTTTCGGCCGCCTCACGGGTTTTTTGGCTCGAGACCCTGACCGGAATCAAGGCTTAGCAGCCTCCCACCTATTCTGCGCATTCACAAATTCCTCGAGAACTAGGACCAGCAAATTCAAGGGGAGTCGAACCCCTCTTGTCCCCACCCAGTGTATGGACGTCGGCCTCTCCACCCAAGAGAGGTAGCCCCGCGACCGGGTATGACCGAGGACGTCTACCGTACTGTTTCTTCCATACCCGCTAGTAGATTAATCCTCGAAGAAAATTTGTCAAGCAAAAAATCATCTCTCTTCGAGATGATTTTGTGGTGCGCCCGGAGGGATTTGAACCCCCGGCCAAGTGGTTAAGAGCCACCTGCTCTACCCCTGAGCTACGGGCGCATGGATGGACAACGGAAATTCCTTCATCTGCTGCGTTGCGGGGCCCCGCCACTGTCTCAACGTACGGTCTAAGTACGTTTCGACAGTTGGCTTCCCCGCGCCTTGCAGCTGAAGTTTTTCCGTCGTCCATCAAAGAAAATGTTTCAAAACTATGCCAGAATCTTTGACGATCGTCAAGATTTCCCGTAGGATTTTCGCCACGCGGGCGTAGCTCAACGGATAGAGTGCCAGTCTTCGGAACTGGTGATGGGGGTTCGATTCCCTCCGCCCGCACCAGAGATATTTGGTTGAAGAGATGAATCGGTGTAAGATTTCGTCATTATGCGTTACTCGCAATTATTTTCCAAAACGCGCAAGACGGCGCCGCAGGATGCGGATTCAGCAAATGCGCGGCTTCTCGTGCAGGGGGGATTCGTGGACCAGCTCGCCGCCGGCATCTATACGTATTTGCCGCTCGGGCTGCGTGTACTCGAGAAGATCAAGTCGATCGTGCGGGAGGAAATGAACGCGCTCGGGGCGCAGGAGATTCTCATGCCCGCGATGCATCCTGCGGAGCCGTGGAAAACGACGGGGCGTTGGGAGGATCCGGGAAAAGAAGTCATGTTTCAGTTTGAAGGCCGGGGAGACAAGGAATTCGGCTTGGGATGGACGCACGAGGAGATCGTGACACCCCTCCTTCAGAAATTCCTCCAATCCTATAAAGACTTGCCAGCCGCGGTGTATCAAATCCAGGACAAATTCCGCAATGAACCGCGCGCGAAATCCGGGCTTTTGCGCGGCCGCGAATTTTCCATGAAGGATCTCTACAGTTTTCATTTAACCGAAAAGGAATTGGAAGCCTATTACGATCGGGTGGCGAAGGCCTATGACCGCGTTTTCACGCGTTGCGGGCTCCACGCGATCCTGACCGAAGCCTCCGGCGGCGCATTCTCCAAATACAGCCATGAGTTTCAAGTGCCGACCGAAAGCGGGGAGGACATCATTTTTGCTTGTGACAAATGTTTCTACGCGCAAAACCGCGAGATCAGCGAATATAAGGATGGGGCTCGGTGTCCGAAGTGTCCCGCAGGGCGGGATCCCGCCAAAGGCGGTGACAAGGGAACGATGCGCGAGCAGAAGGCGATCGAAGTCGGCAATATTTTTAAACTGAAAACGCGATTTACGGAAGCGTTCGGATTCACGGTGACGGGTGAAGATGGAAAGAAACAGCCGGTCCTCATGGGTTGCTATGGGATCGGGCCGTCGCGGGTCATGGGGACCGTGGTCGAGGTGCATCACGATGAGAAAGGTATTCGCTGGCCGAAGTCTGTCGCGCCGTTTGACGTAGAGATCGTTACGATCGGCGGGAAAAAAGAAGAGATGGCCGAGCGGGTGAACGCCGCGGCCGCCGGCCTCTCCGATGAATTGGAGGAAGCCGGCGTCGAAGTGCTTTGGGATGATCGGGAGGATGCCTCGGCCGGAGAAAAATTCGCGGACGCAGACTTGATCGGCATTCCGCTCCGGCTTGTGCTGTCGGAAAAAACCCTTGCCGAGGACTCGGTGGAATGGAAGGAGCGCCATGAGGCGAAGGCGCGGCTTGTTTCTCTTGAAGACGCAGGAGACGAGGTCGTCCAATTCGTTCAGGAATCTTATGAAACGACTGCTCATTAGTCTCCTCTTTGTTCCGGTTTTGGTCGGGTGGGGATGCACGCCCAAACCTCCATCTGCGCCGCCGGAGAAGACGGCGACCTACACGAACTCGGAGTACGGATTCGCCTTCGAGTATCCGGTCGAGCGCATGGAGACGCGGGATCGTCCGCAGGGCGAAAATCGTCTGAATCCTTATGTCGGGATGGACATGGATTTTTTCATGTCCGTGCGCGATATTACGCCTAAAGCCAATGGTCAAGCCTGGAACATCGTGAATTTTTTTGCGGTGAAGGATCTCGGTGTCGAAGCGTTTGTCCGTGCGCTTGATGGGGGGCCGGGGGTGGACATCCTGTCGCAGGAGACGCTTACGATAGGACAGGTTCCGATGACGAAAATTGTGAGCACGACCCCGGCAGGCATCGACAAGCATGACTATCTTTTTTCATCCAAAGGCTCACGCATCATCGTCTCGATCGCGCTTGCGGAGCACGGGAATTTTGAACCCGTCTTGAAAACGTTCCGTCTCATCGCAGAATAACAACCCCGCCCTTCGCGAAGGGCGGGGTCTGTTTCTCATTTTAATTGATCGGAGTCGGTGAAGCCGACCCACCCTTTCTTTTGAGCGCGTCCTTCAGAGCCTTGCCGGCTTTGAACTTCGGGACCGTCACGGCCGGGATCTGGATTTTTTCCGTGGGCTTTTGCGGGTTGACCCCCATGCGCCCGGCGCGCACGCGCGCGGAGAACGTCCCGAATCCCGCGATCGTGACCTCGCTTCCCGCTTTCAATTCACCCGTCACAATATCCTCAAAGCTGGCCACGAAATCTTCCCCGACCTTTTTGGAAACCCCGAGCTTTTCCGCGAGGCGCGCGGCAAGTTCTGCTTTGTTCATAAGACACATTAGGTTCAATTTCTGTCAGTGTAGCGGAAAAAGGAATGAGACGCAAGTTTGTATTTTTGGTCGTCCCGGTCTGCGCTGCCGGGACAGCTCCGTCGTCGCTCGCCTGGCTGCGGAACTCGCTTCTCGCCCCGCCTTCGGCGGGGCTCGTACGCTCGAACAATCCTCGCCCCCTCGCTTTGCGAGGGACGGCTCGCTTCCACCGGGCTGTCACCGTCTGCTCGACAGGGACGAACCATTAAAAATACAAACTGCGTCCCGATTCAATCTTTGTTATTTGGCGTACTCGATCACGCGAGTCTCACGGATCACGGTTACTTTCACTTCACCCGGGTATTGCAACTCGGCTTCAATCTTGTTTGCGATGTCGCGCGCGAGTTTGTAGGCCGTGAGGTCATCAATGCGCTCCGGCTGGACAAACACGCGCACTTCGCGTCCGGCCTGAATCGCGTAGACTTTCTCAACCCCCTCGAACGACCCCGCGGTCTTCTCAAGCTCTTCCATGCGCTGGATGAACTGTTCGAGCGACTGTTTGCGCGCCCCGGGCCGCGCGCCGCTGATCGCATCCGCCGCCTTCACGATTGACCCCTCGACCGTGCGCGGCTTGTCCTCATGGTGGGCAATCGATTGGTAGCAGATCTCCTCCGGGAATCCGAACTTTTTCATGATGTTATAGCCGATCTCCGGGTGCGCGCCCTGCATGTCATGGTCCACGGCCTTGCCGATGTCGTGGAAGAGCCCGCCTTTTTTGCAGATGAAAACGTCCGCGCCGAGCTCCTCGGCCATCATGGCCGCAAGCTGGGCCACCTCGATCGAGTGCTGGAGCACGTTCTGGCCGTAGCTCGTGCGGTACTTCAGGCGCCCGAGGATGGAAATGAGTTTCGGGTCAATCGAAGACACGGGAATGCCGAGCGTGTAGAGCGCTTCCTCGCCGGCTTTCCGGATGTCCGCGGCCAGCTCCTTCTTCGCCTGGGTTACCGACTCCTCAATGCGGGCCGGCTGGATGCGGCCGTCCTTGATGAGCATCTCGAGCGCGCGTTTCGCGACCTGGCGCCGGATCGGGGAAAAGCCGCTGATCGTAATCATCCCCGGCGTGTCGTCCACGATGATTTCCGTGCCGGTGTGCATCTCGATCGCCTTGATGTTGCGCCCCTCCTTTCCGATGATGCGACCCTTCATTTCATCCGACGGCAACTCCACGCCGGTCGTTGTCGTCTCGACGGACTGCGTCGAGGCGAACCGCGTAATCGCAAGCGAGAGGAGTTTTCGGCTTTGGCGTTCGAGCTCCTCTTCATTCATCTGTTCGAGCTTCCGGATGCGGCTCAAGATGGATTCCTGGTTCTCCTCCTCGATATTTTTGAGGAGACGCGTGAGCGCTTCTTCGCGGTTCAGCCCCGCGACCTCCTGGAGTTTTTTGGTCTGCTCTTCTTTGATCGTCGTGATTTCCGTCTTGGTCGCGTCGAGCGACTTCAACTGCTCCTCCAATTTTGTCTTTTTGTCCTCGAACTCAATGAGTTTTTGGTCAAAAAGCTCCTCGCGTTTCTCGAGGCGTTTCTGCGTGTCCGCGAGTTCTTGACGACGATGGGTTTCCTCGCGTTTTGCGTCCTCAATGACTTTGAGAGATTGTTCCTTGGCATCCAGGAGCAGTTCCTGGCGTTTATTTTTTGCTTCTTGGAGAACTTCCTGTTGTTTGGCTTTGGCTTCGGAGAGGAGTTGTTCGGCCTTGGCCTCGGCATTCGCCGCGGCCGCGCTCGCCATGTGCTTGCGCACGACGTAGCCGATGCCGATCCCGATGGCCAATGCCGCAATCGCCGCGACAATGGTGGTAAGCATAAAATCTTCTCGAGAGGTTCCGAGAAGCGGATAGGTCGAAATCCCGCGGAGCGGGATCCGGCTTTGCCGGAGATTGTCACGATTATGAAAACAGCCTGGGGGATGAACCAAGGAGTCCTGCTGTCGGTTGCGTTACAAGGGATCTGCTCCCGAAATCATTCATAATTCGCGAAATCTTCGTCTGCTTCGAGGAACCATTCATTCAAAAGTTACAACCCGAGTGTAGCAGAAGTCGGACCCCCTGACAAGAGTCGAGAAACAACGGTTTTGATGGGCAGAAGATGGGAAGGAAAGGTCGCGGGCTTCAACGTGGAAAGAGGAACGGCTTCTTGAATCGAAAATGGTCCGATGCGGGTACGCCGAAGTTCCTCAACATATGCACCCACCCCGAGCGTTCGCCCAAGGTCACGGGCAAGGGCTCGGATGTAGGTTCCGGATGAACACGAAATGTGTACATGAATGGAAGTTGGAAGTTGGAGGTGGGAGGTTGGATCGGATGAAATGAACGTAAATTGATCAACGCGAACATTTCGTGGCTTTGCCGCGATCGGTTTTCCTTGTCGCGCAGCCTCGTACATTTTTTTGCCGTCGACTTTAATCGCGGCATAAGCTGGAGGCACTTGCTTGATTTCACCGACGAATTTTTCCATCGCCGTTTCTATCTCCTCCCTTGTCACTTGTCTCTTGTCACTTGTCCCTTCAATCCTTCCCATCCGATCATCCGTGTCTGATGTTGCGCCGAGCACAAACGTGGTCTCGTACGATTTGTCGAGGCCGGAAAGTTTTGAGAATTCCCGCGTGGCCTCGCGTCCAACCCCCACAATCAAAAGCCCGGTCGCAAATGGATCGAGCGTCCCGGCGTGCCCAACTTTCGGAGGTTGGAGGTTGCCCGCCCGACCGAGCGACAGGAAAGCTATGTCCGGTCGTTCGGGCGGGGAGGTCGGAGGTCGGATGAGGGCGCGAATGCGATCCACGACGTCATGGGATGTAGGGCCGGAGGGTTTATCAATCAGGAGGAATCCGACCATAGGAGGGAGGTTACCGATACGTGCGGAAGAGGGTGATATCAACGTTGGCCAATTCAAGGATGCCACGAAGGGTTCCTTCCGCTATTTTTTCGGAGTTTCACATGGCTGCCTCGTTGGGAAACAACAAAAAAGCCGAACATTCGGCACAGGATCTTTATGCACATTTTTCCAGAAATCGTTTTAGCCATGTGCGATGTGCATGGTGGTCACGATCGGTCTGGTCCGGCTGATGCGGCGTCTGGCCGCCGGCATATCTTCCAGATACAGCTCGACAGCTTCCTGCAGGTTTTTTTTGGCCGCACTCACCGTCGTCCCTTGGGACACAACCCCAAGTTCAATACAGCGGGCAACAAACCATTTTCCCTCACGTGTAATGACGGTGGTGCAATGGAAATCCATAGATGATTTCAGCATAGCAGAACAAGAAAGGAGTGACAAACAATTCATTGACACCGGCACGGCAAGCCCCAGTGCTTGGCACTGGGGACTCAGAGTGCCCCG
>CAZNKO010000008.1:7481-27668 GCA_964573855.1 uncultured Gammaproteobacteria bacterium | reverse complement strand
CGGAGAGCATAAGGCTCGACCGGCCGCTGGAGCCGGCGAGCCGTCTCCGAACAGATGGTGCTTCGTCGGTCTCCATCACTCAATCACTTTCCCCCTATGCTCCGCGTCGCAATCAATGGATTTGGCCGCATTGGCCGCACCACTCTCAAGGCCGGCTGGGACCGCAAGGACATCCAGTTTGTGGCCGTGAATGATCTCACCGAGCCCGAGATCCTCGCCCATCTTTTGAAATACGACTCCGTGTTTCGCGCCTGGCCGCACAAGGTGGACTTCGATGCCCATCATGTGATTATTGATGGCAAAAAGTTGCCGGTCGTGGCCGAGACGGAGCCCACAAAACTTCCGTGGAAAAAATACAACGTGGATGTGGTGATTGAATCGACCGGCCGTTTCACGAATATGAAGGATGCGAAAAAGCATCTTGCCTCCGGAGCGAAAAAGGTAGTGATCTCGGCGCCCGCGAAGGAAGTGCCGACGTATCTCATGGGCGTTAATCACGAGAAGCTCAAAAAATCCGACACGATCGTGAATAACGCGTCGTGTACCACGAACTCAATCGCACCGGTCGCGGCCATCATGGCCGAGGCGTTCGGCGTCAAAAAGGCGATGATGACCACGATCCATTCGGTCACAGCCGAGCAGAATCTCGTGGACGGTCTTCCGCCGAAGCTCCACCCGGATCTTCGCCGCGCCCGCTCCGCGCTCGTGAACTTAGTCCCGACCTCGACCGGAGCCGCAAAGGCAACGACCGAGGCCCTTCCAAAACTCAAAGACAAATTCGATGGCATTGCGGTGCGCGTGCCGACGATCGATGTGTCGCTCTCTGATTTTACTTTTGTTCTAAAGCGGAAGGTGACGGTGAAGCAGGTGAACGCCGCATTCCGGAAGGCCGCGAAATCCAAGCGTTGGAAAGGCGTGGTTACGGTCTCGGACGCTCCGCTCGTCTCCTCGGATTTCATTCAAAACCCTTCCTCATCTATTGTGGATCTTGAAATGACGCGTGTCGTGGACGGAGATCTTGTGAAAGTGCTCGCCTGGTACGATAACGAGTGGGGATACTCGGTGCATTTGATGGACATGGTCGAGCATGTGGGGAAGTTTTAATATGAAATGTTCGGTGCTGCCTGACGACGCTTTGCAGCGTTCGGCTGGCGGCTTACAAGTTCGTAGCCCTTGTGGGCTGTTCGGGAAACGAACACGAAGTACGAACCCCCTGTCGTCAGATGAACGGCGAATGTCAGACGCCAGTCGCCACCGAACTTCCCTATGAACACTCCCGCCCCGCACCAGATCGTCATTCTCGGCGCCGGTTTCGGTGGTTTGCGCACCGCGCTTGAGCTCGAAAAGCGACGGGCGCGCCTCGGGCCCTGCCAGGTGACGCTGGTCGACAAGAGAAGCGAGCACATCTACACGCCGCTTTTGTATGAAGTTTCGACCGGCGAGCTTCATAATAACAAAAAGTTTTGCGTGGGCGATTTATGTTCCGGTGTTGCCGTGCATTTGGATGCCTATCCGCGGATCTTGCGCAGCAAACGTCTTCGCTTTAAGCGTGGCGAGGTCGTGAGCGTTAATCAAGAACAGAAGCGGGTGCTCCTGAAGGACGGCACCAGCCTGCCGTTTGATGATCTCGTGATCGCGTTTGGGGCGGTCACGGCAAGTTTCGGTGTTCCGGGAGTAGAAGAGCACGCGCTCTATATGAAATGTCTTGCGGACGCGTTTCGGATCCGTCAGCGGCTCGCGGAATTTTTGCAGGCGTATGTGGAGGGGAGGGAAAAACGAATCGAAATTGTGATCGGCGGAGCAGGACCCACAGGGACCGAGACCGCGGCCGAGCTCGGGAATTTTTTTCAACGTTTGGAAAAAAATGGCATTGTGAAGCGCGGAGCCTCTGAAGTTGTTTTGGTCGAAGCCGGGCCGGATATTTTGGGCATGTATTCGGAACCGTTTCGTACGAGCGCGAAAGCACGCCTGAAACATCTTGGGGTGAAGATCATGCCGAACACGAAGGTACTTGAAGTGAAAAAGAAAACCGTTGTTACGAGCGCGGGAGAAATCAATGCGGACGTGACCGTCTGGAGCGGCGGGGTTCGGCCGCTTGGGATCGTCAAAAAACTCGGGGTCCCGACGGACGAAAAGGGGTGGATTCCGGTCGAGCTTACGATGGCGGTTCGGGACCGCGAGGACAGCTGGGCGGTCGGAGACAGCGCCTCTGTGGTGGATCCGAAAACCAGCAAACGTGTACCGCTTCTTGCGCAAGCCGCGACGAAGGAAGCCGCGATCGTCGCGGAAAACATCACGCGACGCTTGGAGCGCAAGCCGCTCATCACGTTCCATCCGCCGGCCCATTGGATCACGGATGTCCCGCTTGGGGGCGCGTATGCCATGGCGGATTTCGGTTTCTGGCACCTCGGTGGGCGGTTCGGATATTTTATGCGCAAGGCCGCGGACTTTTTTTATTTTTTTTTTTTTTTTTTGTTTGGCCAGGCTCTCCGGATGTGGTCGAAGGGAACGAAGCTGTACATGAAGAATGATTAAGGTATGCCCCGTACGACAACTTCGACATTTTCTGAATGTATGGACAAACATCAAGAGAGAACCACTCAGAGCGGCTGCCGTTTCCTGGCCAAACGGCTTCAGGGTTACTTTAAGTCGAAGTTGTAGTACGGGGTATGCGGCTGCGCACGTTGGGCAATGGAGTGTCGGTCAAAGGGAAGAGAGTTTTGATTCGGATTGACGGAAACGTGCCGGTCGCGGGCGGCAAGGTGCAGGAAGGGAAGTTCGGGAAACTCGAGCGCGTGGCCGTGGATTTAGAGTGGCTTCGCCAACGGGGAGCACGGCTCATTGTGGTGACCCACCGCGGGCGGCCGAAGGGGAAATGGGTGTCCGCGTATTCGGTGCGTCCCGTGGCGCGGCGGCTTTCGGAATTGCTCGGGGTCAAAGTGCTCCTTGTGCACGACCTTGTCGGCCGCACAGCCCAGCATGCCGTTTCCCGCATGAAGGACGGGGACGTGCTTATGCTGGAGAACATTCGATTCGATCCGCGCGAGGAGCGTAACAGCCCTTCGCTCGCGCGCTCGCTCGCGGCGCTGGCAGACCTCTACGTGAATGACGCGTTTGCCGTTTCGCATCGCGCCCATACCTCGGTCGATGCCGTGACCTCCGAGCTTCCGTCCTATGCCGGTCCGCTTCTTGCAAATGAGGTCGAGGTCCTCTCCCGCGTCACGAAAAATCCAAAAAAACCTCTCATTTTGTGCATGGGCGGAATTAAATTGGAAACGAAACTCCCGATTCTACGGCGATTTTTACGCACGGCCGAGCGCGTTCTCGTGGGGGGTGCGATTGCTACGGCCTTTTTGAAGGCCGAGGGCCACGAGGTTGGTCATTCGGTGTATGATGTAGATGGCGTTCGGACGGCCGCCTCTCTCCTCAGAAAGTGGCCCGGAAAGATCCTTCTTCCGACAGACGTGACCGTGGCCGGATCCTTCCGTGCGAACGCACGTGAACGCCTGACGTCCATCCTTCAGATCAAACCGCGCGAAATCATTGTGGATGTGGGGAAGGAGACCATCCGTGCTTATGCCTCCGAGCTCCAGGAGGCGAAGACGATCATCTGGAACGGGCCGCTCGGGTACTGCGAGCAGGAGCGTTTCTGCCGCACGAGCCTCGATCTCGCGCGCGTGATCGCCTCGCGCACCGGGCGAGCGACCACGATCGTGGGCGGTGGGGATACGGTCCCGATGCTCGAGAACAACCGCCTTGCGGATCGCTTCACGCTTCTCTCGACCGGTGGCGGCGCCATGCTCGAATTTCTGGCCGGAAAAAAACTGCCCGGCATTGACGCGTTAGAAATGTGAATGACGATGTAACGCCTATGTCTCACAAAATTGAATCCATTCACGCTCACGAAATTCTCGACTCGCGCGGCAACCCGACGGTCGAAGTCGCGGTTGTTCTTGAGGATGGAACATCCGCGTCGGCATCCGTGCCGAGCGGCGCCTCGACGGGCGTGCATGAGGCGTTGGAACTGCGCGACGGGGACAAGAAACGCTACGGTGGGAAAGGGGTTTTGAGGGCCGTACATCACGTGAACACCACGATCACGAAGGCTCTTCTGGGGATGGATGTCACGAGCCAGCGGAAGATCGATAATATAATGTTGATGCTGGATGGGACGGCGAACAAAAAGAAGCTTGGGGCGAATGCCATCCTCGGCGTCAGCCTCGCGTGCGCGCACGCGGGGGCGAAGGCGAAGAAAATGCCGCTCTACAAATATTTGCGTTGGGTGTTTGATTTGAAGCAGAAGGGGTGGCGTCTGCCGATTCCGACCATGAACATTTTGAACGGCGGGGCACATGCGGGGTGGATTCTGGATTTTCAAGAGTTCATGGTCGTGCCGAAACAGAAGCTCTTCCGTGAGCGCGTGCGCTGCGGCGCGGAAATTTTTCACGCATTGGGAAAACTCCTGAAATCAAAGGGATTCTCCACCCTCGTCGGTGACGAAGGGGGCTATGCCGTTCCGCTTCCTTCAAACTAAACAGCGCTCAAAATGATTGTCTAAGCAATTCGTAGCGCGTGATATAAACCCGGCGGCGACGTTATTGTCTCAAATGACCCGGCGACCACCGAGCTCTACGATCCAAAGAAAAAAATCTACAAACTCCGCGTGGACAAAAAGACCATGACCACGGACAAGATGATTGCGATGTGGAGCGAATGGACCGAGAAATATCCGTTTGAGTCTCTCGAGGATGGGCTCGCGGAGGATGATTGGGATGGATGGGTGAAACTCACGGCAAAGCTTGGGAAAAAACTTCCGCTCGTCGGCGACGATTTCTTTGTGACAAACGTAGAACGCCTGCGTGAAGGTATTAAGCGCAAGGCCGGGAACGCGATTTTGATCAAAGTAAATCAAATCGGCTCGCTTTCCGAGACCATGGATACGATCCTGCTCGCCCAGCAGAAGGGCTACAAAATTTCCGTCTCCCATCGCTCTGGTGAAACGACCGACACCACAATCGCGGATCTTTCCGTTGCCGTGAATGCCGATTACATCAAAACCGGCTCGCTCTCGCGCTCCGAACGCCTCGCCAAATACAATCGGCTCATGGAGATTGAAGAAGAAGTTGGTTGATTTAGTTATTGGATGGATGTAAGGTCTTGCTATAAATATACTCTATGTTTGAAGGTGAAAGACGAGGTTTCGTTGATCGAGGTGTTGAGGGGCCACCCACAGAAGATGAGAAACAACTCTTGGAAGGGTTGAATCAGCTTGACGAACTGCGGATGCGGGGCGAAGTGGGAGCCATAAAACGATTTCTTGACGAACATCCAAGGATTAGGGCTTTCGATAAAGCGAGACGTGACGTTTTGAAGACGCAACCATTAGAAAACGAGACGGAGAGACAACATGAAGAACAAATGAGGAAGCTAGCCGAGATATGGAGTGTTGCGCTCGTTGAGAGCAATAAAATTATTAGAGAGGCCGGGTCTCCGAAGGAGGCGGAGGAAACTTTCGAGCGTATTTTTGAACAAGAAATAGAGAGATATAGACCCGGAGTGGAGGTATTATATGTGGCGGGGGCCTATTGTGTTGTGGGCCCCTTGGATGGTTATGCGTATGTTTTTGTGAGAAAGAATCCAGACGTTTCCCATCCAGTGTTCAGAAAATTTTTTACGATCAGCGGGGATACGAAGGCAGGTCATGTGAAATCAGTCATACGACCTGCTTCGTTCCCGGGGGATATCCGGGAGGCAGAGACAAAAGATCTTGCCAGGGTTGACTCGCACTTGATTCAAATGGGAGAGGTGGAGTTTGAAGAGAAATAGGCGCTTGATTTAGTTAAGAATGGTATTCGGTTGACAAAAATTGAAAGGTGTGATGAAATGATGATGAACATAAAAAACTCCCCCGCCTTTTGGGGAGTTTTTGTTTGCATCTAAATTTCATTGAATTTCATCGATCCACATAAGTGCCGATCGGACCTTCTATGGCACAACGACTCTTAAAAAGAGGTTCAATTACTTCTCAAGTCTTAGAAGAAATGGTCGATGATCTCGATCTCATGTTGACTTTCGGTTATCGGCCAATAAAAGTTTTGAAATACGGGATGGATGGCATCCGACGGATGCGGAATGCAGACGTGAGACAGCAAAGGCGTCGTGCGATGCAACGATTGAAGAAACGGAAGTTAATTCAGACGCGGGAAGAAGCGGGTCAATATTACGTCGCGCTTACTACCGATGGTTTATGTCAGTTTATTCAGCTTAAAATAGCGAGTGCTCATGTTTTGCCAGAGGGGTATCTTTGTCTGGTTGTATTTGACATTCCAGAAACTCATCGAGCCTTACGTAAACGTATTCGTTATTTTCTTCATCGTATCGGATTTGTGCGTTTGCAACGCAGTGTTTGGGCATCACCGCTTGATGTTGCCGAACCTTTATCTCTTATGTTTCGGACACAGAAGAAGGCGGAGAAGTGGGTGAGGATTTTCACTGCGAATGAAAAAATACCCTGATCCATAAAAGTGCCGATCGGACCATTAATGGATCAAGGGGCGAATGACAAAATAATGACATAATCACGAAGAATGCGGGCGGAGGGGTGGAGATTGTCGCACGCAGGATGTTTCGTTACAATAGGATCACTTCTATGGCGGATCAGCAACGACCCAAACCGATCGTGCTCCTGATTCTCGATGGTTTTGGCGTGGCGCCGGATAGCGAGGGGAACGCGATCACGCAGGCGAAGATGCCGCGGTTTCGTGAGCTTGTGCAGAAATATCCGGCCATGACGCTTCGTGCGTCGGGCGAGGAGGTAGGACTCTCGTGGGGGGAAATGGGAAATTCCGAGGTGGGACACCTCGCGATCGGCGCCGGCCGCGTCTACTATCAGATGTTTCCACGCATCAACCGCGACATCGCCATAGGGACGTTTTATGAAAATGCGGCGCTTCTCAAGGCCGCCGAACATGTCAAAAAACATGGGAGCCGCCTGCATCTCGTGGGGATGGTGAGTGCCGGGCGCGTGCATTCAATGGATGAACATTGTTACGCGCTTTTAGAATTCGCGAAGCGTCAAAAGATCAAGGACGTTTATGTCCAGACGATCTTGGACGGCCGCGACACGATTTACAATGTGGGCATTGATTTTATCACCACGCTTGAAAAAAAGATGAAGGAGCTCGGCGTCGGCCGCATTGCCTCGCTTTCGGGCCGCTATTTTGCGATGGACCGCGACAACCGGTGGGACCGGATCGAGAAAGCATACAACGTCATGGTGGTGGGAGAAGGAGAGCAAGCCCCGGATCCTTTCGAGGCGCTCAAAGCGTCGTATGCAAAAGAAGTGTATGACGAGCAATTTGTGCCCACCGTGATCATCGAGGAAGGGAAGCCGGTCGGCACGGTGCAGGAAAATGACGCGGTCGTCTTTTTCAATTTCCGTCCGGACCGCATGCGTGAGCTGTGCAAAGCCTTCGTCTTGCCGGACTTTGACAAATTCAAGCGCCAAAAAGTGAAGGGAATGTTTCCGGTGACGATGGCCGAGTATGAGGCTGGGTTGCCGGTCGAGATCGCGTACCCGCCTGAGAAGATTGAAAAATGTTTAGCCGAGCTCGTGGCGGATGCGGGGCTCAAACAGCTCCACATTGCCGAGACCGAAAAATATGCACACGTGACGTTTTTTTTGAACGGCACGCGCGAAGAGCCATTTCCGGGAGAAAAGCGCGTGATTGTGCCGTCGCCCAAGGTGGCATCCTATGACGAGAAGCCGGAGATGAGTGCCTACGAAGTAACAAATCGGGTCGTTAAGGAAATCAACGGAGGAGATTTTGACGTGATCGCCATGAATCTCGCGAATCCGGACATGGTGGCGCACACGGGCGATTTGGCGGCGACAAAAAAAGCCGTGGAGGTGGCGGATGAGTGCATCGGCAAGATCGTAGACGCGACGCTCGCGAAGGGCGGGGTGGTGTTTCTCACTGCCGACCACGGGAATGCCGAGGAGCTGAAGAACCTCCGCACGGGCGACATGGATAAGGAACACGCGACGAATCCCGTGCCGTTCCTCATCATTGGAAAACAATTTGAAGGTCAGCCGTCGGTCGCTGGCGTGGTGCCAGAAGGCGACTTGTCGTTGTCGCCGCCGGTCGGCATGCTCGCGGACGTGGCGCCGACGATCCTGTCCGTGATGGGGCTGCCGCAGCCCAAGGAAATGGGCGGCGCGCCGTTGATTTAGAAGTTAGATGAGGATGACCGGCGAAGCGCTGTCTGTTCGGAGACGGCTCGCCGGCTCCAGCGGCCGGTCGAGCCTTATGCTCTCCGCCCGCCACCCCTCGATCACCGCCTCTGGCGGGACCCCGCCAACGGCGTGGCAAGCTCGGGGACCAAGCTGGCGGGCTCCGAGATACTCCTCACAGATCAGCGCTTCGTCGGCCGCCCAACGTCCAAAACTTATGGCACCTCAATCTGAAATTCGCACGGTACTCAAGACACTCAAAAAACAGTTTCCGAATCCGGGAGCCATGGAGATCGGGGGATCCCTGCCTGCCGGCAGGCAGGCATATCGGACACTTGTGGCCGTCATCTTGTCGGCGCGGACGAGAGACGAACAGGTGTTGAAGCTCCTGCCTGAATTTTTTGAGGCATATCCAAATGTTGAGAAACTTGCCGAGGCAACGCCGAAGCAGATTGAGACGAAGATAAACACGATCGGGATGTATCGGCAGAAGGCGAAGAACTTGCAAAAAATGGCCCAGAGGATTCAGGAGGTCCATGGGGGGAAGATTCCGAAGACCATGGAGGAGCTTGTAAGTCTTTGTGGAGTCGGACGAAAAACCGCGAGCGTGATTTTGGTCGCCTGTTTTGAAAAGCCTGCGATCGCGGTCGACACGCATGTCCATCGTGTGACGAACCGACTCGGGTGGGTCAAAACAAATACGCCGGAGAAAACCGAAGCCGCACTTTTGAAAATTATCCCGCGAGACGTCCAGAAGATCGTGAATCAAGTCTTCGTGAAATTCGGGCGGTATATTTGCATCCCGGGTCGGCCGCGCTGTTGGATGTGTCCGATCCGGAAATTCTGCGCGTATACGAACAAGAATATGCAGGCACCGAGAGATGCCGAAGAAATCCGTGACGATCTTGCTCGGCGCGAGCGAGAGCTTGAAATTTTACGAAAGAAAGTATTATAGTAAGAACCCTGTGAAGCTTGACCCGCCAAAAAATTTCTTGGATCGGGTGGCGATTTTCAGTGCGAAGTTTTTAATTTTCTGTGTCATCGCGCTGAATATTGTTATCGAGTTCAAATTGATAATTCTTTTTTTGATCGCCATGGTGACAGCCTGGGGCCTCGCCTTTTTGTTGCAGATAATCTTTCGTCATCCACGACCGTTTCAAGAAGGTCAGCGACCGCTTATTAAGATGTTATTTGAGACACCGTCATTTCCATCCGCACACACAGCCATTGTTTTTTCGATCCTCCCTCTCAATGTGCTATGGGGAGAAAACTTGCGTCATCCGGGCTTTGTCATTCTTTTTACTTTCTTTGCCATCCTCATCGCGTGGTCGCGTGTTCGTGTGCGTGTCCATCATGTGAGCGACGTGGTTGCGGGTGCCGTGGTCGGGATCATTGCCGCTCTTTTGTCCCCCTTTATTTTAGGTGCGGCGGTTGGTGTCTACGCGGTATTTTCATTCATAGCAGAAAGCTACGGGAGAACATGATATGATCGCTGTGATTCTTGCGGGCGGAGTCGGGATGCGGCTCTGGCCCATGAGCCGCACCAAAAAACCCAAACAATTTTTTGACGTGATCGGAGAGGAGCCGCTGATCCGCGACACGTATCGGCGGCTTCTCCGGCTGTTTCCGGCCGAAAAGATTTTTTTGTCCGTCTCCCCGGGATTCGAGGGATTGCTTCGCGGACAGTTTCCTGACATTGACTCCTCCCATGTCATGGTCGAACCTGAAAAACGTGACACAGGTCCGGCCATGGGATATGTCGCGGCCCTGCTCGAGCTCCAAGATCCGGATGAACCGCTCGTCTTCGTACCGTCGGACCACTACATCGGGGACGAGGAGCTGTTTCTGCGTTGTCTTTCGGTCGGCGACAAGCTCATTCGGGAAACGGGGAAGCTCGTGGATATCGGCATCAAACCCACGTTCCCGAGCACGGTTTTGGGCTACACGAAGATCGGAAAAAAAAACCGCCGCGTGGACGGGGTGGATGTTTTTGCATTCGCCGGGCACAGCGAAAAGCCTTCTTACGATGTCGCGAAATCCTATCTCGAAGACGGTTCCTATCTTTGGCACGCGAATTACTACATGTGGACCCCGCGCAAGTTTATGGAGGCACTCGAGCAATACACGCCCGAGGCGGGGAAGATTTTGCGGGAGATTCAATCTCTTTGTCATTCTGAGGCCGAAGGCCGAAGAATCTCACATGAGATCCTTCGCTTCGCTCAGGATGACATCCAAAAACTTTATTCATCGCTCCCAAAAATTTCTTTTGATTATGCCGTCACAGAGCAAATGGAGCCTTCTTCTGTGCTCATCATTCGCGGCGAGTTCGGTTGGAGCGACATTGGCACGTGGGACACCCTGTATGATCGTCTCGCGGACGGCGAGCAGAACGTGCTCAAAGGGCAGTGTGTAACCATCGACACCAGGGGTTCGCTTGTGTATGGTCCGAGAGAGAAACTCATCACGGTCGTCGGCATGCAGAACATCGTGGTGGTGGATACGGGCGATGCGCTTCTTGTGTGCCGGCGGGAAGATGCAGAGCGGGTGAAAGAACTCGTGCTACGACTCACCGATGAAGGACAAGATCAGTATTTATGATGAAATTTGTGTTTCGGATATTTGGCATTCTGGTCGTTCTCGTGTTCGTTCTTGGCAGTGCGTTTGTTTATGACGCGTGGCTTCGCATGCCAGGGGAAAACGCAAAAGAAATTTCGTTTGAAGTGGCGAGCGGAGAAAATGCGGGAATGATCAGCCGACGGCTCGAGGAAGCCCGCATCATTTCGAGCGCTCCGTGGTTTGAATGGTATCTGCGTTTTACGGGGCAGGGGACGCGCTTCCAGGCTGGGTCCTTTGCGCTTTTGCCTGGCATGAGTTTTTCCGCTCTCGCCTCTGCTCTCACCGATGCCGGCTCTCGGGAGATTCAGATCACGATTCCCGAAGGCTACACCTTGAAGCAGATCGAAGAGACCGTTCGGCGTGCGTTTCCCGATATAACAGCCGTAGATTGGCAGGGCGCCGTGGGTCCCGCAAGCCCGCTCAAGGATTCGAAAGCGATCCTCGCTGGCGTTCCGCCCTCTCTCGATCTTGAAGGGTATCTTTTCCCGGACACGTATCGGTTTCGTAATAACGCGACGGCCTTGGAAATCGCCTCTAGGATGATCGATACCCTCGACCGGCGCCTTCGAGAGAACGCCGTGCCTGTTGATGATCTCCACACCCTCTTAACCCTCGCCTCGATCGTCGAACGCGAGGTTCGCCGTGTGGATGACATGCGGAACATTGCGGACATTTTTGAGAAACGTCTTGCTGCCGGCATCCCACTTCAGGCGGATTCCACGGTGAATTATGTGACGGGGAGCACGAAAACGAGCGTGACGTTCGAGGAGACAAAGATCGATTCGCCATACAATACGTATCGGTATCCAGGGCTTCCACCCGGGCCGATCTCAAACCCAGGCATGAACGCGATTCTTGCCGTGCTCCACCCGGCGGACAATCCCTGGTACTATTTCCTCACGACCTCTGACGGTCGCGTCATCTATGCCCGTACGTTCAGCGAACATGTGGCGAACAAGCAGAAATATCTTCGCTAACGTCGCGGTGTTCGCGATGCTGCTTCTCGCCCCCGCGGCCTCGGCCCAGGGGCTCGGAGGTTTTACGATCGAATCTTTTCGCTCCGACATCACCGTCAACACTGACGGTTCGTTCGACGTCGTGGAGACGCTCCGTGGAGAATTTTTTGAAGATCGCCACGGTCTTTTTCGCTACATTCCGGACCGTTATCAAAATCCGGAAGGCGGGAATGTCACCGTGCCGATCGACATTCGTGGTGTGACGTTCAACGGCGGTTCCGTTCCATACGAAGTGTTTCGCGAAGGACAAAATAAAGTGGTGAAGATTGGCGATCCGGATGAAACTGTCATCGGGCCGTTTGAATATGTGATTGCGTATCGTGTCGAGCGTGCCATTATTTACGGCGAAGACACCGACGAGTTCTATTGGAACGTAACCGGGACACAGTCGGAGGAGATTTCAAACGTGACGGCGCGGATTGAGATGCCGGTGAAGGACGGGTCGGAACTTAAGGTCCAATGCTTTACTGGATCGCAAGAATCACGCGCGCAGGATTGTGAAGTGGGCCGCGAGAACAAAACGGTCGTCGTGACGGCGGATAAATTTTTGACTGTGTCCGTGCGTTTTCCGAAAGGTGTAGTGGCAGAGCCGTCCGCCTCGCAAGAGTTCTCTTGGTGGCTGCGGGACAATTGGGACAAGGTGTTCACCGTGATCTTCATCCCGGGATCCGTTTTCCTCCTCGCCTGGGTGTGGTGGCGGCATGGGCGGGACGTGAAAGGACGCGGGACGATCATTGCCGAATACGATCCGCCGGATGGTTTGCGCCCAACCGAGATCGGGACGCTTCTTGATACGAAAGTCCACCCGGCTGATTTTTCCGCTGGAATCGTGGATCTTGCGGTGCGCGGATATTTTCAGATTGTCGAAGAAGAAGAAAAAGGAATGTTCGGCGCACGGCGTGCATACAAATTCAAGAAACTCAAAGAGGCGAATGAAGTACTGAAGCCGTTTGAAAAAGAAATTTTCGACGCGCTATTCGGGGGCGGTGATGAAGCGACGCTCAAGGCCCGCGAGATTAATTTGGCAAAGGCGCGCAACAGCGCCGTGAACGAGGTTCCCAAAGCCCTGACGAGCGAAGGGTATTTTGCAAAACATCCCGCAACGGTCAAAACAACTTTTTTGGTTATCGGGATCGCGTTCTTGTTTCTCGGATGGTTTGTCGGGATCGCGGCCGCGGTGGACACGGATCGTTTTCGGATCCTGGGCTCCTTACTCCTTGTCGGGGTCTTGTTCCTCATCATCGCGCCGTTCATGCCGAAGAAAACCAAAAAAGGAACACTCGCCTTTGAGCACGCCAAGGGATTCAAGTTGTTTTTGGAAACCGCGGAGAAATATCGGATGCAATGGCAGGAGAAGGAGGGAATTTTCGAAAAATTTTTGCCGTACGCGATGGTGTTTGGGGTCGTGGAAAAATGGGCCGCGGTGTTTAAAGATATGAATCTCCCCCAGCCGACGTGGTACATGGGTGCGGTCTATCCCATCTTCAACCCCGTGGATTTTGGAAACCATGTGAGTTCGCTTGGGATTGCGACGAACAGCGTGCAGTTGCCCTCTACGCGCGGGAGCGGCGGAGGATTCAGCGGAGGATTTTCCGGCGGCGGCTTTGGCGGGGGCGGTGTCGGAAGCTGGTAAAAAAGCGGTGTGGTATGCTGTGGAGGCTATGCCCGGTGACTACAACTTCGATGTTTCTGTCAACGTCCGTCGTTCCAAGCATGTCTATACATTCACAGAAAGAATCTGACTATCAAAAGTTTTACTCCAGAAACAGTTTTTATCGAAGTTGTAGTACCGGGTATGAAAGAATTTGTCCTTTCCGTCGGCGTGCATGGGTCGCGGAAGATTGATTACGAAAAAGAACTCAATCCGGAACAGCTTGATGTTGTTTTGCATGGCGATGGGCCATGTCTTGTCCTGGCTGGAGCTGGATCGGGAAAAACACGGACGATCACATACCGCGTGGCCTCTCTTTTGGATCACGGCGTTCCGGCCGACCAGATCTTGCTCCTTACCTTCACGAACAAAGCGGCGCGGGAAATGCTCTCGCGTGTGGAAGGATTGCTTGGCGCCTCCCTTACGGGTCTCTGGGGCGGGACGTTCCATTCGGTCGCAAATCGGATTCTTCGGATGTACGCACCCGCGGTTGGCCACACAGCGAATTTTACGATTCTGGATCAGGAAGATAGTCGCGATCTTATTAAAGTCTGTATCAAAGATCTCGACATTGATACGACTGCCCGCCGGTTTCCTTCACCCGCGAACATTCAGGCTATGGTGAGCTATAGTCGAAACGCGGCGCGAAACATTCGAGACGTTGTGGAGCAGAAGCATCCGAATTTTATCGACTTGATTCCCACGATCGAGCGGATCGCGGAGCTCTACGAAAACCGCAAGCGGACCTCGGATGCGTTGGATTTTGACGATCTCCTCATTCGTCTGCGTGATCTCCTCTACAATAACGAGAGTGTCAAACAGCGTCTCGCGTCACAATTCCGCTACATTCTCGTGGACGAATATCAGGATACGAATACGGTTCAGGCCGATATTATACGGCAACTGGCATCCGTTCATCGCAACATTCTCGTCGTCGGCGATGATGCCCAGAGCATCTATTCATTCCGCGCGGCAGAAATTAAAAACATTTTGCAATTTCCCGATCGGTATCCCGAGACGCACGTATTTCATCTGACAACGAATTATCGTTCCACACCTGAAATTCTTGACGTCGCGAACGCGGTGATCAAACAAAACCGCGATCAGTTTAAAAAAAAATTGAAGGCCGTGCGGAACAGATTCGAGAAACCCTCGGTCGTGCCGGCCGCGACCGCGGCACAAGAGGCGCAGTACATTGCCGAGCAGATGCTCCGTATTCGCGATGAAATGAACGCGCCGCTTTCTTCCATGGCCGTGCTTTTTCGCGCCGCGTTTCATTCGCAGGCGCTCGAATTCGAACTCATGAAGCGCGACATCCCGTACGACTATCGCGGCGGGATGAAATTTTTCGAGCGCGCTCACATCAAGGATGTGGTCGCGCACACCCGGCTCCTTTCGAATCCCAAAGATGAGACGGCCTGGGTGCGCGTGCTTGGGCTCTACGGAGGGATTGGGCTTGCGACCGCGGGAAAAATTATCGAAGCGCTGCGCGGATGCGAACGGATGCAGGATGCCATCGCCTCCGAGATCTCTCTTCCGTCGCGGGCGGTGCGCGGATGGCAACAGTGTTCCTTGCTTTTTAAAAAAGTGCTCACGGCCGGATCGCACCCTTCTGACATTATCCGCGCTGTGATCGCGAACGGCTACGATGAATATCTTGAAGCCGAGTATCCGGATTTCCGGGATCGTCTGGAAGATTTGGAACAGTTCGCTTTGTTCGCTGATGGATATACGGAGCTCAAAACATTTTTGGACGAGGTATCACTCACAGATGAATATGGAGCCTCGCGCCGTGGCGCGGAACCCGTGGAAGAGGAGCGGGTCGTGCTTTCAACGATCCATCAAGCCAAGGGGCTTGAGTGGCCGGTTGTATTCATAATGCATCTTGCGGACGGAAAGTTTCCGAGTCCGCGTGCCCTGAATGAAGATGGGGGGCTTGAAGAGGAACGTCGCTTGTTTTATGTCGCGACCACCCGGGCGCAGAAGCAGTTGTTTTTGTCTTATCCGATCACGGGGGGAGAAAGTTTGATTTTGAACCAGCCTTCACAATTTTTACAAGAGATTCCAAAAGGAATCGTAGAGGAGGTGCGGTTGCGTTCAATGGGTGCGACTCCGCGCTGGAAGCCTCCGCCGGCATTTGATTCAGACGACGAGCCCACCATCGTGCTCGATTCTTCGGGCGAGAAAAAAGAGCGTCCACGGCCCGTAAGTCCCGCAGGGCGGGATCCCGCTGCGCGGGATTTTTTGCGGAGCGTCGACGAGTTATAATGGGGCTGCCTGTATTTTCACTCCGCCCCGAGTCTGCGCTGCCGGGACAGCTCCGTCGTCGCTCGCCTGGCTGTGGAACTCGCTTCTCGCCACATTTTATCCCCTGAGCTCGTCGAAGGGATAAAATGGCTCGTACGCTCAAACAATCCTCGCCCTCCCCGCCAACATCTACGAAATTGTGGCGGGGAGACGGCTCGCTACCGCCGGGCTGTCACCGACTGCTCGACAGGGGCGGAGATGTTAAAAAACAGGCAGCGTTCTCCTATATGTTTAATCGTCGTTCTTACAGCCGGCCGCGGCGCAACGCGCGAACCGTTTTCGGCACATCCGCCCTCCTTGTTATTCTGATCGGAGTATTTGCTGCGAGTGTTTATTGGTTTCGGCAAAAAGGTGGACGTCCGACGGCGCCGGATGCGGCTCTCGCAGGCCTTTCTTCCATGATCCCTCCTGCTCTTCCGCCAGGGCTGGATTTGGAAAGCTCAGAAGCGACGCTTAAGGACGTCACGGGCGGTTCCGCAAGTGGACGTGCCACACGCGGCACGGGGGAAGGACATTATTATCACTCCGTGAAAGCATCGCTCTCCACAATTGACCGCGAGAAGTTTTTTTACGAAGGCTGGCTCGTGCGTCCCGTGCCGTTTGATTATTTTTCCACGGGCGAAATGGTTACGAACTCCCTCGGCGAATTTGTGCTTGAATGGAACGGGCTGCTTGGAAAAGATTATCAGGCCTACACGCGAATTGTGATTACGCTTGAGGCGAAAGACGGCAACCCCGACCCTGCAGAGCACATTTTGGAAGGAGAGTTTGGAAATTAGGACCGATTGAAATAATTCCGCCAGGCTTTTTTAACTTTGCGGCGGTTCAGAAGCGCAAGCCAACGCTTGCGCGCAACATCGCTCCGCTGACGGCGCAAGGGCATAAAAGTGAGCGTGATGTCGTGGTGACGAAGGGTGAGGGAGGACATAAAGAGGCGTTAGGCTTTAGGCGTTAGGAGATGGTAGAAAGCAGTAGGCAGTAAGCAGAAGGCGGCGGGGGCTAAGCGGGAAGTGGCGGGTCTCAAGCGAAGGAGATATCGACCAGGTCAGGTCTGGGGGAAGGATCCAGATCTCACGCGGCGACTCTCGATGCCCAAGACCCAGCACCCCGCGCTTAGACAATTTTAAGCAATCATTTGCAGAATCCTACACTGGTTGGAACTTTCTGATCACGGCTCGGACAACTCCTTGGATATTGCAGTCCTTTACAAAGATCGGATCCATGGTGCTGTTTGCGGGTTGGAGACGAATACGCTTCTGTTCACGATAGAATCGTTTGAGCGTGGCGTACGCATTGTCGAGGAGGGCCACGACGACCTCTCCATTTTTTTTTTTTTTTTTTCGTTCGATCACGACGTAGTCGCCGTTCAAAATTCTATCCTCAATCATGGATTGCCCCTTCACTTTGAGAACGTACGAGTTTGCTCCGTCGAGCACGAATTGTGCGGGGACGGCCATGGTTTCATTATCCTCAACCGCTTCGATCGGCACCCCAGCGGTGATGAGTCCGAGAAGCGGCAGAGCAACGGCCGGCTCTGTTGGCTTTTCTTCCTTTAAAATCTCGATCGATCGCGCCTCGCCATCCTCTCCCATCTTGATCACCCCTTTTTCGAGAAGCGCTTTGACGTGTTGATGCACCGTGGCAGGGGAGGAGAGGTCAAAGTGCTCGGCGATTTCCCGATAACTTGGCGCGTATCCGAACGATCGAATGTGCTCGCGGATATAGGAGAGCATTTCAGATTGTTTTTTTGTGAGCGGGGGCATAAGAAAGGTGATTGATGTGGTTGAGGTGAAAAATGTGATTAATCACTTCCTGTTGTTCGTGTTCTGTTCGTATCATATACCGTACAAAAACCGAACGCAAGAGTATTTGTTTAGCCAAATTTAGGTAGGGTGTGGATAAGTTTTAGATAAAAAAAGCCGCCCGTTTGAAGAGCGGCACGACGCACCTTTGCACGATGAGCGATCTTAAAATCTGACGACCCGACACGTTCCGAAGAATTCTTCCCACCCATACGCAGTCACGAGCATGTTGGTGGACATGGGCGATCCCTCTTCCCGGGCGACGAAGTGAAGCCAGACATCCTCGTCTTCTTCGAGGTGTAACCGGCCTTCTTCATCGAAGAACTCATTGACCGTCTCATCTATCGTTGCCTCGGAAAGGTCCACTTGGAACGTCACGGCGAATTCGGCGTACCCGAACGGGTTCTTCGTTCCGAGATCTCGTTCTCGGACGACCTCGAACGCCTTGAGTGGCGCCACGATGTCGCTCTCCGTGTCTTCATTCTCGCGTATGTGATAGAAAGCGAGGATACAATCCGTCTTACGTCCCTTATACTCCGCGATGTACTCGGCGAACAGGTCCTTGCCGAAGCTTGTCTTGGGCCAGACGCACTCGACACTTGAGGCTCCATCGAACGGCCTTGTGTTGCAGCCGAGGGTACTCCACACCAGGATCCAGTAGAAAAAGAGCCATGTTTTACGCACGCCTTCCTCCTTTGTGATGGCCAGGATATGTAATCAGAAAAAGAGGAATTTGGCAAGATGGCAGGACTCAATGACCGAGGATTGACTTTTTTCTCAAAAATGCTTAGATTGAGACGTTCTTTCGGGGAGGCGGGTGGTCCCGTCAGAACCGAAAAACCCGTGGGCGGCGGTTCCGCTTTATTGTAGAGAAAGGTGAGTTCAATGCGTACGACGCGTGTCGTCGCGGTGGTTCTGATGTTTGTCGCGCCGCGCGTGGCGGCCGAGCTCGACCTTCTTGATGTGAATCGGCTTCGGCCGGTCGGAGATCCCTCCGGCATCCTCACGTCCGAGGGGGCCGCGATTCCCGAAGCGATGCAGTGGCGCGTGTCCCTGGCCCTTCAGGAGGCCGTGTGGCCGCTCGTGCTCGAGCACGCGGACGGAGTCCGTGAGCCGCTCGTCGAGAACCGCGTGGGTGCAAGCCTCTGGGGAACGGTCGGTCTTTTCGACATCGACCTTGGGGGCCCGAGATTGCGCCTTGGGTTGAGCGGAGAGATGGAGGGGACGCTCTTTCAAAACGGATCTCTTCGGTCCCTCGTCCCTCTCGGGGCGTCGCCGACGCTCGATACCATGGCGTTCGGGGATATCCGATCACGCTTGCGCGCAGGCCTCCATGCTGACGCCTGGGATGTGACGCTTGAAGGACAGGCTTCCATCCCAAGCGGCAACGCAAAGGCCATGAACGGCGACGGGATGGGCGGAGGGGGTGTCGCGGTGGCAGCCGGAGGCGCTTTGGGACCGATCCACGGTCTCGTGCGGTTTGGCTTCCGCACGCGGCCAGAGATCGACCTCAGGATTCTCCGAACCGGGAACGAGTGGTGGACCCAGGCTGGGGTGGCGTATGAGTTCAACGGCACGGGAGTAGCTCCAAGAGACGCTGGCGTCGAAGTCGATTTCGCCATCTGGTCCCCGGCTTCGTTTTCTGAACCAGCAACCCGGGCGCTTGAGGGGAGAATCGGCGCGCGCTGGTGCGTGCTCGGTTTTCTTCTCACGGGAGCCGTTGGGACCGGGATGATGAAGGCGTACGGGGTTCCTGCCTTCCGTGCGCTCACCTCGGTCGGATACGCACCAGGGGAGTGCGGGAGCGCGAAGTTTGTGCCGCCGGCTCCTCCTGCGGAAGCACCTTCTTCTTCGCCGGATGTCGTGGCGCCGGCAGAGATACAGCGTATGCCGCCGCCCCCTCCACAAGTGATCGTGGAACCGGCTCCGGCGAGGGTAGAGCCGCCACCGTCTGCGAAGCCACCGCCGGTAGACGCGCCTCTTGTGCCGCTCAAAATCGTCGACTTCGATGAGGATGGGGTCTTTGACACGGAGGATAAATGCTTCGACAAACCGGGTCCGGCAGCGAATCACGGATGTCCGGAAGAGTCCGCAAAGCCGGTCGTTCTGCCGGAAGAGGCGCCGCCGGATTTGGACGAAGACGGGGTCCCAGATCTCCTGGATTTCTGTCCGGAAAAAAAGGGCGACCCCGCGCGCGGCGGCTGTCCGTAGCAGGTGATCGTGCGCTCGCAACGCAAGTTGCGAGCGTTTTTCTTTTTTGGGATCTTTATGTCTTGACAGCGCTATGCAAAAGTGACAAGTTTTTAGTGGAGTGAGTACGCTCTTTCGAGCGAGAAAGGAGGAGTCATGGCTTTGTTGCAGCAAAGGCCGGGCGACCCTGGTCACCCCCAGCCGAATCCGAGCCCGAGTCCGCCACCGGATCCCGGGCACCCTCGCCCCAGGTTGTAAGGGGTGTCAAAGCCCTGTAGCCGTACGGGCACGAACACGCTTCGTGCCCGTTATTTTGATTATCGAGTATTGATTCTTTCTTTCCATCCTGTTACCCTATTTCATCCTATGAAT
>CAZNKO010000008.1:0-7471 GCA_964573855.1 uncultured Gammaproteobacteria bacterium | reverse complement strand
GGAATCAACAACTGCCGGGCAGCCGGACAAAGTGTGCGACCAGATCGCGGACGCGATCGTGGACGAGTTTTTGCGCCGCGACCCCGAGGCGCGGGTGGACCTCGACGTGATGGGCTCCCACGGGATGCTCATGATCGGCGGCGAGGTAAGTTCAAAAGCGGATTTTGATCTCTCTGAGCTCGCGCGGCGGGTGTACCGCGATATCGGATACATGGACGAGATTGAAGTGTTCGTGAACGTGGATCGGCAATCGAAGGAAATGGAGGGCCTGCGCGGCGCATCGGACACGGTGGTTGTGCACGGGTACGCGACCGCGGAGACGCGCGAAATGCTCCCGCGTCCGCTCGTGTATGCGCACGCGCTCGCGCGGCGCCTCGACGACCTCCGGAGAAATGATCCAGCGTTCGCCTGGCTTCGGCCGGACGGCAAGGTCCAGCTCGTGGTGGAAAAGGATCAGGTGTGCGCCGTGACCGTGCTCGCCTCCCACGACGCCTCGGTGAATCCACGCGATGCGCAGGCCACGATCCTCGATCGCATCGTGACGCCAGTTGTGGGCGAGACCGGCGCCCAGATTTTTATCAATCCGATTGGTTCGTTTACGACGTTTGGTTTTCAAGCTGATTCGGGCGCCTCGGGGAGGAAGACCGCGACCGACACCTACGGCGCGCTTGTCCCGCACGGCGACAGCCATCTCTCGGGTAAGGATCCGTTCAAGGCCGAACGCGCCGGGGCGTACATGGCGCGGTTTGTCGCACGCAAACTTGTGGAGCAAGGGCTCGCGTCCTCCGCGTTCGTGACGGTTGCCTACACACTTGGCCGCGCCGAGCCCGTGCATGTCGAGGCAAAAGGGGTTGGGGGGGCGGAAGGGGCGGGAGTGACAAAAGATTTGACCGCGATCGTCAAAGAGCAATTTGATTTTCGCCCTGAAGCGATCGTGGAACGGTTGAGTCTCGTGCGTCCGATCTATCAAGCAACGGCTGTGTACGGACACTTCGGGCGAGCCGAATTCCCTTGGGAGTCGTAAGAATAAGGAAGTGACATGTGACAAGTAACAAGTGACAAGGAAAAATTTCGTTAAAACCCTTGTCACAGGTCGCTTGTCTCTTGTCACTGTGATATTATAAAAGCGTTATGGGACGCTTTCTTTTTATTGCGTTCATCCTGCTCACTGCGAGCGCTGGTTCTGTGTGGGCTGCCGGTGGCGGCGGGGGAGGCGGCGGCGGGGGCGGAACCCCGAGCTGTTCGTCGGACACCTGGAGCTGTGGCGACTGGTCCGCGTGTTCTCTCACAGGGGAACAAACCCGCACCTGCACCCTTACCAATGATTGTTCGTTCGTGACAGATCCGTCGCCTTCGACGACCCAATCGTGTACCCCGTCGTGCACGAGCGATACATGGGAGTGCGGAGCATGGACGGCCTGTCCCACCACAGGACAACAGACGCGTTCCTGCACGAAATCTTTTGATTGTCCTCTGACGGATACACCGTCGCCCGTGGCAGAGCAGACCTGCACGCCGGAATGCACGGCCGATACCTGGGACTGCGGCGAATTCTCCGCGTGCGATGCACTGGGAAAACAAACACGAACCTGTACCTTGAGTTTTGATTGTCTGTCCGCGCAAACCCCGAAGCCGAAAGAAACTCAAACGTGTACGCCGAGCTGTCGGCAGGACACATGGAAGTGCGGCAACTGGGAAGCGTGCGACAAATTCGGCAATCAAACCCGCTCTTGTTCTCGCACGAATGATTGTCCAGGGGTGGATACACCGACCCCGCCTGCCTCCCAGCGCTGTGATCATCTCCAATGTGTGCAGTCGAAACTCTACGACCGCGTCCTGTGTCGTTTGAATCTCGACCAGGCCGGCCGGGAGCGCGAACTCGAGATCCGGTATCTGCCCGAGGCCTGTCGTGCGTTTACGGGTGACGAGCAGACCGAATGCATTGCCTATTACAAAGCGTACAATGCGTGCTGGAAAAATACGCCCGGGCCAGCGCGGGCTAATTGCGCGAAGCAAACGCTGAAGCTTGGGGACGTCGCGGAAGAAAAGAAAAAATGCGGAGCGACCCCCGACTGTCTCGAAGAGCTTCAGGATAAGGTCCACGACCTGATTATTTTCCGTTTCTATGATCTGGAACAGCGCGCCGAGGACACCATGGCGCAAGGGGTGGATCGTGCGACTGTGGCGAAATTCGTGACAAAGGTTGTGGAAAACAAAATCGTTTTCATGAAAGCGATGAATAAAACGGCGCGTCGAAATTTGATCCAGAAGATGCGGGATGATTGGAAGGCATTCAAACAGGAGGCTGGCTTATGAAAATCCTTTTGATTCTCTTGGCGGTGATGATGCTCGCGGGCGCCGGATGTGTGCAGCGCATTCCTTCGCGCGATCAAACCCCTTCCGCCCCTTCTCCCGCCTTCGGGCGGGACCCCGCGGGCGGCGGTGGCATCCCTTCCTCCTCTTCAAATGATGATAATCTCGACGAGGCGTTCACGGAGCTGGATCTCGTCGAATAATCCATGACAACATTCACCTTTGTTAAATTGCTTCCGTCGCTGTTTTCTTGGGGGAAAGCAAACGCCGTGCACCATCGCACGCGGTTGAAGGTCCATGGGTTGAAGGTTCGCGGGAAGAAAGCTCACGCCATCGCCCTCGTCCTCGTGGCTGCGGCCGTTGCGGTCGGCACGGTGTGGTCGCTCGCGATTCCGGAGCCCGAAGCGTTCCGTCTCACCTCTCAGGATGGGCGTCTGACAATTTCGGGCCGCGGGGTTCCTGGCGAACAGATGAACGCAATCCTTCAGGAGGACCTTCTCGGCCCCTTCACCTCCGCGATCGGCCCCGTCTATGAGATCATATTTACAGGAGCGGCTGCTGGCGAACCGCTCGAACTCTCTCTTTCTTATGACGGCATCAGAGTTGGGGGAGTGGTGCCTTCGGATCTTACACTCATCGCGAACGACCGGAGCTTTGGAGCCTGGAAAATCCATCCAGCGGTCCCGGATCCAGATACGCGCCGTCTGTTTACGACCATTTCGACTTCGGACGCAGGGCTCTGGGCGGTCGGACGCATCCCGGAGCAGAATATCCCGAGGGACACACAGGTGCTCTTGAGCGAACTCTTAGCATCCCCTCCGCCTAGCGCTGTCGGCTACCGCGCCTGGGCGTCCGTCTCCACCATTGACAGCGATTTTGTCCTCGTCGGCCGTGAACTCGCCCGCGGCGGCTGTGGCGGCACCTTTACACCAACCGCCACGCGCACCCGCACCTCGCGCGAGAGGCACATCAAGGAAGCAACCTGGCGCGTCAGCGTCCTTTGGGAGCTTAGAGAAGGGGGGTGCGACAGAGAATAATTTGCCTGTGGACAGATTCATTGCTATACTATTTTCGATTTTCATTTTTCATTCACGTTCATTCAAGGAGGATTATGCCAACCGCGAAGCGCCGCAAGGCGACTAAATCAAACAAGAGTGATCCGACGCCGCAGCATCCGCGCTGCGACAAGTGTCATCATTTGCCGTTCGGGGCGAACGTATTTGTGGCCCTGCTCCTCCTCATGATGGTGACGCTCTCCATGTTTGTATTAAGTTCGACGAACCTGCTCGAGAAGCAGGCCGCGGAGATCACCGCTCTTCTTTTCGATCGGGCCTACGCGCAACGGTAGAAATATGACGCGACGGAAAATCACCCTAGCCCTTCTTTTTGTTCTCAGCCTCCTCCTGATCGGCGCCGGCTGTATCCCGTCAACCCCTTCCTCCTCCTCTCCCTCTTCCGCCTCTTCTCCCCCTCCCTCTGTGCTCAAAACCTGGACCTTTCAAGGCAAACTTCCGGCGGAAAAAATTTCCGGCAAACTCGTGCGCCTCAAAACCGAGAAGGGCGACATCGTTTTCGAACTCTATGATGCGACCGCCCCGATCACGGTTTCCAATTTTGTCTATTTGGCGGAAGGCGGCTATTACGACGGCCTGACATTCCATCGCCGGGAAGAAGGATTCGTGATTCAAGGCGGCGATCCAAAGGGGAACGGCACGGGCGGCCCGGGCTATCGGTTTCAGGATGAGCTCGCGGATACGTACACGTACGACCGCGGGATCGTCGCGATGGCGAATGCCGGTCCGAGCACGAACGGCTCCCAGTTTTTCATCATGCTCGCGGATGTTCCTCTGCCAAAAAATTATTCCATTTTCGGCCGTGTCATTTCTGGGTTGGACGCGGTGGACAAGATTCAGATTGGCGACCGCATGACAACGGTGACGATTGAAAACAAGAAATGACGGGGTATGAACCCCGAACGCCTGCAACGGTTGAAACGCTGGATCGCAACATGGGCGCCGGCGTTTTTGATTTTGGCGCTGGCGGTTGGAATCGTGGCGTGGCAAGAGGGGTTGGATGGAAAACTGCCGTTTGGAATTTTTGAGGAGAAAAAATCGCCCGCGGTCTTGCGGGTGCCGCTGCCCGTGGAAGTGCGCGGACTGTATTGGACCGTTGAGACGGCCGGAACATTGCGGGGGGAGGAGCTCCTTACGTACATGCGAGAGATGGGATTGAACGCGGCGGTCATTGATTTGAAAAATGATGGCGGCGCCATTGGCTTTTTCGTCCAGGACAAAACACTCGAGTCGTACCAAATGAACGAACCGTACATAACAGATCTCGACGGCCTTCTGAAGCGGCTCGGGGAACAGGGGATTTACCGCATCGCGCGGCTTACGGTCATGAAAAACAAGGTGTTTGCGGAGGCTCACCCCGAGATCGCGCTCCGGACCCGGAAAGGAAATTTTTGGCAGGACAATATCGGCGGCCTCTGGCTTGATCCAACGGCAGCTGCTGTCACGGATTACGCGCTTGCGCTTGCCCGCGAGGCGTACACGCGAGGCTTTGATGAAATCCAATTCGATTACGTCAGGTTCCCGTCGGACGGGATTTTGAGCAACATTGTCTATCCGATCTACGACGGGACAAAGACCGAGATTGGAGTGATGCAGGAATTTTGGAAGAAGCTCGGGGTTCTTCGAGACGAGGGAATCCCCGTCTCTCACGATCTTTTCGGGATGACGTTCTGGCGCACGGAGGATTTTGGGATCGGGCAAAGGCTCGCGGACGTCTATCCGTACGCAGATTTCATTTCGCCCATGGTCTATCCTTCCCACTATCCAAACAGATTTGAAGGATACGGGAACCCGGCGCTGTATCCGTACGAGATCGTGAACAAGTCATTGAACGAGGGAGCGAAACTTCTTGAACAAGAGACACAGATCCCGCCCGAGGAGTCGCGCAAGAAGTTCCGCCCATGGCTCCAGGATTTTGATCTGGGTGCCACCTACACCGCGTCCTTGATCGAAGCGCAAATCAAAGCAGCCCGCGACGCCGGGGTTTCCGGTTGGATGCTCTGGAATGCGCGGAACGTCTACGAGCCGGCGGAATACATTGTCCCGTGAATCATGGAACGTGGATCGTGAATCGTTGAGGAGGGTCTGTCGCGTTTACGTTTTCCGTTTTACATTCCACGATATACGTTCCACGAAAATAAAACGCCCCCAGCAAGCGAAGCCAGGGGCAGGAACGTGGTCTCACTTCTTTTCCGCGGGCGGCGGGATCACCCACGGCGGCTTGTTGTCCGGCATCGCGATGGCCCGAACGAAGCTGTCACCGGCGACCCGCCGGACGCGCGTGCCGCCCTTCCGCGCCTGCCAGCTGTGCATGTGTCTGGCCGGCACAACGACCGCGTTGAACGCGACTCCTTCGCCGAGCGTAGCGTTGACCCCGCCGTCCATGAACACGGCGCATCCGTTGACGAGGTAAATCATCGGCTGCGGAATCGGTCCGGCTTGGACGATCACGTCTTTCGTGATCTGCACTTCGACACCGAAACCATCGAACAGATGATCGAAGACCCTCCGTTGGCCCTCGTCCAGCACGAGAAATCTGATTTCCTTCTGCATGGGTCCTCCTTCGTGTGAAACCCGAGCGACCGTATCAGATTTTCTCATTTTTGTCTATACTAGATTGGAAGTGAGAGGTGGGAAGTTGGAAGTTAGAAGTGAGTGGTTGGAGGTTGGAGCTTAGACGATCGTATGCAGAGGCTTATTACGGAAAAAACGTTTTTTCAATTTTTGAAATGCCCGACGTGGGTCTATTTTGATGCGGCCGCTCCCGGCACGAAGCCGCACCACCCGCTCCTGTCCGCCCTGCTTGATGAAGGACTTCTGCCGGAAAAACAGCGCGAAGTTTTACAGGGCCGCGATCCCTCCCTTCGCGAAGGGAGGGATGAAGACATCGCCGAGGTCACAGCCGAGGACACCGAGGAGGCATTCCTTCAAACTCTCGCGTTCATGCGCGAAGGACGCCGGACGATTTACCGCGGAGTGCTCATGGACCGGCATTACGTTGCCCACCCCGATATTCTCGAACGCGTGCAGGGCGGGTCCAAACTCGGGAAATGGTATTACGTCGCGGCTGATATCAAGTCCATGCGGACCGTGATGGATGAATATAAATTCCAAGGCTGTTTTTACGCCGAATTGCTCGAGGTGCTCCAGGGCGTAAAACCGCGACAGGGGTACGTCATCACGCCAGACAACGTCACGCTCCCGTACCCCATCGAAGAGTTTGAGGCCGAATATCATCTCACTCTTCATGAGATTGAAGAGATTGTCGCGGGCAAACAGCCGCCGCATTTTGTGACCTCCGGCTGCAAGAGTTCGCCGTGGTTTGCCGAGTGCCGCGAACTTTCCGAGAGCTGTGATGATCTTTCGCTCCTGAATCGGGTCTGGCGCGGGGAAGTCGCACGGCTTCAAAAAGCCGGCATCACATCCATTCCCAAACTGGCAAACATGTCCGTCCGGGATCTCGAGCGCCGCGTGCCAGACCTTGACCCGGGCCGGCTTGCCATCCTCCAGACCCAAGCGCTTGCGCTTTCCGAGCATCGGCACATTGTCGTGAATCGGGCGCGCCTGCCCGAGAGCCGGGTCGAATTATTTTTTGATGTGGAGAGTGATCCGCTGCGCGACTTCGATTATTTGCTTGGGGTGCTCGCTGTGAGTGAAGGGAAACAGGAATATCACAGCTTTTTTGCTCCCGCGCCGGAGAGTCAAAAGGAGATGTGGCAGGCGTTTCTCTCCTTCATTGAGAGCTATCACGACGCGCCGATCTATCACTACGGCGGATTTGAGGCCGAGGTCGTGCGGCGGTTGGGGGAGCGGCATGGGTGGACGCCGATTGCCCGTGAGGCGCTCGAGCGCAACCTTGTTGACTTGTTTCTCGTCGCGCGGGGAAGCGTCGTTTTTCCGCTTCCATTTTATTCGCTCAAAGATATTGCGGCCTATCTTGGATTCACATGGCGGAGTGAGGACGCCGGCGGGGCAAACTCCGTGCTGTGGTTTGAGGATTGGCTGAAGACGAAGGACGAGAGGATCTTGAAAAAGATTCTCGAATATAATGAAGATGATGTGCGGGCCACGCATCACCTCCAGCG